>LZRV01000115.1 GCA_002159065.1 Paenibacillaceae bacterium ZCTH02-B3 | reverse complement strand
ACGCCACCAGCGAACAGTTTCACAGCGAAATCAAGACGGATCTCGATCTGGAGCGGTTGCCGGCCGGAAAATTTGCAACGAATAATCTCGTACTGCATGCAGGCGTGTTTGCCTACAATCTGCTGCGCATCATCGGTCAGGAAAGCCTGCGCAAAGACGACGCACCGATTCGCGGCAACGTGCAACGCCGCCGAATCCGAACCGTTATTCAAAACATCATCTACATGGCTGTCCGGCTTGTTCGACATGCGCGCTGTCTATACTTGAACTTCGGAAAGCACAGTCCCTGGTCATCGGTGTTGGAGAGGGTTTACCGGGCGTTTGCATGACACGGGCATGATGCAGGAGACGCTTTGGAACGACCTGTCGTCCGCCAGGTCTGTTTGGCATTCATAGATTTGAATTGACAAGCTATGATGCGTCCTTCTGCCATCGTAAAAAGCCAGTTCTTACGACCATCACAGAAAAAATGACTAAAATTACCGGTTTCAGAAACCGGGTTCCGAAACTATCCGCGGACGATCACGGATTCAGGTATTTGCCATTACATTGATCATTGCCATTCTGCTCGGCATTCCCATCGCGTTCGCCCTGATCCTGGCCGCCATGGCGATCATGGTGCACATGAACATGCTGGACGACCAGATAGTCGCCCTCAATCTGATCTCCGGCATTCAGAACTTCTCCCTTATGGCCATCCCGTTCTTCATGCTGGCAGGGGAATTCATGACGGCCGGCGGGCTGTCGAAAAAAATCGTCGACCTTGCCGCCGCGTTTGTCGGCCACCTGCGCGGCGGCGTCGGATACGTGACCATCATCGCGGCGGTCCTTTTCGCCAGTTTGTCCGGTTCCGCCGTGGCCGATGCGGCCGCACTGGCGGCGATCATGGTGCCGATGATGACCGCTTGCGGCTACCGCAAGGAACAGGCGGCGGGTCTGGTAGCGGGCGGCAGCGTCATCGGGCCGATCATCCCGCCCAGCATTCCGTTCATCATGTTCGGCGTGGCCAGCGGCGTGTCCATCACGAAACTGTTCATGGCGGGCATTTTCCCCGGGCTCATGCTGGCGGCCGCCCTGACGGTCGTGTGGTGGTGGCAGAGCCGGAAACAGGAAGGTGCGGTGTTGCCGAAAAAAACCTGGCCGGAACGCTGGAAGGTGCTCAGGGAATCCTTCTGGGCGCTGCTTTTGCCGGTGTTGATCATCGGCGGTCTTCGCCTCGGCTGGTTCACACCCACAGAAGCGGCTATCGTGGCGGCGGCATATGCCTGGTTCGTAGGCACCTTCATCTATCGGAACATCAAACTCCGCACGCTGTACCAGTGCCTGGTGTCCGCGGCCAAGTCCACCAGCACGGTCATGTTCCTGATTGCAGGGTCCATGGTGCTGGCCTACATGCTGACATTGGCCAACATTCCCCTGCAAATTGCGGATATGCTGGGACCGCTCGTGGACAATCAGCTCCTGCTCATGCTCGCGATTAATGCGCTGGTTCTCATCATCGGCACTACCATGGACCTGACGCCGATCGTGCTGATCATGACGCCGGTTCTGTTCCCGATTATCAAGATGGCGGGCATCGATCCGATCTATTTTGGCGTCGTGTTCATCATTAACTGCTGCATCGGATTGCTGACGCCGCCCGTCGGCACCGTGCTCAATGTGGTCGCGGGCGTCTCCAGGATGAAATTCGGCCAGACCGTCAAGGGAGTCCTGCCGTTCCTTGCGGCGGAATTTGTGGTGCTTGTCCTCTTCATCCTGTTCCCGCAGCTCGTCACCGTGCCGGCGGGCTGGCTGACGGAATAGAGACGGCGAACCGGAACGGGCCCATTTCATGACCGGACTTAAGGAAGGGATGCATCATGAAAAAACTGATCAATCAGCCTGAACATGTCGTGCGGGAAATGATCGAAGGGTTTATCGCGGCATACGGCCGCGATTACCGGATGCTGGAAAACGTCAACGGCGTCGTCCGCAAAGAAAAAAAGGACAAGGTCGCCATTGTCATCGGCGGCGGATCCGGCCATGAACCGTTGTTTATCGGATTCGTCGGAGAAGGCATGGCGGACGGCGCGGCCATGGGCAACGTGTTTGCCGCTCCGCCGCCGGATACGGTGCTGGCGGTCACCAAGGCCGTAGACGCCGGCAAAGGCGTGCTTTACCTGTACGGCAATTATGCGGGAGACGTGCTCAATTTCGACATGGCGGCCGAATTGGCCGAAATGGAAGGCATTGAGACCCGGACCGTCCGGATCACCGACGACGTCGCCTCGGCACCGTCCGACCGGATCCATGACCGCCGCGGCATCGCCGGAGACGTAATGGTGTTCAAAATCGCGGGAGCGGCCGCCGAGGCGGGCCTTCCGCTGGAGGAGGTCGAGCGGCTGGCCCGGAAGGCCAACGACAATACCCGTTCCATCGGCATTGCGCTGACGCCGGGCACGCTGCCGGGGGCCGACCGGCCGACATTCACCCTGCCCGATGACGAAATCGAATTCGGCATGGGCATCCACGGGGAACCGGGCATCCGGCGGGAGAAGCTGCAGCCCGCTGACCGGCTCGTGGACCACATGATGGACCTCCTGCTGGCGGATCTGCCTTTCCGGGCCGGCGACGAAGTGGTGGTCCTGATCAACGGACTCGGGTCCACGACGCTGATGGAGCTTCTGATCGTCAACCGCCGGGTGGCGCAGGTGCTGAGAGACAAGGGCATTTCCGTCTATGACACCGACGTCGGCAGCCTGTGCACCACCCAGGAGATGGGCGGCATGTCCATCACGCTGATGAGGCTGGACGATGAGCTCAAGCACTTCTACGACCAACCGGCGTACACCCCGTATTACCAAAAGAGGAAGCGCTGACGGGAGCGATGCGGCATGACCAGCAGTCTGAACGTGGAACAGACCCGCGATATGTTCCTGTACACGGGAGAACAGATGATCAAAAGCAAGCCGTACCTGACGGAATTAGACAGCGCCATCGGCGACGGCGACCACGGCGTGGGCATGGAGGTCGGCTTTGCCAATGCGAACGAAAAGCTTAGGAACGGCACCTTTGCTTCGATCAATGATATTTTCAAAACGGTCGGCATGACCATGATCAGCACGATGGGGGGCGCTTCCGGCATCATCTTCGGCACGATGTTCGCCGGCGGAATCAAGGGCATGGAGCCGCTCACACGGCTGGATGCCGGAAGCCTGGCCGAGATCATGGAACGGGCGCTTGCGGCCGTCAAGGAACGGGGAAAGGCCGATGTTGGAGACAAAACGATGATCGACGCCTTTGAGCCTGCCGTTCGGGCCCTGAAGGAAAGCGCCGCGCGATCGGACGATCTGCTGGAAGCGCTGCGGCGTGCGGAAGAAGAGGCCGCACGGGGGGCCGAAAACAGCAAGGGGTACGAAGCGAAGTTCGGCCGCGCCAAAACCCTTGGAGCCCGTGCCATCGGCCATCCGGATGCCGGTGCCGTGTCCGTGTCCATCATCTTCCGTTCCATGCGGGAATGGGTGGAACGGCATGGCGCCTGACGCCCGGGTCGGCAAACTCTGGATCGGCACCAACTGGAAAATGCACAAGACGCTTGCGGAAGGGCAGGCATACTGCAGCGAGCTCATGCGGGTAGCCGAAAACCTGCACCCGGACATCGAGTTGTTCGTCATTCCTCCCCATACGCACCTCCATGCCCTGAAAACGCTGATGGCGCGTTCCCGCGTCCGGCTCGGCGCGCAAAACATGCACTGGGAAGACGAGGGGCCCTACACGGGAGAAATTTCCCCGAGGATGTTGGCCGAAATCGGCCTTGACCTGATCGAACTCGGCCATTCGGAACGGCGGCAATATTACAACGAAAATGATGCGGATATCAACCGCAAAGTCCACGCGGCGCTTAGCCACAACCTGCGTCCCTTGGTCTGCGTCGGGGAAACCGCCGAACAGCGGAAGTTCGGAATCACGGAAGAGGTGCTGGCCATCCAGCTGAAAATCGGCCTGTCCGGACTCAGCCGGGAGCAAGCGGAGCAGGTGCTGATCGCCTACGAGCCCGTATGGGCCATCGGCGCAGGTGGCGTCGCCGCCGAACCCGGGTACGTCGAAGATGTGCATGGGTGTATCCGCCGCCTGCTGGCCGCCCTGTTCGGAGAATCCGGTCACCGTATCCCGATCCTTTATGGCGGCAGCGTCAGCGAAAGCAACTTTGAAACGTATCTGGACCGGCGGAACGTCAACGGCCTGTTCATCGGCCGGGCCGCCTGGGATATCGGCCGTTTCAGCAGGATGCTTTTGGCCGTGCACCGGCGGATGTCCGCCTGAAACAAAAACGAAACCAAAGGGACCCTTCCCGCGGTCATGATCCCGCCGGAAGGGTCTCCGTGTTTTGTTCGAACCGCAAGGACAGGGCGAAGGCGGTCTCCTTCATCCCGCGCGGCTCATTTCCGCGTTCAGATTCCGCAGGATCCGGTCGATTTCCGCCATTTGCTCCGGCGTGAGCGGGCCGAATTCCATCGCCCCCGCGGCTTCTTCCGCCTGCGCCGGATTTTTGATGCCCGGAATCGGCACCGTGTGTTCGCCGCGTCCCCAGATCCAGGAGAGCGCGCCCTGCACGAGCGTGCGTCCGCCGGAGGTCAGCACGTCCCGGATCGCGTCCAGTGCGTCGAGATATTCCGGCACCGGCCGGCCGTCCCTGAAGTAGCGGACCCAGGCGTGCACGCTGCCCCGCACGTCGTCGGCCGAAAGCCGCGACGAGCGGTTGAACTTGCCGCTGAGCAAGCCCATCGCGAGCGGCATGTTGTTGATGCTCGCGAGGCCGTGCCGCGCGCAGAGCTCGACCATGGGAGAGTCCGCCAGCACGTTGAGCGGATGCTGGAACGCCGCGACCCCGGACCTTGCGGCGAACTTTTCGGCCGCCTCCAGGTCCTCCGTGCTCCAGCCGTACGCGCGGATCCAGCCCTTTTCCTTCAGCCGCTCCAGCGTTTCGATGACCGGGTCGATCCGGTCGTCCGGCATGGATCCGGGGTGAATCTGATACAAGTCGATGTAGTCCGTGCCGAGCCGCCGCAGCGACCGCTCGCAGGCGCGGACGATATAGTCCGGCGACACATCGATCTTCGAGTATACATTTCGGGTCGTTTCGTCATAGGTGAAGCCGAACTTCGTCGCGATGACCGCTTCGTGACGGCGCCCCTTCAGCGCGCGGCCAAGCACTTCCTCGCTGTGCCCGGTGCCGTATACGTCCGCCGTGTCGAAGAATTGGATCCCGAGCTCGAGTGCCCGTTGAATGGCGCGGATGGACACGCTGTCGTCCGCTTCGCCGTATCCGTCCGGATGCCCGTCGAGCAGGAACTGCCCGCCGATCGGCCAGCAGCCGAAGCCGACCGCGCTCACTTCGATGTCCGTGTGGCCCAGTTTCTTCTTTTTCATCATGTTCAACCAACCCCTTTCCCGTTCGTTCCGGTCCTGTTTTAATTCGTCACGATGACCGCTTTCTGACGACGCCCTTTCGGCGCGCGGCCCAACACTTTCTCAATGTGCCCGGTAGAAAAATTGAATCCCGAGCTCGAGCGTCCGTTGAATGGCGTGGATCGACATGCTGTCGTCCGCTTCGCCGTATCCGTCGGGATGCCCGTCATGCAGGAACTGCCCGTCATCCGGCCGGCAGCCGAAGCCGGGCGCGCTCACTTCATTGTCCGGTTGGTCTGGTTTCTTCGCTTCCATCATGATCATCCAACCCCTTTCCCGTTCGTTCCGGCCCCATTATAATCAGGGATAAATGGTTGTTTACAGAGCCACTTTTCATCGTTTTTCATGGAACCACTTTGGCGGGAAAGGAGCGGAATGCCTTGTTCGGCATTACGATTGACCGGACGGCGGAGCGGCCCGTGACGGCCCAGCTCTGCGACCAGATCCGGCGTCTGATCGAGACCGGCGGGATGATCCCGGGCACGCGCCTGCCCTCGACCCGGCATCTCGCGAAGGAACTCGGCATCGCGCGGAACGTCGCCATCGAGGCGTACGAGCAGTTGATCGCGGAAGGCTACCTCGTCGGCCGGGTCGGGTCCGGCACCTACGTGGCCGAAGGCATAGCGGCGTCCGAGGTATCGCGCGCCGCCCGGCCCGCCGACGCGGGCGTCCGGACCGCCGGCCCGGCCGCGTCCGGCGCGCCGAAGAACCGGGACGCGCGGAAAGACGTGATCCGCTTCACCCCCGGCGTGCCGGATCTCGAGCGCTTTCCGCGCAACAGATGGGCCCGTTATCTGAAGGAAGCGGCGGAGGATTGCGGCTTAAACTACGGCGACGTCCGGGGAGAGGAAACGCTGCGCGCCGAAATCGCGGCTTTTTTGCTCCGTTCGCGGGGGATGCGGGTGGATCCGGACCGCATCATGGTCACGAACGGCTCGTCGGAGGGATTTGACTTCATCGCCCGGGCGCTCCGGCCCCGGTTCGAACGCGTCTTCCTTGAGGATCCGACGATCGAGATCACGGGACACATCTTCGGCCGGGCCGGTTACCGGATTGAGCCGGTGCCGGTCGACGACTCCGGCATGCGGGTGCACGAAATCGGGGGGCTTCCGCCGGACGGGCTGATGGTGCTGACGCCGTCCCATCAATATCCGACCGGCTGCATCCTTCCCGTCCAGCGGCGGCTCCACGCCGTCCGGCTTGCCGAAGAAGCCGGCTCTTACATCGTGGAGGACGACTATGACGGCGATTTCCGGCTGAAGGGGGTGCCGATTCCGCCGCTTTACATGCTGGGGCCCGAGCGCGTCATCTATGCGGGGACGTTCAGCAAGACACTCGCGCCCGGCTTGCGCCTCGGTTTCCTCGTGCTGCCGGGCGGTCTGACCGGGACGTTCGCCGAATTCCGTGAACTGGCGAATCTGCGCCCACCCGTTCAGCCGCAGCTCGCCCTGGCCCGCTTCATCCGGGACGGGCACCTGGACCGGCACATCTACCGGATGCGGTCCGTCTACCGCAACAAGCGCGCGATGCTCATCGAGGCGCTCCACCGGCATTTCGGAGATCGGGCCGTCATCCGGGGCGACGAGGCGGGCATGCACCTCCTCGTGGAGTTTCCGTTCCTCGGGGAAGCGCCGGATTGGTCGCGTTCCAGGGAATACGGCGTCGCCGTCGATCCGGTCGAGGACTACTGCATGCGCCGGGGATTCCGCACGCACCAGATCGTGCTCGGATACGGCAACATCCGCGAGCGTGACATCGAGCCGGGCGTCGAGCGGCTGAGCCGGTTCGTGCGGGAGCTGGGGCGGAGCGGGGCGTAAACCCCAAAAAAAACAAAAAAATACCTTCCTTGCGGTCTTCGTCCACATCCGCCGCTCGGAAGGTCGCAATCTGCATTTTTCAGCCTGAACGGAAATTGCGGCGCCTCAGCACTGCTCCGGCTTGCCGGCTTCGGCCGCGGTGCGGAACGACTGGCCGCAGCCGCAGGTGGCGATGGCGTTCGGATTGTGGATCGTGAAACCGCCGCCCATCGCCGTCTCCCGCCAGTCGATCTCGACGCCGTCAAGGAAACGGTAGCTGTTTTCGTCCACGACCACCTTCAGGCCGTTGATCTCCATGAGCCGGTCGTCTTCGTGGCGTTCGTCGTCGAACCCCATGCCGTAGGAAAACCCGCTGCATCCGCCCGGTCTTACTCCGAGCCGCAGGAACAGTTCGGGCGAACCTTCCTCTTCCAGGAGCTGCCGGATCTTCTCGCTCGCCGCGTCCGTAATGCGAATCATGGACGGTTCCCCCTTTCGCCGGGCAAAGAAACCCTGCCCGTAGTATGCCGTCTGCTCCCAGTATACTGCACTTCGCCGCCCGCCACAAGGAACCGGCAAAAACTTCGCACGCAAGAAGAAACGCCGGCCAGCGGGCCGGCGTACGGTGCGGATGTCAGGCTCCGGCTTCTTCTTCGCGTTCGGCGTCTTCCGTGAACTGGGCCTGCGGCAACGCCCTGAGCTCGATGCGGCAGCGGAAGCGTCCGTTCTCGTTGTACAGAAAATCGGCCAATTTGCGGAACACCTGGGACAGCTCGAAGCCCGTCGTTTCCGTGTCCAGGCCGTAACGGAACTGGTCCGCCGGCACGCCGGACGGCCGTTCCCGCCGTTCCGCTTCCTTCAGGCGTCTCCACTCCTTCGAAGGATCGAACTTGTCGGCCCTGCGGACGACTTTATCGTAAAGTTTGTGCTTTTTCAGCCACATGTAATATTGGATGGGGTTGGACAGGCCCCATTCCCGGGTCAGTTCCTTGATCGTGTAGAACGCCCGGTATTGCTGCAGCGCGGACAGCTTTTCCTCCTCCGACATTCGCTCCAGTTCTTGAAGAGGCAATATTTGTGGTTTCATTCTATACGCTTGCTCCTTCTCCTTTTTTTATTATTATCTTATCCATATTTTTCTTATAATACAAGTTGATGCCGAAGCAGGGGCCGATTTTTTGATGTTGCCTGGATGGAAAAGCAAGGCGTATAATCGATTTGTAATCCCGATCGGCAAAGGAGGAAACGGGGGCATGCTCGCCGCCATCGCAACGCAGGACCGACGGATGGCCGAGATCGCGGACAAGGTGATGAGCGGAAAACGGCTGTCGTTTGAAGACGGCGTTTTTTTGTACAAGTCCGACGACATCCTGACCATCGGCCAGCTGGCCGACGTGGTCAACCAGCGAATGAACGGCAAGAAGGTCTATTTCATCGAAAACATGAGCCTGTACTTCACCAACGTGTGCGAAGCGCACTGTTCGTTCTGCCATTTCCGCCGCGATCCCGACGAGGAAGGCGCCTATACGCTCACGCCGGAGCAGATGTTCGAGTACATCGACCGGCATATTCATCCCGGCGTAAGGGAATTTCATATCGTGGGAGGACACAACCCTTACGTCCCCTTCGAATATTACGTGGAATGCATCCGGGCGCTGAAACGGCGTTACCCGAACGTCACGATCAAAGCCTATACGGCGGCGGAAATCGACTTTTTCTCGCGAATCTCCGGGCTGAGCTACCGGGAGGTGCTGGAGCGGCTCATCGACGCGGGGCTGGAGACGCTGACGGGGGGCGGGGCGGAAATCCTGTCGGCGGAATACCGGAAAAAAATGCGCGTGGAAAAGGCGGGGGTGGAGCAGTACCTGGAGGTGCACCGGACGGCGCACAAACTGGGGCTGAAAACCCACACCACGATGCTGTACGGCGCGGTCGAGTCCGTCGAGGAACGCGTGCAGCACCTCATGTATCTGCGCGAGCTGCAGGACGAGACGGGCGGTTTCCTGGTGTTCATCCCGCTGTCCATGCAGCCGGCCAGCCCGAACGCCGGCATCCGCCGGAGAAATTCCGCCATCGAGGACCTGAAGGCGATCGCCGTCAGCCGGCTCATGCTGGACAACTTCCCGCACATCAAGGCCTACTTCATCAACATCGGCACGCAGCTGACCCAGGTGGCCCTGACGATGGGTGCCTCCGACGCCCACGGCACCATCGTGCGGGAGAGGGTCAGCCACTCCGCGGGCGCGCTGACGCCGGCGGGGCTCACGCGGGAGGACCTGATCTGGCTGATCAAGGGCGCGGGGCGCATCCCGGTGGAACGGGACACGTTCTACAACGAGATCCGCGTATATGACTGACGCTCCGGCATGCTACAAGTCGTCCAGCAGCCGGTCCAGCGCGGCCCGGTCGGCTTCGTGATCCCGGATGGCCCCGAGAACCTTTTCGCAGAGTTCTTCCGCCGTGGCGGCGGCCACCATTTCCCCGTTGACCAGCACGTACGGAAACAGCGCGCAGTCGCCGCAATGGTCGAGGCAGTCGTATTCCATCACCTCGACGCCGGGCATCTCCGCCAGCCGGCGCAGCATGTCCCCGGTTCCGTGCGCCAGGTTGCTGACGCAGTATTCGATAATGTGCATCGCCACCATCCTTCATTACGCGCATCGCCGCCAACTTAGGAGCGGCGGGGTCGGCGCGGCGGGATTTGCTAGTTTGAAATCAGTTTAATTTGTAATATAATAAAGCTAACCCGAAAGCGAAAGGAGCGGCAGAAACCATGAGCGATCGGTCGCAATCCCTGTACGACGAAGTCCAGGACGTGCTTGACAAACTGCGTCCTTTCCTGCAACGCGACGGCGGCGACGTCGAACTGGTGGACGTGGAGGACGGCGTCGTGAAACTCCGCCTGATGGGCGCGTGCGGCAGCTGCCCGAGCTCGACGATCACGCTGAAGGCGGGCATCGAGCGGGCGCTGATGGAAGAAGTCGAAGGCATCCGGGACGTTATCCAAGTGTTCTGATCGTCCGCGGAAAACATGCATCCCGCCCTTCCCCGCGCGGGATTTCCCGGTCAAGGGAATTCCCCGCGCGGGAGGGCGGGATTTTTCGTATCCGTTCAGATTTGCCTGAGCAGGGCGCTCAGCTTGGCGATGGGATCGAATCCTCCCGAAACCTCGATGGCGTTGCCCGTTACGAAATCCGACTCCGGCTGGCAGAGAAAGGCGACCACCCGGGCGACGTCTTCCCCCGTGCCCGGCCGGACCCCCGGCGCTTCGGCACCGCCTTCGCCGCCGGCCGCTTCGCCGATGTCCTTCTCCTTGAAATCTCCCCGGATGTCTCCGGGACAGACCATGTTCACCGTGATCCCATTCGCCGCTTCTTCCGCCGCCAGCGTCTTGGTCAGGGACACCAGGGCCACCTTGGCCGCCGCGTAAACGGACCGGTAAGGCCAGGCGGGCGCTTCGGCGGCCCGGCTGAAGCCGAAGTGGATGATCCGTCCCCAGCGCTTCCTGCGCATGCCGGGAAGGACGAGGAGATTGAGCAGCATCGGGCCGATCAGGTTGCCGCTCACAAGCCGGCGGATGTCCTCCGGGGCGTAATCGGCGAACAACCGCCGCTCGGCAATGAACGGACCCGCGTTGTTGACCAGGATGTCGACGGACCCCAGCGCCCGTTCGACCTCGCGGATCAGCTTTTCCGCCCCGTCCGGATCGGCCACGTCCGCCTGCACGGCGACCGCCCGGCGGCCCAGGTTCTCGATCTGCCGGAGCGCCTCTTCCGCCTCGCGGCGGCTGGTGACGTAGTTGAGCGCCACATCGCAGCCCATCCGCGCCAATTCGAGGGCTGTTCGTTTCCCCAGCCCTTTCGCGCTTCCGGTCACCAGCGCCGTTTTCCCCAGCAGTTTCACGCGCCAGGCTCCTTTCCAGCCCTTGTTTCTTCCATCCGCTTCATGAGGTAGGACAGCGAGTGCCGCAGCGAGTGCGACACCATCGCGTACCCTTCGTCCAGATCGGCGATGTTGGCCTCCAGATCTTCCAGCGGTTCTTTTTCCCACAGGGTCAGGTAACGCACGTCGTCGTAAAACTCGGCGTTCATGTAATGAATTTCCATGTTGCGCCGCGTGCGCAACCGGTCCATCGCGTCCCGGTGGCGATCCTTCACTTCGCCCAGACGCCAGGCGAGTTCGGGGTGCAGACGGTTGTACCGCATGTTCCGCAGCACGGTAAAATACGAAAACCTCGACTTGACGCGTTCCGTGCGCAGGCGCAGCATCTCGTTCATCAGGCTGCCGAGCTTGTCGAGGATGGCGAAAATGCGGATGTAAGCGTTTTTGTCAAAATAGATGTATCGGTCGTAATCCAGCCGTTCCTTCGGCGACAGTTCGTGCACGTGCTTGCCGGCGGCAAGCCGGGAGGCGAAATATTCCGCGGCGAAACGGCTTTCCTCCAATTCCACGTAGGAACGCCTGAGCCCTTGCGCCCAAAGGGCATACTTGCGGAACGATGCCTTCCGGACGCCCGGGCTTGCCGAACGTCCGGCGTGTTTCCACGCCATGGCGATGAACCGGTCCAGCGTTTCCAGGGTCCGGACCGTATCGGCGGCGAACGGATCCGCCCGGCTTTCGTTTTTCCCGACACCCAACAAGGAGCGCAGCATTCGGTCTCTCCTCCCGCTTCGGCCGTTCGCGCCTTTTTCCATTGTAACGCAACGGACCCGCCCCCTCAACCCGAAGGCCGGCAGGGAGCGGGTCCCGCATCGTGGACGACCGGATGCCTGCTCAGGAACCAAAATATTCCTTCCAGCGCCGGTCCACCAGGCGGACGGTGTCTTCGTCCGGTTCCACTTCCGCCGGATAGCCCGGTTTCATCCGCGCGTCGATGACGACGGGGAGGCGGTATCCGATGTGGTGGCGGCCGATGTCCCGCACGGCGTGGATGTCGTCCGCCGGATTGAACCGCGTGAACACCGTCCACAGGAAAGGCGTCTGGCCTTCCGCGACGGCCGCGTCGTCGGTCAGCACGACCAGAGGCCACGGCGACCGCCGTTCGTGCAGATGCGTCGCCAGCCGTTCGGCAAGCTGCGGGTCTTCCCGGTAGGCGGGGCCTGCCGCCACCAGGCAGCCGCGGCAATAGACCCGGATTTCCCGCACCCCCGGCAGCGGACCGTCTTCGTAAACGCCCGGCAGCTCGCGGACGGGATCGCCCACGCCGACGAGCACCGCCTTGCTGCCGTGGTTGAGCCGGGGACCGGTGTAATCCAGCGTGTCGTTCGACGTGTGATCGAACACCAGAAGGTCGCGGCCCGGATCGAACCGCTCCAGCACCGTCTCCAGGAGCCGCGGAAAATCGCCCAAATCGAGGGATCGGTCGGTCAGCATGAGAAACTTGGTAAGGGACAGCTGGCCCTCGCCCAGAATGCGGAACGCCGTCCCGACGGCTTCCCGCGCGTAGCTTTCCCGCACCACCGCCGCCGCCAGCGGATGGACGCCCGTCTCCGGATAGGTCCACAGCGCGCGGACGCCGGGCATGACGAGGGGGAAGAACGGCGACAGGAGGCGCATGAGAAACTCCGCGATATAATAATCCTCCTGCTTCGGCTTGCCGACGACGGTGGCCGGGTATATGGCGTCTTTCCTGTGCCAGACATGGTCCACGTGAAAAACGGGAAAATCGTGCCTCAGCGAATAGTACCCGTAATGGTCGCCGAACGGGCCTTCGGGACGTCTTTCATGCGGCGGCACACGGCCCGCGATGGCGAATTCCGCCTCCGCCGGAATGGGGTGTCCTCCCCGGGGGTCTTTCGTCATCGGGAGTTTCCCGCCCAGGATGAGCGAAGCGAGCAGCAGCTCGGGGACATTCTCCGGCATCGGCGCGATGGCCGCGGCGATGAGGGCCGGCGGGCCGCCGAGGAACACCGTGACCGGCAGCGCCTTTCCCTTTTTCTCCGCCTCGTGGTAATGGAAACCTCCGCCCTTGTGGATCTGCCAGTGCATGCCGGTGGTTCGGCCGTCGAACACCTGCATCCGGTACATGCCGAGATTGTGCTGCCCCGGCCGGTCCGGATGTTCGGTGTAGACCAGGGGAAGGGTGATGAACGGGCCGCCGTCCTCCGGCCAGGAGGTGATGGCCGGCAGGCCCTCCAGCGGGCGCTCGCCCCGAAACGCTTCCAGCACCGGCGCCTTGCGGGGCGGGACGGTGCGGGTTCCGGTCCGCAAAAGGGAAAACAGCAGGTCTTTTTCCCGCCACAGGGCGGACGGACGGGGCGGAAGCAGCGTTTCGGGCAGCGCCGCGATGCGGGCCGTCAGCCGCTCCGGGCGCGGCCCGAAGGCCCGTTCCACCCGCCGGGCGGCGCCGAACAGATTGGTGACCACGGGAAACGGGCTGCCCTTTACGTTGGTGAACAGCAGGGCCGGCCCTTCCTCCCGGATGACCCGGCGATGGATCTCCGCGATTTCCAGCGCGGGATCGACCGGCGCTTCCACGACCTTAAGGTCGCCGTCCCGGCGAAGCGCTTCCAGATAGGCGCGCAGCGAAGCGAAAGCCATCGCGTTCCCTCCATCTCCTGCCGTTTGCCATTCCCCGCCCCGCGTCGTGCGGTTTCCCGGAGCGGTTCACCGGCTGTCCGCGGCCGGCGCCGGCGAACGCGCCAGCTTGAGGGTCCGGACAAACAGCAGCGACATGAGGCCAAACAGCAGGGAAATGATGACCGTGTGCAGCATCGCCGTAAACACGTACCACGTTTCCTCGTCAATGGTCAGCGCCAGCACGCCTCCGCTCAGCGCCTGCAGCAGCACCAGCACGAAAGCGCCGCGGGCGAGGTCCGCCAGCTCCCGCCTTCCGTCCGTCAGATGGTTGACGAAAACCGCAAGGGCGCCGATCCCCGCCACCAATACCAGCGCCGCCATCCGGTGAAGGAAAGCGATGCCCGTTTCTCCTTCCAGGCTGGGAATGATCTCGCCGTTGCACAGGGGCCAGCCGGCGCAGCCGCCCGCCGAACCGGTGTGGCGGATGAAGGCGCCCAGATAGACGACGATATAGCAATACGCCAGCAAGGACCCGGTCAGGCTGACCATGGCGCGGGAAACGGGCCGCCGCGAAGGCCGGCCCGGCGGTTCATCCGTTTTGCCGCCGGCCTCCGCCCGGGCGGCGGCCCGGCCGTAGTCGGCCAGCAGCCACGAGAATGCGAACGCGATCAGCGATATGCCAAAATGCAGCGCCATGACCGCCGAAGACTGGGGCCACATGACCGCCGCCGCGCCGAGGGCCGACTGGAGCACCGTGAAGGCGACGAGGCCCCACGCATAGGCGAGCGATTCCGCCGATCGGAACGGCCTCATCCAGGTGGCGGCAAAGGAAGCGGCGATCAAAAAGCCGGTCAGGCCGGTCGCCAGCCGGTGGCTGTATTCGATGATCGACTCCGGTGTCGGATCCGGCAGCGGTTTCCCGTTGCAGAGGGGAAAATCCGTGCCGCAGCCGAGCCCGGAATCCGTGTTGGTGACCAGAACGCCGCCCAGAAGGACGAGGAGCATGCCGATCCAGGTCCAGAAGGTCAGCCGGCGATAGGTTTTGGGGGACATGTCCATCACCAGTGTGTCGGATGTATGCCACGCTGCAAACAATCCCATTATACCGAAGCCTGACCCGCAAAACCATGTTGAAACTGTGAACAAGCGGAAAAGGCGGTTTCCGGAAGCGCGGGCGTCCGGAAACCGCCGTCTTTCGTCCGGGCCGGCCGCGGTTCATCCGCCGCCTTCCGCCCGGCCTTTCACGGTTGCTCCAGCATGTCGATCCATTCGTTGAACTCGGTCTTCAGCTTGGCGTATTCTTCCTGAAGCGCCGCATGTTTCTTCCGTTCTTCCTCCAGTTCCCGCTCGAGGGTTTCCGCGCGTTCCCGCAGCGCTTCCGTTTCCCGCAGCCGTTCCTCCATCCGCCGGTGGCGGTCCTGGCCTTCCCGTTCCATGGCGCGCAGGGCGAGCTCCCGCTCTTCCGCCAGCCGCCGGGCGTCGGACGCTTCCCGGCCGAGCCGGTCCACTTCCCCTTCCAGCCACCTGCGCAGGGCGGTCCATTCCTTCTCCCGCGCGGCCAGTCCGTCGCGCTCTGCGGCAAGTTTTCCGATTTCCTGTTCAAAGCGGGCTTTCAGCTCGCGGATCTCCGAGACATGGCCTGCCGCAAGCTCCTCCAGCTTCCGCTCGTACTCCGCCCGGATCCGCGCGGTTTCCTCTTCCAGCTTCGCCCTGAGCGCGTCCGCCTCTTCGGATGCGCGCCGCGCCGTCACTTCAAGCTGCTCCCGCAGGGTCCGCACTTCCTCCTCCAGCCGGCGGCGTTCCAGATCCGCCCGCTGAAGCTGTTCGATCTCCCGGGCGCAGCGGAGGTATTCGTCCGCGAAATTCACCGCCGTCAGCACGGCCACCCGGGGCAAATCCAGCCGCGGCGAGATTTCGGCGATTTTCCGCATCCGGTCGTCCACCCGTTCGGCCACCTGCCGCATGTATTCCGCGCTGGAATGGCCCGCCAGCGTGTACGACAGGCCAAAAATCTCGACCGTCACGCGGGTTCGTGAATCCTTCACGGCCTTCCCTCCATTCCCGCCACGTCAGGACCCGACGCTCGCATCACCTGAATTATTCGCCGCGAATTTGCAGCTTTCCTCCCTATTCGCGCAGTTTCGCGCCGAATGTCTTCTCCAGGGCGGCCAGGACGAGGGCCTGGGCTTCCGACGCTTCCTCGTCGGTCAGCGTCCGTTCGGGATGGCGGAACACCATGGAGAGCGCGACGCTCTTCTTCCCGGCGCCCAGACGCTCGCCGGTGTACACGTCGAACACGCGCACCGATTCGAGCCATTCGCCTCCGGCCTCCGTCACCGAGGCGGTGAGTTCGGCCGCCGTCACGCCGCTGTCCACCACCACCGCAAGGTCCCGTTCCACCGCCGGGAACCGCGGCAGGGGACGGTAGGTGATGCTCGCGTCCGCCGCTTCGTACAGAGGCATAAGCTCCACCTCGGCCACGAAGGTGTCGGCGAAATCCCACTCCCGTTGCAGATCGGGGTGCAGCTGCCCCACATAGCCGATCACGGCAGGCCCCCGTTCCGTGCGCAGCTCGATCGCCGCCGTACGGCCGGGGTGGAAGCCCGCCGGCGAAGCGGCGCGGTACCCGATGCGTCCGGACAGGCCCAGTCTCGCAAACAGCGTCTCCAGGAGCCCTTTCGCGTCGTAGAAATCATAGGGCTCCGCGGAACCGTGCCATTCGGCGCTCCGGCGCAATCCGGAGACAAGCAGCGCCAGGCGCTGTTTTTCCTCCGGCAGCCGGGTCAGCGCTTCTTCTTCGGTATGGAAGACGCGGCCGATTTCGAACAGGGCGATGTCCCGGGTGTGGCGCGCGCGGTTGTTGGCCGCCGCTTCCATCAGGCTGGGAATGAGCGACGTGCGCAGCGTGCTGCGCTCCTCGCTCATCGGCATCGCCACCCGGATCGGCCGGACACCTGCGGCCAGATCGGGGAACAGCGCCGCCCTTTCCGGCGAGGTGAGGGCGTAGCTGACCGCCTCGTGCAGTCCCGCGCCGGTCATGACCCGGCGGATTTCGCGGCGGATGGCCTGCGCTTTGGTAAGGGTCCCCGTCGTGGACGGCCCTTCGATGGGGGTCGCCGGGATTTTGTCGTATCCGTGCAGGCGGGCCACTTCTTCGATCAGATCCACATCCAGCGCGATGTCGAGCCGCCGCGTCGGCACCTTCACCCGCCAGGCCGGACCCGGAAGCGGCTCATGCTCGAATCCCAGCCGGGACCAGATGGTGCCGACCTCCAGCGCGTCCAGCGACGTGCCGAGCACCCGGTTGATCCGCTCCAGGGACAGTTCCACGACGCGGGGTTCCGGCGAATCCGCGAGATCCTCCGCCACGCCCTTCGACACCCGGCCGCCCGCCAGACGCGCGATCAGGTCCGCCGCCCGGTCCAGGGCCGCGCGCACCCGCCAAGGGTCCGTGCCTTTCTCGAACCGCTGGGACGCCTCGGTCCTGAGCCCCAGCCGGCGGGACGTGACGCGGACGCTGGCGGCGTCGAATCGGGCGGATTCCAGGATGATGTCGACGGTGTCCTCCGTTACCTCGGAATTGGCTCCGCCCATCACGCCGGCGATGGCGATGGGGCTTTCGGCGTCGGCGATGACCAGCATGTCCGGCGTAAGTTCCCGCTCCTGCCCGTCCAGCGTGACGATCCGCTCGCCGGGCCGCGCCCTGCGCGCCTCGATGCGGCCGCCGGCCACCTTCGCCGCGTCGAAGGCGTGCAACGGCTGGCCGTATTCCAGCATGACGAAGTTGGTCACATCGACCACGTTGTTGATCGGGCGGATGCCCGCCGCCATCAGGCGGTTTTGCAACCACAGGGGGGAAGGCCCGATGCGCACGCCCCGGATGTGGCGAGCCGCGTAGTGCGGGCACAGATCCCGGTCAAGCACGGAGACGGTCACCGTCCCCGCGATGTCGTCTCCCTCCTCGCGAAGTTCCGTCTGCGGCAGCCGCACGGAACGCCCCGTCAACGCCGCCGCCTCGTAGGCGACGCCCAGCATGCTGAGGCAGTCCGCCCGGTTGGGCGTCAGCTCCAGCTCCAGCACCGTGTCGTTCAGCTCCAGCAGTTCCGCCACGTCGGCGCCGATTTCCGCGTCCTCCGGAAGCACCAGGATGCCCTCCTGCTGCTCCTTCGGAAAGAGCTTGACATTGAGGCCGAGTTCGCGGGCGGAGCATATCATCCCTTGGGATTTGACGCCCCGGATCTCCGCCTCTCCGATGCGGAAGCCGCCGGGCAGGGCGGCGCCGGGGAGCGCCACGGGCACCTTTTGGCCGGCCGCCACGTTGGACGCCCCGCACACGATTTGCAGATCGGCTCCCCGGCCGACATCCACCGCGCAAACGCTCAATTTGCCGGCGTTCGGGTGCGGCCCGCGGGTTTTCACCAGCCCGACGATGACCCCGCTTACGCCCTCATTGCGGGAAGCAAGCGATCCGACTTCGATTCCCCCGCGGGTGAGCCGTTCGGCCAGATCTTCGGGGGAAACGCCCGTGAGATCGATATATTCGTTCAGCCACCGATAGGATACGTTCACCGGTCAACGCCTCGCTTTCCGTTCATGCCTTCATTGACGTTCGCGCCATTTTTCCGTCTGTTGGCTCGCGCCGTTTGTTCCGCCGTTTCCGCTTCTTCGTCCCCATGCCGTCACATCTTCGCGAACTGCCGCAGGAACCGGACGTCTCCACCGTAGAAGAGACGGATGTCGTCGATGCCGTACTTGAGCAGGGCGATCCGTTCGATCCCCATGCCGAAGGCGAACCCGGTCACTTCCTTCGGATCGTATCCGCCGTGCTCCAGCACCCGCGGATGCACCATGCCGCAGCCGAGGATCTCCAGCCAGCCGGTGCCCTTGCACATCCGGCAGCCTTCCCCGCCGCACTGCGCGCAGGAGACGTCCACTTCGGCGCCGGGTTCCACGAACGGGAAAAAGCTCGGCCGCTGCCGGATCGTCACCTGCGGACCGAACATCGCCCGCGCGAATTGCAGCAGCGTGCCCAGCATGTCGCTCATCCGGATGTTCGGGCCGACGACGAGCCCTTCCACCTGGTGGAACATGAACGAATGCGTGGCGTCGTCGTCGTCGCGCCGGAACACCTTGCCGGGGCAGATGATCTTTAGCGGCGTCCGGCCGCCGGCCGCCCGCATGGCGCGGATTTGCACCGGCGACGTGTGCGTGCGCAGCAGGATCTCGTCCGTGATGTAGAACGTGTCCTGCATGTCGCGGGCCGGGTGGTTTTTCGGAATGTTGAGCGCTTCAAAATTGAAGAAATCGGTCTCCACCTCGGGGCCTTCCGCGATGGCGTACCCCATGCCGAGGAAAATGTCCTCGATTTCCTGCTGCACCTTCATCAGCGGATGGACCGCCCCGATCCGCGGCGCCCGGCCGGGCAGCGTGACGTCGATGGTCTCCGCCTCAAGGCGCGCCGCCGTTTCCTCGCGCTCGAATCGGGCCTGCTTTTCGGCGATGACCGCTTCGATGGCGGCCCGCACCTCGTTGGCGATGCGGCCGATTTCCGGCCTTTCCTCCGGCGGAAGCGACCCCATGCCCCGCAGGATTTCCGTCAGCTGTCCCTTCTTGCCCAGATAATGGACGCGCAGTTCGTTCAGCCGTCCGGGATCGGACGCTTCCGCCAGCCGGCCGAGCGCCTCGGCCTTCATCGCTTCCAGTCGCTCTTTCATTGCGTCTTCGCTCCTTCTGTCGCCAAAACGTCGTTCATCATGAAAAAAGTCTTTTCATCCGCAAGGGACGAAAAGACCGTGGTACCACCCTTCTTGAGACGCGCCGCGGTCCTTTTTCCGGACACGCGCCGCTGAACGCGCCTCCACTCTGGCGGCGTAACGTGCCGCGTCCGGTGCCCCCTACTGGCGTTCCGCCCGCACGTTTCCGGCCGGCGCCGTTTCAAAAAACCATGCGCATGCGGCAACCCGTGCTTCCCGCCTCAGGAATCGGCTGCGGCAGGAATCGCCCGCGGCAAGCCTTTCCGGCGGCAAATTCCTTCCCGGCCGTTCGCGGCAAACGACGGCAGAGGCGGAACCGTTCAGGGGACGGCTCGGGAGTGAATTTCGGCAGCCTGATTTCTTGGGGGAGCTTCCAGTCTCCGGCTTCCCCCTCCCTGGAAGAAAGCGCTGCGTACTTGTCTCCGTCATCGCCTTTTTCCTGATGAAAACTTAACAAGAATTATAGCGAAGCGTTTCCCGCCGCGCAAGAGAAGGTCCCGCGGCCGGATTTTCGGTTCCGCGGCGTGCCCCGCCGGGACGGCATCGGCCTCCGCCCGACCCGGCGGAAACCAAATCGTGCAACATGCGTTCAACCGCCGGACATCGGCCCCCGGCGAAGCCGCCGCGCCGGCTCTTCCCGGGTTCCGGAATACGGCGCCGGGCATGAAAAAACGCCTTTTCAAACGGATCCGGCTGTGATATTTTTTGGGAAAATTTCCGGGCGAGGTGAGCGTCCGCATGACAGAGCTGACCCTGCGAAAGGCGCAAGAAACGGATCTTCCGCTGCTGGCGCGGATGAACAAGCATCTGATCGAAGACGAGGGAAGCCCCAATCCGATGGATCTGGCGCAGCTGGAAGAGCGGATGCGAGGCTGGTTATTGTCGGACTGGCACATCGATCTGCTTTGCCGGGGCGCGGAAGTGGTCGGATACGCGGTTTATCGGTTCAGGCCGGACGAATATTTCCCCGATCGGGAAGAGGTCTATTTGCGGCAATATTTTATCCGGCGGGAATTCAGAAGAAACGGGTTCGGGCAGGCGGGCATCCGGCTGCTGATGGAGCGGCGGTTCAAACCCGGTCAGACCGTCATCATCGACGTGCTTGACGGCAACATGCCCGGCAAGAGCTTCTGGGCGAAAGTCGGTTTCAAGCCTTACAGCATCACGATGAAAACCCATAATGCCGCGCGTGCGTGAAACCGGAAAGAACCAAAACCGGCGTCCGGGAGGCGTACCCGCATATAGGCTTGCGGGCCGTCCCGGACGGGACGCCGCGGTGCGGCATCCCGGGATCCGCCCTCCGGACGCCGTGAATCGCGCCGTATTGGAGCGATTTGGGCTCGGGCAAGAAACCTCAGGCTTTCGACCCGGCCCGGGAACGGGCGTTCCGCAAGGCGACGAGCAATGCCAGAGCGGCCAGCGCCAGCGCGGCCGCCGACAACCCCAGCGCCAACGGATCCCGGGCGGACGCAGCCCGGCCCGGGCCTGCCGTGACGGTTGCCCCGGTGTCATGGTCGGACGCGGGCGTTCCCGCCGCCGGTATCACCCGCGTGACCGAGGCCGGCCGGTCCGCGTCGGGGGCGCCGATCCATTCCACCGTTTCCCCGTCGGCATAGGTCTGGTAGGCCTTCCAGACGAGCTCCGTTGCGTCGTTCGCCACCCGGCCCTGCATCCGGAACTCGCCGAACTCCGTCGCCGACAAGCCCGGGCCCTCGGCTTTCCACGTCACGGACACGATTTTTCCGTCGGCGTTCCGCTCGATCTCGTAAGTCCAGTCCGGCTTCGGTTCGAAGCGGGAAATCGTCACGCCGTCGGGTATGGCAAGCCTTACTTCCACGGTCGCCGATTCCTTCTCCGTCGGCACGCGGACGGTGAACACCTGGAACGACCCCTGCGGCACTTCCCCGGGCTGCACCGTCACATGCGCAAAAGCCGTTCCCGCCGCGCCAAACAGCAACAAGAGCCCCAGAACCGTCGAAATCGGCAGTTTCCTTTTCACGTTTCGCTTCCTTCCTTTCGCCATTGTGATCGACATCGGCAGCGTAATGGCCATGCGGCGTATCTTGTGAATCCGTGGGACTGCCGATTTCCAATTTAGCGGAAAGGCTTCCGGCGGACATGACCCCATCGGGCCATTTCGCCGAAAAAACATCCGTCGGGGTTGCCGGCCGCGGCGCGGTCTATTTCCCGGGGCTTGTCCGGTCGTCCATCAGTCCGCTCTCGTAGGCGTAGCGCGTCAGCTGCACGCGGTTGTGAAGATGGAGTTTCTGCAGGATGTTCTTCAAGTGGTTTTTCACCGTATGCTCGGACAGGTTGAGCGCGGCGGCGACCTCCCGGTTCGTTTTGCCCTGGGCCACCTCCTGCAAAATCTCCTTCTCCCTCGCGGTCAGGCCCTCGCGGAGCGGTTCCTCCTCCTTCCCCGCGTCCCGGCGGGTCCCGTGGACCGCTCCGAATCCCGTTCCGGACCCGGGACCGGATGGCGTCGCGGATGATGTTCCCGAAGAAGGTCCGGACCCCGGTCCAACAGCCCCGGAAACCGTTCCGGTTTCCGGGGCGGATGCGGCGGAAGCGGGACCCGCCCCCTTTCCGCCGCCGAATTCACGCAGAATCTGCCGGGCGAGACCGGGATCCATCGGCGCCTCGTCGAACATCACCGCCCGCAGGTATTCGCGCCAGGCCGACGGGTTCAGGTTCTTGAGCAGAAAACCCTGGGCTCCTTTCTTGAGGGCCTCGAACAAGAGCGCCGCCTCGTCGTGCACCGTCACCATGACGATTTTCACGTAAGGGTAGTTCGTCTTGATCGCCTTTGCCGCGTCCAGCCCGCCCATGCCCGGCAGCCCGATGTCCATCAGCACCAGATCGGGCATGACTTCCTCCATCAGGGCCAGTCCTTCCTCGGCGGACGCGGCTTCTCCCACCACCGTGAAATGGGGGTCGTCCGCCAGAATCTCCCGCATGCCTTCCCGGGCGTGGCGGGAATCGTCCACGATCATGACGCGGAAAGGATGGCGTTCATTCATGGCCGCTTGCCTCCAGGTTTCTTGAGTTCCAGCGCCGTTTCCCCGCCGCGGCGCGACAGGCTGAAGATCCATCCCATCTTCTCCGCCCGCTCCCGGATCATCCGCAGGCCGAACCGGTCCCTGAGCGCCAGCGGGTCCCCTTCAAAACCCACTCCGTTGTCCGTCACCGCGCACCGGAAACCGCCGTCTTCCGTCATTTCCCCCGTCACGGCGACGCGGGTGGCCCGCGCGTGTTTGCGGACGTTGAGCAAGGCCTCCCGCAGGCAGGCGTGCAGCTCGACTTTCTCCTTGGGAGTCAACGCATCGTCCGGAATCTCCCAGCGAAAAGCCGCCTCCGCCTCGGTGAGCTCCACCGTTTCCCGGAGCAGCTCCCGGATCGGCGCCACCCAGGCGGCTTCCGCGGGCGACGGCGGCTGGCGCAGGCTGGCGATCGCCTGGCGCACGTCGTCGTGCATGACCCGCACCGTGCCGCGCAGCTGTCCGGCCAGTTCGCGCACCGCGGCCGAATCGGCGGCGCCCGCGGCCTGCTCCAGCCGGTCCAGCTTGACCGCGAGCAAAAACAGCGACTGGGCGATGCCGTCATGCAGCTGCTGCGCCAGCCGTTCCCGTTCTTCCAGCGCGGCTTTCGCTTCCTTTTCCCGCCGGAGGGCTTCCTCCGATTCCTCCAGCTTGCGGAACAGCGAGCGGACCAAGGTCAGCATGACCGCAAGCAGGATGAAGGGCGTCAGGAAATTGCCCAGCTCCATGGAGAGATACGGAAGCAGCAGCGTATGCCGCAAATACTCCCAAAGCCCCACGGTGATGGTCGGGATCCACAAAATGAACCATCGGATGTTCCGGCGGTCCATCGGTCATCCTCCTTCCGCCCGCAGCCGCGCGTGCGTACTGGCGAAATGCGTATCCGCAGCCGTGCGTACTGGCGAAATGCGGACGATCCGGCGCGGGCACCCGCACGCGGCCGCCCTGCGCTCAGTAGACGCGGAACTCCCGTTCCAGCACATGCTCGGTGTCCGTGCCGTCCGTCACCCGGATTTGCGCCGTCCATTTCCCGCGGAACGGCAGATGCGGACCTTCCGCCCGGTACGTCGTCTTGGTGAAGCCTTCAAAGGCGTCAGGTTCCGTGTCTTCATACGGCTGAAGCGGCACGTCGATGAAAGGGTCCATGCGTCCGTCCGCCCGCAGGCGGAGTTGGACGTTTTTGGGCAGACCCCCGTTCACGTCTTCGGGCAGCCAGACTTTCACGATAAACACGTTGTCACCCGGGGCCTTCGGGGAAATGCGCAGCGTCAGGTGCAAGTCTTCGCCCATCCGGTGCCAGTACAGCGGTTGGTTGGAAGGAAGCGGAATCTGGTAGGTCAGCACCGCGACGCTCAGCACGATGGCGCCGAGCAGCCCCGCGTCGGCGGCGAGCAGCGCGCCCGTCGGCACCCGCCCTTTGCGGAGCCGGCGACGGATGAAAAAGGCCACCGCCATGACGGCGAGCACCAGGGCCGTCTTGGCCAGCAGCCAGCCGCCCCAGGCCGTCAGGGTCAAATATTCCACGGAAGGCAAAATCTCAAGCGTAAACAGGGTGCCGGTCGCCCACAGCGCGGCGATGGAACCCAGGGCCCAGCGGGAAAACAAAAGCGCAAACCGCGCCGCTTCCGTCGGCTGCCGGCGCCAGACGGCCACGAGCAACAGAAGCCCGCCCGCCCACAGCGAAGCGGCCGCAAGATGGACCGCGTCCAGGAAGATGGTGAGCGAAGGAGAGGCGCTTGCGGCGGCGTGCCCGTTTCCCGCTTCGACGGCCAGCGCGGCCGCCGCCCACAGCGAGCGGACAAGCGGCCCGGCCACCGCCAGGACCAGGGACAGAACAGCCAGACCCAGCGTCGCCAGAAGCAGCCAGCCCATCGACGTTCGCGTCAGCACCCGCGCCCATTCCTCCAGCGGCAATCCGCGGTTCAGATCACTGAGCTGGAAAAATACGTGGCACAGGGCGGCCAGAACCAGAAAACGCCCCGCCAGCCGGATTCCCGCTTCCCTCGCGTCCCGCACCTCCGCGGGCGCCCGCCGCTGCCACGACCACAGCGCCAGTCCCGCCGCCGCGAGCAGCCCCGCATAGTACAGGAAGCGGGCGGCGTACAGCAAAAAGGCGTCCAGTGACAGCCCGCCCGTCCCATGGTCGTGCGCGTGGCCGATCTGCCGGTGCGGATTGTAATCCTCCGCGGCGGGACGGGCGGGCGGCTCGCCAACGGTAAAGACGAAGGCGCCGGAGACGGGATGACCGTCCGCGGAAATGACCCGGTAGGACACGGTGTAATGACCTTCGCCCAGCTCCGGCAGCGCGGCGCGGACGCCGCGTCCGCCGGCGGCCGGTTCCGGCGCGCCTTGCGCCACCGCTTTCGAAGCGGAATCGAGAACCATAAGGAACGCCGCCCGGGCGTCCACGGGTTCGTTGAACACCAGTTCCACATACGGCGGGCTATCCGTAAGCCGGGCGCCCGGTTCGGGACTGGCCGTCTCCAGCACGGCATGGGCGGAAACGGAAAACGCCGCGGCAAACCATCCCGCGGCGACGGCGGCCAGGGCCGCCGTCCGCAACGCCGTTCGCCATACGGTTTTCCGAAATCCGGTCATCCGCTTCTTCATCCCTTTCCCGCCTTTGCGCGTCCGTCGCTTCGGCTCAAAATTCAAATTTTTGTCACATGATCTGTCAAAGAATCTGCATATCTTTCCAACTTTCCGCTTTCCGCACGACACAATTCCATATATAATTCGAGTATGAAACATTGAATGGGAGGAATTTCCTGTCTCCGACTCAAATCGATAATCCGGAGGACCTGGCAATGACCATTACGGGAACCGCCCCTCAACCTTCAGAAGCATTTCTCTTTAAGCTGGAAGTCACAATGCTCGCCCCCCGCTATGAAATCGCCCTGGATCACCTGATTCGCGCCCTGAGGGCCGGAGGAATCTCCGACTACCGGATCCTCTCCGGCGTCTGCGCAAGCGGCGCCGAAGCGGAAAGACCGGGGTGGCCCGGCACGGAACTCCGCGCCCAAATCTACGGCAATGGAACTGACACACCGGCGGCCCCCGGGCCGAAATCCTCCCCGGGAAGCAGGACCAAATCCCTTGAGAAGACCCGGGTCCCCGAGGAACTGGTGGAAAGGCTCAATGCGTACATCAACGGAGGCAAACTGGTCCGCCTGCGTGTCAACAAGGACAGGGGCGTCAAGATGGACTTTCCCGGCCGCATCCTGAATCTGGACCAGGAAACCCGCAACCTGACGGTCTACCACGTGGACGAAAAGAAAGTCTACATCGTCGCCTTGAACGAGGTGGACGACATCATCGAATGAGCCGGGGCGCCGGATGGCAGCCGCGAGCCTGCCCAACGGCATGACCGCGCGGCACGGCCTCCGGGTCACGAGCGTTTGCGGAGCAAATCGGGAATTTGCGAAGCCGGCAGCGGCGGGCTGGCGTAATACCCCTGGATTTCGTCGCACCGATGCTTCCGCAGAAAGGCCACCTGTTCCTCGTTTTCCACCCCTTCGGCGGTCACCCTCAGGTTCAGGCTGTGCCCCATCATGATGATCGCCGCGGCGATGGCGGCGTCGCCCGGATTGCGCCCCACGTCCGACAGAAATCTCCGGTCGAGCTTCAGGCGGTCGATGGGAAATGTCTTCAGGTGATGGAAAGAGCTGTACCCGGTGCCGAAATCGTCGATGCTGATATGTACGCCCAGCTCTTTCAGCTCGCGCAGGAGCTGCCCGGCCCGCTCCACGTCCATCGTCATGCTTTCCGTAATTTCTAGGTCCAGATAGCCGGGGTCAAGGCCGGTCCTGGCAAGGGCATCCGCGATTTTGCCCACCAGATTCCGCTGCAAGAACTGCCGGAGCGACAGGTTGACGGACACCGGCACCGGCGGCAATCCGGCGTCCTGCCAGGCCTTGTTCTGCCGGCAGGCTTCCTCGAGCACCCAGTCGCCAAGACCCACGATGAACCCGCTCTCCTCCGCGGCCTTCACGAATTCGCCCGGCGAGATCAGGCCGCGCTCGGGATGGTTCCACCTCACCAGGGCTTCCAGACCGGTGACGCGTCCGCTTTCCAGGCTGAATAGCGGCTGGAAATACAGGATGAATTCGCCGTTTTGCAGCCCGCGCCTGAGCTCGTGGTGAAGCTTCAGATTGGCCACGTCGGCGCGTTCCAGGCCGGAGGAATAGAACAGGTAGTCGTTTTTGCCGTTTTCCTTGACGCGCTGCATGGCGGTTTCGGCCATGCGCAGCAGCGTCACCGCGTCCCCGCCCGAGCCGCTCAGCGCCGCTCCGACGCTCAACGTGAGCTGGATCGGGACGCCGTTGAGCTCGAACGGCTCCTCAAACAGCCGCTGCAGCTGTTCCACCCGCTTGACCGCTTCGTTCGGATGGACGAAATCGTCGAACATCGCCGCGAATTCGTCCCCTTCCATGCGAGCCAGCTGGCCCGGCAGGCGGAATTGACGGGTGAGCCGTTCCGCCACCAGCATGAGCAGCATGTCCCCGAAATCCCGGCCGAAGGAGGCATTGACCAGCTTCAGCCGGTCCACGTCCAGGTAAACCACGCAAAGCTGGCGGTTTTGCGCCGCGTTCTCGTCAAGCTTCTCCCGCAAATGGTTGGTGAACCATCTCCGGTTGGGCAGACCGGTCATATCGTCATAGTAGGCCATGTAGTGGATGCGGTCCATGGACCGCTTCCGTTCGCTGATGTCCAGGACGAACACCACGATGCCGACGGTGCGGCCCCGGCGGACGAGCGGGGTGGTGTGGATCTGCAGGTCGACGCCGTGCCCTCCTTTGTGGATGACGCGGATGTCGTGGGCGCAGCGCTCGCCGTTCAGGGTACGCCTGAACACATCTTCCGTCAACGCCTTGTGGTCTTCGTCCACGATATGCAGAAACGGCCGGCCGGCCATCTCGCGTTCGGTATATCCGAGAAGGGACGACGGATCCCGGTTGACGACCAGAAACCTGCCGTGCCGGTCGACGACGGCGAAAAAAATCGGGCTGTCTTTATACAACGCTTCCAACAGCTCCGGCTGATAGGACTGAAACCCCGGACGCTGGCGGCGCCCGCGGCGCCGGGCAAAACCGCGCCATGCGAACAAAATGACCGCTACGACAATGGCGGCTGCCGGAACCGCCCAGGGCAACACATCCGTCCAAACGTTCACAAGGCTACGTCCTCTCTTTACGCATGCCTGAATCGGTCAAGCGAAGCGCGGATTTTTGTTTCCAAGACGCATATCCATTATAAGAAAGCCGCGGAGAACCTGTACAGCTTTTCCCCGCGGTTCTCGCAGGTTTTTCCTTCACCCGCGTCGAAATTTATATTACTCTTATTCAAGGGTGAAAGCTATGGAGAAAAACGAAAGTTTCGCGGTTTCCGAACCGGACGCCGGGGGCGCGCGTCTCCGGCACAGCGGAGCGGGCATCGCCTCTTTCATCCTGTCCCTCGCCAGTTCGGCAATGCTCCTGGCGTTTTTCATCTCCATGGGAATCAAGACCTATCGGATCGTCCAACCTTACATTGACCCGGAAACCGGGATGCCCGCCATCAGCCAGGAAGAACTCGGCGAAAAGCTGCTGGCCGCCGTGGACGCCACCGTGCTCTTCTTCCCCCTGGCCCTGCTCGTCACCATGATCGCCATCGTCACGGGCATCGTGGCGCTGGCCCACAAAAACCGCAAGAAAGGGCTTGGCGCCGCCGGACTCGTCATCAGCGGCATGCAGATCCTGTTTTTCGCCTTTGTCCTCATGCTGGCCTTCTCCGCGGCCTGAGACCGCCGCACACATGATTTCGCCTCCCCGGAATATACTGGTCAACACAGCCGTCGGAAGGAGGCGAGCGGCGATGCGGACGAAGGCGGACGGACCGGCTTTCATCCTGTCCAGGGAAGACTGGTCGCTGCACCGCAAGGGGTACCAGGACCAGGCCCGGCACCGGCAGAAGGTGCGCGAAGCCATCCGGCGCAATCTGCCGGATCTGATCGCCGAAGAGAACATCATTCTTTCGGACGGCCGCCGGGTGGTGAAAATCCCGATCCGCAGCCTGGACGAATTTCATTTCATCTTCAGCCGCGACAAGCAGAAACTCGTCGGCCAGGGGACGGGCGGCAGCCGGGTGGGGGACGTCGTCGCCCGCGATCCCGCCCCGTCGCCCGGCAGGGAAGGCGGAGCCGGCGACCAGCCCGGCATCGACGTCACGGAAGCGGAAGTCACGCTGGCGGAACTGGAAGACCTGCTCTTCGAGGAGCTTGAGCTGCCTTTTCTGCGCCCCATGGACAAGGAGCGGATGGGCGGACGGGATGTCCGTTTCAACGACATCCGGCGCAAGGGCCTTTCCGCGAACATCGACCGCAAGCGGACGATCCTGGAGAACCTCAAGCGCAACGCCCGGGGCGGCCGTCCGTTCATCGGCGGGATCACCCCCGAGGATCTCCGGTACAAGACGTGGGAAGAGATTCCCAAGCCGGACAACAACGCCGTCATTCTGGCCATGATGGACACGTCGGGCAGCATGGGTTCATTCGAAAAATATTGCGCGCGGAGCTTTTTTTTCTGGATGACCCGGTTCCTTCGCCGCAAGTACGATCAGGTGGAAATCGTGTTCATCGCCCACCACACGGAAGCGAAGGAAGTGACCGAGGAACAGTTTTTCACCCGCGGGGAAAGCGGCGGCACCATCTGTTCCTCCGCCTACGCCAAGGCGCTGGAAATCATCGGGGAACGCTACCCGCCTTCGCGGTTCAACATCTATCCGATTCATTTTTCCGACGGGGACAACCTGACCAGCGACAACGAGCGGTGCGTCCGGCTGATCGAACGGCTGCTGGAAGTCGCCAACTTCTTCGGATACGGGGAAGTCAACCAGTACAACCGTTCCAGCACCCTCATGTCGGCCTACCGGCACATCCGGCACCCTCGTTTCCTGCACTGCGTGATCCGCGACAAATCCGACATCTACCACGCGCTCAAGGCGTTCTTCCGGGCCCGGCCGGCGGAATGAGGCGGCAAGCGCCACGCGGGGTCCGCAAACGAAGTGACTGCCGGGAAAGAAACCCGGCAGTCTCTTTTCGTTACGCGCCGCGGTGCACCGTCCCGGCCGCCCGGACAAAGAAATGCGCGCGTTTCGTTCCTTGCCGGGTCAAGCGCCGTGCAAGATTTATTTCCGCAGGCGTTCGCCCGGTTCGCTTGCGGCCGTTCCCGCGGATGCGGTCGGCGGAAGAAAGGGAGAAGGCTCCCCGACATGATACACGTGCAGCCGGTGCAGGGCCCGCGTGCAAACGGTGTACAGCAGCCGCCGGTCGCGCTCTCTGCCGTAACGGTCGGCGGAACCGTTCCACACGAGCACGGCGTCGAATTCGATGCCCTTCGCCAAATACGAAGGAAGCACCGCCACGCCCCTCGGCAGGCTTCCGGAGGCGCCCGTCAGCAGCGTCACCGGCACGCCGTCGGTGAGCCGCTCCTTGACCATGGCGGCGGCGTCGCCGCTTTCGCCCTCCGTCTTGGCGATCACGCCGATCATGCCGAAGCCTTCCTCCGCCAGCGCCCGGATGTCCGCCACGACCCGGTCGGCCAGTTCCGGCACGTCGCGGCACGCGATGACGCGGGGAGGCTCCCCGTCCCGCCGGAACGGCTCGATGTCCGCCGCCGCCGCGGCGGGAAGGATGCCCTTCGTAAACTCCACGATTTGGCGGGTCGAGCGGTAACTCGTCCCCAGCCTGAGCACCGCCGTTTCTTCCGCGGGGAACAGCCGGGTCCAGCCGCCGAATCCGCCCGCATCTTCCGTCTGCGCGAAAATGGACTGGTTGAAATCCCCGAGCACGGTCATGCGGGCGCGGGGGAAGCGGCGGCGCAGATACGCGGCCTGGAAAGGCGAGTAGTCCTGCGCCTCGTCCACGAACACGTGGCGGACGCCGCTTTCCGCTCCCCGGAAGCCCTCCGCGGAATCCAGCAGATAAAGCAGCGGCGCCGCGTCCTCATGGTCGATTTCCTTGCGCATGAGCGTCTCCTCCGTGCGCCGGGCCATCCATTCGTAACCGTCCGGAAGCCGGCCGTCCGGCGCGCAAGATGCGAACAGGGAACGGTTGCGGAACAGCTCCAGATACGTGGCGATGGGATCGAAAAACCGGAACGCCTTCACCGCGCGGATCAAGGGCGCCGCCGCCTTCTCCGCCATCCGGCGCTTGAGCCGTTCCGTCATCCGCTCCTCTTCGGCGATCTCGCCCTCGGGACCCGCCCCCGACCGCCGCACTTCCACGAATGCCCGCTGGATCTCCTCCCGATCCGCAAGCTGCACCGCTTCCTCCACCCACGGTTCATCCAGCTGGTCTTCCAGCCAGTCGGCGAGCTTGGCGAGCAGATGCCGGCGCAGTTTGGCCATGCGGTCGCCAAGCCCGACCTCCGGCGGTTCCGCGTGGAACACCGCCGCCATCTCGCTTTCGGAGACGATGGTCTCGCCGCGGAAACGGATGCGGCGGAACCGCATGCCTTCCCGGCGGAGCCGCTCCAGGTAGCGGTTCATCACCTCGAAGAAATGTTCCGAACCTTTGTACCGGACGGCCCGAAGCCTCGCCTCGCCTTCCGGACTGCCCGCCAGCGCCGCCAGCTTCTCGGTCTGGGCGAACAGGTCTTCCACTTTCCAGCGGCGGCCGAGCCGGGCTTCGATCAGCTCGCTGAACGTCATCTGGCGCACGTTGGCTTCGCCCAGGTCCGGCAGCACCCGGGAAATGTACCCCGTAAACACCGTGTTGGGGGTGAAAAACACGATCTGGTCCGGCCCGATGATCCCCCGGTAGCGGTACAGGAGCCAGGCGATGCGCTGCAGGGCCGTGGACGTTTTCCCGCTGCCCGCCGCGCCCTGCACGACGATCAGGCGATGGCGGTCGTCGCGGATGATGCGGTTTTGCTCCTTCTGGATCGTGGCCACGATGCTTTTCATGGCGACGTCCGACTTCTCCGACAGCACCGCCTGCAGGATCTCGTCCCCGATGGTCGCGTCGGTGTCGAACACGTGGATGAGCTTGCCGCCCCGGATGACAAACTGGCGTTTCAGCGTCATTTCGCCGCGCACGTCGTCTCCACCGGGCGTCCGATAGAAGGCCGGCCCCGGCTCGAAGTCGTAAAACATGCCGCAGATGGGCGCCCGCCAGTCGTAAATGTAAAACGCGCTTCCGTCGTCGGACGCGAGGGACGCCTTGCCGATGTAGATTTGCTGCGTCTCTCCTTCTTCTTCCCCGCGAAAATCGATCCGGGCAAAATACGGATTGTCGCGCTGTTTCAGCAGGCGGTCGACGGCGGCGGAAGCCACCCGGTGGCTCCGTTCCCGTTCCGCCAGCACATCGGCCTGCTGCTTGATGCTGCTCCACGTTTCGATGAGTTCCGAAGCGTCCGCGAAATTGAGGCGCACCTCGTCGAAAAATTCCTGCCGGAAGCCGACCACCTCGCCGCGCAGCTGCCCGAGCGCCTCCAGTTCCCGCCGCAGCCTGCGGTCGACCACGTCCAGCACATCCCCGAGGCGGCTTTCCTCCTCTTCGCGAATCGCGTCCCGTTCCGTCACGCCAAACCCTCCCATAACGGCGCCCGCCCCGCCGGGCGGCCGGCGCCGTCCGGTTCGCGCCGATTCATGACATGCCATCGCCGGAGCCAACGCTCCGTATCCCTTGTTGTATCATGTTCCAAAAGACCGCGCAAGCAACCGGATTACAGGGCGCTCGGCCAAAAAACGAATGCGCCCCCTTCCTTTTCCGCCCCCAGGCGGACCAGCCGTTCGGCCAGCTCCGTGCCGCCGACGGGCTTGCCGTTCAGGCTCTCCACCGCCACCTTGCGCTGCCCCCGTTCGCGGATCAGGTTGCGAGCCAGAAACCGCACGCATTCGGCGCAGGCGTCCGCATCCGCCGCGATCCGCGGATCGACAGCCGCAATGTGTCTGCCGCCCGACGCCGCCCACAGGAGGAACCGCCCGGACCCGAGCAGCAGATGATTGTCGGGCCTGCGGGCGAACCGGGCGGCCCCCGCGCCCCCCGCTTCGGGCCAATCGACGGTCAGTCCGTACGGGTTGGCCGGGTCGGCGGAGCTGATCACCACCATGTCTTCCTGCCGGGCGTGTCCTCCGCCGCCGAAACCGGGCTCGGCGAGGCGCGCCGCGGTCTCCTTTTCGGCAAACTGCAGGGTCCGGACGCCCCGGACCAGGAGCCCCCGCGTGACCAGACCGAGCTCTTCCAGGCGGGTCAGCGCGGCATAGTGAACTTCCCAGTCGAAAGGAGAATACGCCTGGACCAGCGTCCTGGTCAGAACCCCGCCAAGCCGAAGCAAATGCCTCGTCCAACCCAGCGCGGCGCGTTCCGCAGAAACCGCGCCGGCGCGCGGCCCGGCCAGGTCGGCGACCGCATACCAGCGGCCGAGCCCGGAGCGGAACTTGCCCCGGTCGGAAGCGGCCCGTCTTTGTCCGTGCAAACGCAGGGGCGCAAACTGGTCGTTGGCGGCGAGGCCCTGCCAGACGAGATCGAGAAGCTTGCCGAGCAGTTCCGACGGCGATTCGCCGGTCTCCGCCGCAAGGGCGGACAGAAAGCCGGCGCCCTTCGTCCGCAGCCGCTCGTAAAGTTCCGGGTGCTTCGGAACCGCATGGTCCGCGGGAACAACCGGCGCGTACAGCTCGGCGGCGTCCGGCCGGAAAAAGGCCACCTTCCCCTCGTGGGCCCCTTCTTCTTTCCGGCCGATCCAGAACAGTTCGCCCGACGCGCACAAAAGATCCAAGTCCTCCCGGCGGTAGCCGGCCACCCTCGAAGGCAGCACGAAGGACTCCCACCAGGACACCGGCAGAAACAGCCCTTGCAGCCGCGTCAGCGCTTCAAGAACCCCTTCCGGACCGCGCAGCCGGCGGGCGGGTTCCAGATGGTGGCCGCCCGCAAGAAGCCTGACAAAGCGCTCCGTCTCCGCCCGGCGGTCCCGGCCGGCGGCGCCTTCGCGGCCGCGCGGCGCTTCCGGCGCTTCCGGCCCGAACACTTCGGCGGCCAGTTCCCGGCTGACGCCCGCCAGCCGCTCGCTCAGCTCCCGCGTGAGGGCGTCGGACTCGTAGATCGCCACATTGAGGAAATCGAAGAAAAACTGCGCGGCCAGCGGCGAAGGGCGGGTGCACGGAACCACTTTCCATTCGATCGCGCCGCGCTCGACAAGCCTGAGCACCCGGCGCACGCGCCTTAGGTCGAGAATCCGCTCCACGCAGTCCCGCAGCGTTTCCTTGACCAGAGGGAACGCCGTTCCGTGCGCCAGGGCGTCCCGGAGCAGTTCCTCGCTGCGCACCCGCTTCAGCCACGCGGGGACGCGGCGGAACCCGCGGGAGATGAGCAGCGACGTTTCCGCCAGCTGCCGGAACCGGGCGGCGAACATGGACGAAGTCGGAACGGCTTCCAAGAGCAGCCGCTCCACCGTCTCCGAATTGACGCCCTGCAGATGATCCAAAATCGCCGGGTCCCACACGCGGAATATGAGCTCGATGCCGTTGTCCTTGGCCGTCGACTGGAATTCGTGGGGATAGACCCGCTCCAGATGCCGGCGCAGCGCCAGCAGCCAGGTGCGGTTGAACCGGCGGCCGAACCAGCTGTGGATGACGAGATGCGTCAGGCCCGATTCGTCCCGGTACCACTCCACGACGATCCGCCGGTGCGTCGGCCAGGCGGACGCGGCGGTCTGCGACCGGATCAGGTCCAGAAGGCTCTGCGCCGCTTCCGCCGTGAAATGGTACCGACCGGTGAGCAGCTTCACGGCCCCCTCTCCGTCGCCCGCCCGCAGCAGGCGTTCCAGCCGGTCGCCCAAGCGGCCGACTTCCAGGCTGAGGGCGAAGCCGCGCCCCTGTCCTTCCGCCCGCCAGAACGGGATTTCCCCGTAGGCGGCGGGGGATTCCGTCACTTCCACCCGGTCCGGCCGGATCGACCGGATGCGCCAGTTCGCGGTGCCCAGTTGGAACACGTCGCCGACCCGCGATTCGAAGACGAATTCCTCGTCGAGTTCGCCCAGATGGACGCCGGTTTCCGCGTGATACACGGGAAAATCGGTGCTCTGGGGAATGGTGCCCGCGCCGACGACCGCCGCCATGACGGCGCCCGGCAGCGCCGCCAGACGGCCGTCCGCCGGATCCTTGCGGATGAGGGGTTTCACAAACGGAAATGCGCCGGCGAGCATATCCATAAGCCCGTCAAAGCGTTCCCGCGAAAACCCGTGAAAGGCGTCGCTGCGGCACATCATCCGGTACAATCCGTCCGCGTCCCGTTTCCCTTCCGCCGCGGCGGCCACGATTTGCTGGGCGAGCACCGCCGCCAGATGGCGGGGCGGCCGGATCGGCTCCGTCTCCTTGCGGCCGATCCGTCCGGCCAGCACCGCCGCCTCCGGCAGAAGCCCGCGGGTGCGGATGATCATCGCGCCTTTGCTGACGCCGCCCACCGCGTGCCCGGAACGCCCGAACCGCTGGATGCCCGAGGCGGCGGTGACCGGTGAATCGATCTGCAGCACGCGCTCCACGGCGCCGATGTCGATGCCCAGCTCCAGCGACGACGTCGCCACGAGGCAGCGCAGCTTCCCCTCCCGCAGCAGCGCTTCCGTCTCCAGGCGTCGCTCCCTTGACACGCTGCCGTGGTGGCTGCGGCAAAACCCTTCGCCGCGGACTTCGTTTAGGCGGGCGGACAGCCGCTCGCACAATCTCCGGTTGTTGACAAACACCAGAACGGTTCCCCGTTCCGGGACATGCCGCAAAATCTCCTCCACCAGGGGCGTCCAGACGTCCGCCTTGGACTTCTGCGCCAGCATCCCGTAGGGAGGCACGGTCACGGCCACTTCCAGCGCGCGCTCCATGGGGCTTTCCACGATCGCCACCGGCCGCGGACGATGCGTTCCGTCCGCTCCTTCCTCCCAGCCGCCAAGAAAGCGCGCCACGCGCCGCACCGGATTCACCGTGGCGGACACGCCGATGCGCTGCGGCGGACGCCCGCACAGTTCGGCCAGCCGTTCCAGCGTGACGGAAAAATGCGCGCCGCGTTCGCCCGCCGCCAGATCGTGGATTTCGTCCGCCACCACATGCCGGACCGTGCGCAGGATCTCCCTCGCCTTGCGGGACGTGAGCAGGATGAACAGCGACTCCGGCGTCGTCACCAGCACGTCGGGGGGCTTGCGCACCATGGCCGCCCGCTCGCCGCGGGTCGTGTCCCCCGTCCGCACGGCCACGGCGATTTCGGGCCACGGAACGCCCATGCGCTCCGCCGCGGCCCGACACTCGTCCCGGAAATCGAAGAGATGGCGCCGGATGTCGTTGTTCAGCGCCTTGAGCGGCGTCACGTACAGAATACGCACGCCGCGTTCCGCCGCTTCCCGGCCGCCCTCCGACTTTTCCCGGATCAGCCGGTCCAGGAGAGGCAGCAAGGCGGCCAGCGTCTTCCCCGAACCGGTGGGCGCGGCGACGAGAACGTGCGCTCCTTCGGAGATCAAAGGCCATGCCCTCTTTTGCACGTCGGTGGGTTCCCCGAACCTTTCCGCGAACCAGGCCGACAGCACGGGATGAAACCGGTGCGGCATCGGATTTCCGCTCCTTTCCACGCCCCTATTATAACAGAGCGTCTTGCCGCCCCGAAGCCGCGGCCCGCCCGTGCCGGACGCCGGAACTCTCCTCCCGCCGGCGGTCAGGCCGGCCGGATCGTCCCGCGCCGGACGCCGTCTCTTCCCGTCACCGGCGCTCCCCGGGAACCGTCCCGGGAAGGACGAACCTCTCGCGTTCCGCCCGAATCGGCCCGTTCCGAACCCGCATACACATAGGGTGTAAAGAAAAAAGCGCAAACGGGGGGCCTGCGGCATGACGTCCAACGAAGAACTCCGCAAGCTGGAAGAAGCCATCGGCCAGATCACCGATATCGCCAGGAACTTCGGACTTGATTTCTTCCCGATGCGTTACGAGATCTGCCCGGCGGACATCCTGTACACCTTCGGCGCTTACGGCATGCCCACGCGGTTCAGCCACTGGAGCTTCGGCAAGGCGTTCCACCGGCTGAAGCTGCAGTATGATCTCGGGCTCAGCAAAATCTACGAGCTGGTCATCAACTCCGATCCCTGCTACGCGTTCCTGCTGGAAGGCAATTCCCTCGTCCAGAACAAGCTGATCGTCGCCCACGTGCTGGCCCACAGCGACTTCTTCAAAAACAACGTCCGCTTCTCGCGGACGAACCGGAACATGGTGGAAAGCATGGCCGCCACCGCCGAGCGCATCCGGCAATACGAAATCGTCCACGGCGCGGAGGAAGTGGAGAAATTTCTCGACGCCGCCATGTCCATCCAGGAGCACATCGATCCCTCCCTGATCCAGCCCGGCGGCCTGGACAAAAAACGCCGCCTGGAGCTGAAACGCAAACTGGAGAAGGAGCGGCGCGCCCCGGCGCCTCCCGGGCCTTACGACGACCTGTGGAAGCTGGATCCGGAATGGAAGGACCGCCGGGAAGACGATTCCACCGGAACCGCCCCCGGCGTCCGGCGGGAACCGCCTTTCCCCCCGGAGCCGGAGAAGGACCTGGTCTGGTTCATCCAGGAATATTCCCGGGCCCTGGACGACTGGCAGCGGGACATCATGTCCATGCTCCGCGCGGAAATGCTGTATTTCTGGCCCCAACTGGAGACGAAAATCATGAACGAAGGCTGGGCCACCTATTGGCACCAGCGGATCATGCGCGAATTGCCCCTTGATCCCGACGAGGCCATCGAATACGCCAAGCTCCACGCCTCCGTGGTGCAGCCCTACCGCCACACCGTCAATCCGTATCTGCTCGGCCTGAAAATTTTCGAAGACATCGAAAAACGCTGCGGCGAAAGCGCCCTTTTCGAAGTCCGCGAGCTCGAATCCGACATGTCGTTCCTGCGCAATCACCTTACCCGCGAGCTGACGGAGGAGCTTGACCTGTACGTGTTCGGGAAAGAGGGGACGGAATGGAAAATCGCGGACAAATCGTGGGAATCGGTGCGCGACCGGCTCGTGGAAAGCCGCGTCAACTGCGGCTTTCCGTATCTGGAGGTGCTGGACGGCAACTGGAGGATGAACGGGGAACTCTACATCCGGCACCGGTACGAAGGGGCGGAGCTCGACCTCAAATACGTGGAAGGGACCATGCCCCACGTGGCGCGGCTATGGGGCAAACCGGTGCACCTGGAAACCGTCGTCGACGGCAAAACGATCCTGTTCACCTGCGACGGACAGAAAACGACCCGCAGGGTGATCTAAAGGCCCTATCCAGAAAAATCGCCGCCGAACCGGCGTCGGAAACACACCGCGGGAAAACACGGCCGGGAGCGGTGCCGGGTCCGCAACGGAACCGGATGGGCAACGGAAACGAAACCGTTGACTAGAACGAGTGCCGATGTCGCAACCTACGGTCAGAAAAAGGAGGGATGCGCCATGACCACCACCCAAACGCCCGCCCCCCCAGCGGCCGGCTTCGTTCCCCCCGCAGCACCAGGACCGCCGGCCCGGCCTGGAAGCGGCGATGCATCCGGCGCCCGAATCGGTTTCGCCGATATACAAGGCGGCGGGCAAACTGATGGGCAAAACCGCCATCATCACGGGCGGCGACAGCGGCATCGGCCGCGCCGTAGCGGTCACGTTCGCCAAGGAAGGCGCCGATGTGGCCATCGTCTTTCTCAACGAGCAGGCCGACGCCGAAGAAACGAAACGGCTTGTGGAACAGGAAGGCCGCCGGTGTCTTTTGTTCAGGGGCGACATCGGCGACCCCGCGTTTTGCCGTGAGGCGGTCGAACAGACGGTCCGCGCCTTCGGCAAGCTGGACATCCTCGTCAACAATGCCGCCGAGCAGCATCCGGCCGACAGCATCGTCAACATCACGCCTGAACAGCTGGAGCGCACGTTCCGCACCAACGTGTTCGGCATGTTCCACCTGACCCGGGCCGCCGTGCCGCACCTGAAGGCCGGGGCCGCCATCATCAACACGACGTCGGTCACCGCCTTCCGCGGCAATCCGACCCTGGTCGACTACGCCTCGTCCAAAGGCGCGCAGGTCGCCTTCACCCGCTCGCTGGCGCTGCAGCTTGCGGAAAAAGGCATTCGCGTCAACGCCGTGGCGCCAGGGCCGGTCTGGACGCCACTGATCCCGTCCACGTTCGGCGCGCAGGAAGTGGCCCGGTTCGGTTCGGAAACGCCGCTCAAGCGGGCCGCCCAGCCGGACGAGCTGGCGCCGGCCTACGTGTACCTCGCGTCCGACGATTCGTCATACGTTACCGGCCAGGTGCTGCATGTCAACGGCGGCGAAATCGTCGGCGACTGATCTGCAAAAGGTCCCGCAAAAGGGCGGCATTCCGCCAATGGCATCGCTCCGCTCCAATTCCGCCAGCTGACCCGGCAAAACGCAAAAAGCCGCGGCCGGTCCGGACGGACCGCGCGGCTTCCCTTTTTATCTGGCAGCTCCCGCCGCGGCAACGGCGTAGCGTTCTTCCCGCTCCCTGAACAGCCGGGCCACCTTGCAGCTGTTCGCTTCCGAAACCGTGGCATAGATGGCGTCCGGACCTTCCCGTTCGTCGAAATACACCGTGCGCGTCTTGGGATCATAGCGCCGGATTTGCCGCATGTTGACGATGTTGTTCCGGTCCAGTCTTTCGAATCCCCTGGGTCCGAGCAAAAGCAGAAATTCGTCCAGCGTGTACGGATAGGAGTACACGCCGTAACGGGTGTGGAACTGCGGACCCTGCGGGGTGGGACAGATCATGAGGATGTCGTCCACCCCGATTTGCCTTGGTCTTCCTTCTTCGTCGAGCAATTGAAACACCGACACAGCCGCTTCTTACCTCCCGAATCGTCTTACACCATTTTTCGACAGGATTCTACTCCCATGAATGGTATCATGAAACAACCGACATTCATAATAACATTTTTTACGTATTTTGTATACGAATCGGGAGGAGAAAACTTTGAACAAATTTTAACGGTTGAGCAGACTCCCCACGTAGCGCAGCAGTTCGTTGGCGCAGACGGGGCAGTAGCCGTGCTCGTCGATCAGCCGCTTCGTCACCTCGTTGATCCGTTTCAGCTGCGTTTCGTCGGGGGTCTTGGTGGAAGTGGTGATCTTGACAATGTCCTTGAGGTCCGCAAACAGCTTTTTCTCGATGGCCTCCCGGAGCCGCTCGTGGGTGTGGTAGTCGAAGGTCTTGCCCTTGCGGGCATAGCTGGACATGCGGATCAGGATTTCTTCGCGGAACGCCTTTTTCGCGTTGTCCGAGACGCCGATCTGTTCCTCGATGGAGCTCATCAGCCGCTCGTCCGGGTCCAGCTCCTCGCCGGTGAGCGGGTCCTTGATCTTCGTCCAGTTGCAGTACGCCTCGATGTTGTCCAGGTAGTTGTTGAACAGCGTGCGCGCCGACTCCTCGAAGGAATAGACGAAAGCTTTTTGCACTTCCTTTTTGGCCAGCTCGTCGTACTCCTTCCGCGCCATGGAAATGAAATTCAGGTATTTTTCCCGTTCTTCCTTCGTGATCGAGGGATGCTGGTCCAGCCCGTCGCGCAAGGCTCTCAGCACGTCGAGGGCGCTCAAGCACGGCTGGTCGTGCTTGATGAGCGCGCTGGAGATGCGGTTGATGACGTAGCGCGGGTCGATGCCGGACATGCCCTCTTCTTCGAATTCGTCCTGCATCTCCTTGAGGTCCGACGGCTTGAACCCCTCCACTTCCTCGCCGTCGTACAGCCGCATTTTTTTGATCAGATCCATCCCCTGCTTCTTCGATTCCTTCAGCCTGGTGAGGATGGAAAAAATGGCCGCCGCCCGGAGGGCGTGGGGGGCGATGTGCACATGGGACATGTCGGACTGGGCGATGAGCTTCCGGTAGATCTTCTCCTCTTCCGAGACCTTGAGATTGTAGGGAATCGGCATGACGATCATGCGCGAAAGCAGGGCCTCGTTGCGCTTGTTGGCGGCGAACGCCCGGTATTCGGCTTCGTTGGTGTGGGCGATGATGAGTTCGTCGGCGCTGATGAGCGCAAACCGCCCCGCCTTGAAATTGCCTTCCTGCGTCAGCGACAGCAGATTCCACAGGAATTTCTCGTCGCACTTCAGCATCTCCTGGAACTCCATGATGCCGCGGTTGGCCTTGTTGAGCTCCCCGTCGAACCGGTAGGCGCGGGGGTCGGACTCCGAGCCGTACTCGGCGATGGTGGAAAAGTCGATGCTCCCCGTCAGGTCCGCGATGTCCTGGGACTTCGGGTCTGACGGGCTGAAGGTGCCGATCCCCACGCGGTTTTCCTCCGAAATGAGCACGCGTTCCACGGGCACGTTCTCGATGTCGCCGCCGTATTCCGTCTTCACCATCAGCTGGCAGGAGGGACAGAGGTTGCCCTCGATCCGCACGCCCAGTTCGCGTTCCACTTCCGGCCGAAGCTCGTGGGGGATGAGGTGGAGCGGCTCCTCGTGCATCGGGCATCCCTTGATGGCGTACACCGCCCCCTTCGGCGTGCGGGAAAACCGCTCCAGTCCCCGCTTGAGCATGGTGACGATGGTCGATTTTCCGCCGCTGACCGGTCCCATGAGGAGCAGGATGCGCTTGCGGACGTCCAGCCGTTTCGCCGCGGAATGGAAGTATTCCTCGACCAGCTTTTCGATGGTCCGGTCCAACCCGAAAATTTCCTGTTCAAAAAATTTGTAGCGCTTGCGCCCGTCCACTTCCTCCACGCCGTGGGACACGATCATTTCGTAGACGCGGGCGTGCGCCGTCATCGCCGGCGACGGGTCCTGGCGAAGAAGCTCGATGTAGTCCCGGAATGTGCCCGACCAGGCCAGTTTCGCGCTTTCGGCCCGGTATTCCGCAATCCGGCGGAAAATGTCCATGGGGCCTCTCCTCCTTTCGCCGGACACATTACCATCCTATGCCCGATGACAAGCGATATTGCCGGCGCCGGCGTCCTCTTCACCAGGGAGACCAGCGGCCCGTAAGCTCCGATGCCGACTCCGCAAGCCGCCGCACGCCTTCCTTTATTTGCGCCTCTGGCGTATGCACCGGCGTCACCCGGATGGTGTTGCGCTCCGGATCCGCCGCGAAAAATCCCGAACCCGGCTGGAACAGCAGGCTCTTCCGCCAGGCGGCCCTCAGCATCGCCTCCCCTTCCAGGCCTTCCGGCAGGCGGATCCACACGTGCATCCCGCCGTCCGGCTCGATCCAGCCGCCGCCCGCCAGGTCCGCCGCTTCCAGCGTCCGCAAAAACAGCCGGAGCCGGTCCCGGGAGCGCTTGCGGAACGCTTCCCAATGGCCGTGCGACCGGGGATCGTCCAGCCAGCGCAGGGCCGCCCCGTGAACGGCCGCCCGCGCGCGCCGGACCGCGCTGCCCGTCTCATGGCCGCCGAAGCGGCGGCGAGGTCCGACGGGCTCTCCGGATCCCAGGGTGGCAATCCAGCCGAGACGCAGTCCGGGAAACAGTCCCGGAGGCACCTGTCCGACGGAAAAAAGCCGGACGCCCGCCTCCCGTTCCGCCTCGAACGATCCGGGCGCCTCCGCCAGGGCCAGCTGCCGGTCGTCTCGCACGAGGAGGACGCCGGCCCAGGCGCAAAGCAGCGCCAGCGCCCGGCGGCGCTCGTCGTCCCAACGGCGGCCGGACGGGTCCGGACATACCGGCGAAGCGTAGACGAAGGCGGGCTTTTCGCGGGCGAGGGCCGCCAGCAGGGCTTCCGGATCCATGCCGCTTTCGTCGCCCGGCACGACGACGGTGCGGACCGCCATCCGCCGGAAAAGCATGAGCGCGGAACGGGGCGCAAGGCGTTCGGTGAACACCGCGTCCCCGGGTTCCGTGAAAGCCGCAAGCAGCTTGAGCAGCGCCTCATCGGCGCCGGACGTCAGGGCGGTCACCGTAAGGCCTTCCGGCGCCCCCAGCGCCCGTTCGCACAGCCGCCGCCCCAGGCTGGCCGACGTTTCCTCCGCCTTGCCGGCGGGTTCTGGCGGCAGTTTCCCTTCCCTGGCCGCGGCAATGGCGCGATACAGGTCTTCCTCCCATTCCGTTCCCGACAGCAGGCTGTTTCCCGGACAGCCTCCCATCCAGTTGATCAACCGTTCCACGGCGCTCCCCCCGTCCTTGGTCCACCGCTGCGCGCGACGCTTCCGTCCCTGCCCGCCGATACGCTGCGTTCCCGACCGGCCCGCCGGTACGTCAAGCGTCTCTTCCCACCGCGGCATGGCGTTCCCGCCCCTGTCCGTTGGGACGTCCAGGCTTGCCCTTGCCGGGCCGAAGCCTCCCCCTCCCATTGTATGGCGGGTTCACAACATTTTCGTTTTCTTTTTCCGGGGGGATTGGTTATAATAAAGGGGACTCAGTGGAGGTGCGGGAAAGGAAATGGAAGAAAATATCACATTTTACTTTTTGGGGCTTTCGCATCGGTTCTGGATCGTCATCATCGTCATGCTGCTCTTTCTGACCGCCATTTTGACCGCGGCTTACAACGAAGACCAGACGAAAGGCCTCTGATCGGAACGTCTCCGAAGGGATGCGGGGACGATCCCGTTCTTTCATCCGGAATAAACGCAAAAAAGCCGGATCTTCCCCTCGGTTCGGGAATGTCCGGCTTTTTCTGCCCGGTCGGATTCGTTCGGCCCTTATTACAGCGCCTTCATTTCCGTGATGCACCTGGCGCAGAGATAACGGTTTTTGTACTCCGTGATGCCTTCCATCGAGGAGCAGAAGACGCAACGCGGACGATACCGTTCAAGGATGATCTGGTCCCCTTGGACGAGAATTTCCACAGGATCCCCCTCGTTCATCTGATACCGCTTGCGCAGCGATTTCGGCAGAACGATTCTCCCCAGCTGGTCCACTTTCCTTACGACGCCTGCAGGTTTCAACGCGCATCCTCCAATCGTGGTCTGATGTTGATTTTCTTCATGTAATTTATCTGCCACAGGATTTATTATAATATATTTTTTTCTTCATTCGCACGCATTTTCCTGCCATATTCAAATAATATTTGAACAATTTGTGAACTTTACGCGAGCCCCGGAAAGCCGTTCTGCCGAAGCGCCTCGTACACGACGATCGCCGCGGCGTTGGACAGGTTCAGGGAACGCACCCGGTCCGTCATCGGCAGCCGCATGCACGTGTCCGGGTAGGCGTCCAGAAGTTCCTGGGGAAGCCCTTTCGTCTCCTTGCCGAAAACGAAGAAGTCGCCGTCGCGGAAGCGAAAGTCGGTGTAGCGCTTCTTCGCCCGGGTGCTGGTCAGGAAAAAGCGGGCCCCCGGATGCGCCTCCGTCACCTCCGCGAACGAATCGTAATAGCGGATGGTCACCGAGTGCCAGTAATCCAGTCCGGCCCGCTTCAATTCCCGGTCGTCGGTGGAAAAGCCCAGAGGCCGCACCAGGTGCAGATGGGTTCCCGTCGCGGCGCACGTCCGGGCGATGTTGCCCGTGTTGGCGGGGATCTCCGGTTCCACCAGCACGATGTGAAACGGCATGCCTTTCCCCCCGCGCCCGCTTCAGCCGTTTCGGCGCATGAAGTCTTCCATGAACGCGGCGAGGGCCTTTGCGTGTTCCGTCGGCACCCCGTTGTAGATGGACGCCCTGAGCCCCCCGACGCTGCGGTGGCCTTTCAGGCCGACAAAGCCGTTCTTCGCCGCTTCCTCGAGGAACCGCTTTTCCAGTTCCTCGCTGGCCAGGCGGAACGTCACGTTCATCAGCGAGCGGCTGTCCTTCTGGGCGCAGCCGCGGTAGAACCCGCCGCTTGCGTCGATCACCCGGTACAGCGCTTCGGCCTTTTCCCGGGCGCGGGCTTCCATTCCCGCCGCGCCGCCGTTGTCCCGGATCCATTCGAGGACGAGTTTCGTCATATAAATGGCGAACGCGGGCGGCGTGTTGTACAGGGAATCATGCTTCGCGTGCGTGTCATAGCGCAGCATCGTCGGCACCGGGAAGGCGGGCTCGCGAATCAGGTCCTCCCGGATGATGACGACGGTGACGCCGGCGGGACCGATGTTTTTCTGCGCGCCGGCATAGATGAGGCCGAACCTGGACACGTCGACGGGCCGGCTCAGGATGTCGCTGGACATGTCCGCCACGAGCGGCACCGCTTTCGTATCGGGAAATACCCGCCACTGGGTCCCTTCGATGGTCTCGTTGGAGGTGATGTGCAGATAGGCGGCGTCTTCCGGAATGGTCACCGACTCGAGGGGCGGAATGCGCGTCCAGCCGTCCGCCTCCGAAGACGCGGCGGCCACCGCCCGCCCGAACAGTTTGGCTTCCGCGAAGGCTTTTTTCGCCCAGCTGCCCGTCACCACATAGGCGCCGCTTTTGCCTTCGGCAAGCAGATTCATCGGGACCATGGCGAACTGCGTGCTGGCGCCGCCTTGCAGGAACAGGACCTTATAGCCGTCCGGAATGCCCATCAGTTCCCGCAGCAGGGCGGCCGCTTCCCGCTGCACCGCTTCGTATTCCTTGCTCCGGTGGGACATTTCCATGAGCGACATGCCCGTCCCGGCAAAGTCCGTCAGCTCGTTCCGGGCCCTCTCCAGCGCCTCGAGGGGAAGCGCGGCGGGACCGGGATTGAAATTGCAGACCCGTGAAACCTTTACAGCCATTCCCTTTACCCACCTTACCTTTTCAGTTAGGCTTATCATAGCAAAGGGAAAAAAACCGGACAACCGGAAAAACCCTCGCTTTGCGCGTTTTTCAAAAGTTTGTCGATTTTGCGGGGGAGAGCATCATGAACGTTTGCCGCCTGTTTATCGGCCTGGCGCTGCCGGACGGGGTGTCCCGGCGGCTGGCCGCCCGGATGGAACGGCTGGCCGGACGGCTGCCGTTTGCCCGCTGGACGCATCCCGCCGACCTTCATGTCACGCTGTTGTTTCTGGGCGAGACGCCCGCGGGGCGGGTGGAAGAGGTGAGCCGGATGGTCCGGGAAACCGCCGCCGGCGCCGCGCCGTTCACCCTGGAACTCACGGAGCCTGGAACCTTCGGCCCGCCTTCGGCGCCGCGCGTGCTGTGGTGCGGCGTGGCTGAACGAAGCGGGACGGCCGAAGGGGAAGCGGACCGCCCGGCGCAGGGGGCCCTGTCCGCGCTGCACGCCGCGCTTTGCGCGCGCGCCGAAGCGGCCGGTTTCCCGCGGGATCCGCGGCCGTTTCGCCCACATGTGACGCTGGCCCGCGCCGGAAACGCCGCCTGCGGTCCCGCGGCGGTCGCGGCGGCCTGGCGGGAGGCGGTCGCCGCGGAAGAAGGCGCCGCACACGGCGCCCCGGCCGGAACCGCGGCGGCATCCCGGGGACCCTTGAGAAGTGCCGACGCCGGTTCCCTTCCTCCCGGCCCATCCGGGTTGCTCGTCTGGAGGGCGGACCGGCTCACCCTGTTTCGTTCGCATCTCGGCCGCCGGCCAAGCTACGAGCGCCTCTCGGAATACCGGTTCGGCCGGTGAACGCCGGTTTTGCCGCGGACGCCGGCCGGACCCGCATGACGCCTTCTTAAAAGGAAGAAGCGGGCGCTTCAGCCCGCTTCAGCTCGCGAAGGCTTCCGCCGGCGCCTTCGCCGTGTCGAACCGCTTGCCGACCAGCGGCGCCAGCTTTTCCAGATCCCTGCACAAAGCCGCGAACTGGTCGGGGAACAGCGACTGGACGCCGTCGCCGGTCATCGAATTGTCGGGGTCGTAGTGCATTTCGATGATCAGCCCGTCGGCTCCCGCCGCCACCGCCGCCTTGGACATCGTCTCCACCAGTTCGCGCCGGCCGGTGCCGTGGCTCGGGTCGGCGATGACCGGCAAATGGCTGAGCTGGTGGATGACCGGGATGGCCGTCAGATCCAGCGTGTTGCGGGTGTAGGTCTCGAACGTGCGGATGCCCCGCTCGCACAGCATCACGTTCGGGTTGCCGCCCGCCAGGATGTATTCCGCCGCGTTCAGCCACTCGTCATACGTGGCGCTGAAACCGCGCTTCAGGAGCACCGGATTCTTCACCGTGCCCAGCTTGCGCAACAGGTCAAAGTTTTGCATGTTGCGCGTGCCGACCTGCAACATGTCCGAATACCGGGCGCAAATCTCCACGTATTCGGGCGTCATCACTTCGGTGATGGTGAGCAGGCCGTACCGGTCGGCGGCTTCCCGCATCCACTTCAGGCCTTCGACGCCGATGCCCTGGAAGCTGTACGGACCCGTCCGCGGTTTGAACGCGCCGCCGCGCAGCACCTGGCCGCCGGCCGCCTTGACCAGATACGCGATCTTGTCGATCTGTTCGGGTGATTCGACGGCGCAGGGCCCGCCCATCACCACCAGCTCGTCGCCGCCGATCCGGAGGCCCTTGATTTCGATGACCGTGTTTTCCGGATGGAAGTCGCGGCTGGCCAGCTTATAAGATTTCGAGATCCGGATGACATCTTCCACGCCCTTCATCGAGCGCAATTGTTCGGCGAGCACCGGGTCCGCCTTTCCGATGATGCCGATGACCGTCCGGTCCGTGCCCCGGGAAACATGCGCCTTGACGCCGTGTTTCTCGATGAAGGCGACGATTTCCCCGATCCGCTCGTCCGTGACGGAATTCTTGGTGACGACGATCAACTCCCTCACGCTCCTGTTCCTCGCACCTGCTTTTTTCGCTTCGACGCGTGTGCGCTTTGACGCGTATACGCTTTTAAGCGATAAAGTAACTATAAGGGATTCGCGGATTCCTGTCAAGCCGGATCTTGCGGGAAATGGTCCGGAAATCCGGATTTCGCGCATGCCTGCAATAAAATATGACGGACATGCCATCCGCCGGAACGCCGCCGTGCGCCCAAAGAGCCCGTGTTCGGGACGTGCTCCCGGCGCGGCTCGTGTTCCTGCGAACCCCATGTCCGTCTGCCGGCCGCGTGAACGCGTCGATTCGTCAATGCAAGGATTTTTCCCGGAAGGCGGGGAGCAGTTTGTCCATGTTGACCGTCCGGCGGATTTCCCAGGTGGCCGGATCGCCGGGATCGTACCGCTCCAGGTAATCGATCACTTCCTTGGTTAGCGGCGTGGGGGTGGAAGCCCCCGAGGTGACCGCCACCGTTTTCGCGCCTTCCAGCCATTCCCGCCTGATCTCCGTCACGTCCGCGACGCGGTAGGCGGGCACGCCGGCGATCTCGCGGGCCACCTGGACAAGCCGGTTGGAATTGTTGCTGCGCTCATCCCCCACCACGATGCACAGATCGGCTTCCTTCGCCTGTTCGGCCACGGCTTCCTGCCTGAGCTGGGTGGCGAGGCAGATTTCGTTGTACACTTCCGCCCGGGGAAAGGTTTCTTTCAGTTTGGCCACCAGGTGCTTGACATCCCACTGGGACATGGTCGTCTGGTTGGTGATGACGATCCGTTCCGCGCTTACGTTCAGGCGGGAGATATCCGCTTCGCTTTCCACCAGATGGACGTGGTCCGGCGCGATGCCGATGGCGCCTTCCGGTTCGGGGTGGCCTTTCTTGCCGATGTAGATCACTTCGTAACCCTGCGCGACCTTCTCCCGGATGAGATCATGCGTGCGGGTGACATCCGGACACGTGGCGTCGACCACCGTAAGCCCCTTCTCCCGCGCCCGGCGGCGAACCTGCGGCGACACGCCGTGGGCCGTAAAAATGACGGTGCCCTTGTCCACCTGTTCCAGAATCTCCAGCCGGTTCGGCCCGTCCAGCGTGATGATGCCTTCCTTTTTGAAGGCTTCGGTCACGTGGCTGTTGTGGACGATCATGCCGAGAATGTAGATGGGGCGGGGCAGATCCGGGTTGCGGGCCGCGTGGAGGGCCATCGTCATGGCGTCCACCACCCCGTAGCAATACCCGCGTGGAGAAATTTTGACCACTTTCATGCGCGTTCACCGCCTTTTACGGGCCGTTCCTGTCGTCCGCCGGGGGCGTGCCGGGTCCGGGTTCGCCATTCCGCGCGGATGCATCCGGTTCGGACGCCGCCTGTCCGGATGCGTCCGGCGCGGCCGTTTCCGGTTCGCGCGCCGTCCGGCCGGACGCGTCATCCGGTGTGGACGCTTCCGGTTCGCGCGCCGCCTGAACGGACGCGTCATCCGGTGCGGACGCCTCCGGCTGTACCGCCATTATACCGCAACCGCCGGCGGGGCGAAAGCCGTCGTCCGCGACCGGCAGCCACAAGGTAAAGGCGCTGCCTTCGCCGGGCTTCGTGCGGACGTCCAGCGCTCCCTCGTGCATGTCGATGATCCACTTGGCGATGGACAGGCCGAGGCCCGTGCCCGACGTTTTGCCGCGGGATTCGTCGGCGCGGTAGAAGCGCTGGAAGATGCGTCCCACCTCTTCCTGATTCATGCCGATGCCGGTGTCGGCGACGGTGATGCCGACCCAGCCCTCCCTGCGGGCCGCTTCCAGCCGCACTTCTCCTTGCGGCGTGTATTTGAAGCCGTTCTCGATCAAAATGAACAAAAGCTGGAGCAAATAATCCCGGTTTCCCAGCACCCGGACGCCTTCCAGCGCTTCCAGGGACCCGACGCGCCACCCGGCGGTGCGCGGCAGGAAGGCCGCCTTCCGGGCCGCCTCCCGCACCACGGGCAGAATGGGGATCACCTCCCGCTCGATGCGGAGGCCGGCATCGGCGCGGGCCAGGGCCAAGAGATCGTTCACCAGCCTGCTCATCCGGCGGGATTCGTCGGCGATGTCGCGGATCGCTTCCCGGGCCATTTCCAGCCGTTCCGGCGCGGGTTCCCCGGACTCCCAGATTTTCTCGAGCAGATCGATGTTGCCGCGGATCGTCGTGAGGGGCGTGCGCAGTTCGTGGGAGGCGTCGGACACAAAACGCCGCTGGGCGGCGTTGGATTCCTCCAGCTCGCGGTACGCGCGTTCCAAGCGCGCCAGCATGTCGTTCAGGGTGTCCGTCAGCCGGCCGATTTCATCGTTGGCCTTTTCCCGGGGAATGCGCAGGCCCAGTTCGGAGCCGCTCTGGATTTGTTCCGCCGCTTCCGTGACCCGCTCGATCGGCCGCAGCGCCTGCCGGGCCAGAAACATGCCGAGGCAAAAGGCGGCAAGCACCCCGGCCAGGCCGCTGGCAAACAGAATGGTCCGCAGCTGGGCGAAAAGACGCTGCTCGTGGCCGATGTACGCCCCCACCTGCAGAAGGCCGACGAGCTCGCCCGTTTCCGGCGCGACCACGGCCCTTTCGTAAACCAGAAAAGGATATCCGTTGGCCCTGCGTTCCACGAAACGGTTCTTTACGTTGTTCCGGTCGGGATACGCAAAACGGATGCCGCCCCACTGGTCCAGATTTTCCGTCCAGTCGCTGACATCGCCCTTCTCGTCCCGGAGATAGCTGACCAGCTGCGCCCCGATGGTCGCCGTGTCAAAGGAACGGGGGGCGACAAAACGGAGATCGAACCGGAGGGGAAAACCGGGGCTTATGGTCCTCCCCACCAGCATCCGGTCGCCCACATTGCGCAGACGGTCCTTGACTTCCTGCATCGTATTGTGCCAGACGACGCCGTAAATCGCCAGGCCGAACGCGATGAGCAGCACGGTAAGCAGGCCGGAATACCACAGGGTGAGCTTCAGCCGGACGGACATCTCACGGGTCCCCTCTCAAAATGTAGCCGGCGCCCCGTACGGTGTGGATCAGTCGCTTGCCGCCGCCCTCCTCCAGCTTCTGGCGCAGCATGGCCACATAGACTTCCAGCACGTTGGATTCGCCGCTGTAATCGTATCCCCAGACCCTGTCCATGATAAAGTCTCGCGACAACACCCGTTTCGGATTTTGCAAAAAAAGATGGAGCAATTCGAACTCCTTGGCGGTCAGCTCCAGGCGCCGGCCGCCCCGGTACACTTCCCGGGCTTCGACGTCCATCGCCAGATCCTCGAAGCGAAGCAGGCCGTCTTCCCGGCGTTCCGGCCGCCGGCGCAGAAGCGCCCGCACCCGCGCGAGAAATTCCTCCAGGGCGAACGGCTTCACCAGATAGTCGTCGGCGCCGAGGTCCAGGCCCCTGACCCGGTCGCTGACCTCGTCCTTGGCCGTAAGCATCAGCACCGGCGTGGCGACGCCCGCTTCGCGCAGCCGGCGGAGGACCTCCCACCCGTCCAGTTCGGGCATCATCACGTCCAAAATGATCAGGTCGGCTTCCCTTTCGGCCAGCAGCTTGAGCCCTTCGCGCCCGTTCGGCGCCGTCGCCGCCTTGTATCCTTCGAAGACAAGGCTGCGCCGAAGGAGCGAAGTGATTTTTTCATCGTCGTCGATGATCACCACATAAGGTCTCATGCCATGCCCCCATGACGGTCCCACAGGATGGGAAACGGCAAAACCTTTCGGATCGAATGCCGGGAAAACGCGCAGCGGAAACGCCGTCCCGCCCGCCGCGGACGGGAGGCCGTTTCCGCCGGTCCCATACGGTTCAGCGACGATTTTCGTATTTGTTGCGGTCGCCGATTTTCACCTGGAGGTCGATCTTCTTGCCGGCCCGGATGATGTGCAGCGTCACGGTGTCGCCCACCTTGCGGCTCTGGATGGCCTTGACGAGTTCGTCCGACGTCTTGTAGCTTTTGCCGTCCATGCCGGTGATGACGTCGTATTGCCGGATGTCCGCCTCATAGGCCGGCGAACCGTACAGCACGCCCTGGACCAGCGCCCCTTCCGTGCCTTCCAGACCGAGGCGTTCCGCCAGCTGGGGCGTCAGGTTGACCAGGTTGACCCCGATGAACGGCGCGGGAGGCTGCTCGTTGTTTTTCAGTTGATCCAGCACTTCCAGAATCGTGCTGGTGGGAATCGCGAAGCCGATTCCCTGGGCCTGCGCGCTGACCGCCGTATTGATGCCGATGACTTCGCCGTTTAAATTGAGCAGCGGCCCGCCGGAGTTGCCCGGGTTGATGGAGGCGTCCGTCTGCAGCAAATTCTCGTACTGGCGGATGCGTCCGCCGTCGTTGATCGGAATCGGGCGTTCCTTCGCGCTGATCACGCCCACGGTCAGCGTATGGTCGAAGCCGTACGGGTTGCCGATGGCGATCACCCAGTCGCCGATTTTCATCTTGTCCGAATCGCCCAGCGGCAAGGTCGGGAAATCTTTCCCCTCGATCTTGAGCACCGCCAGGTCCAGCTCATAGCTGGTTCCAAGCACTTGCGCCTTGAACGGCTCCTGGTAGCCGATCACCTGCACCTGAACCTCGTCCGCTCCGCTGATGACGTGCTGGTTGGTCAGGATGTAGCCGCTGGAATCGAAGAAGAACCCGGACCCCATGCCCGTTTCCCGCAGCCCGTTGTCCTGGCCGCCGAAATACTCTTCCCAGAAGTACCAGAAATCAAACGGATCGAACGAGCGGCTGGCCGACCTCGTGTAGGTGACGATCTTGACCACGGCGGGATTGGCCTTCTCGAAAATTTCGGCGATGGTGTTGGGCCTCACAACGTCGTCGACCATGGCGCTTCCCGAACCGCCGGACGGGCTGGCCGCCGGCCGGACGTCGTTTCTCGGCTCCGCCGCCTGCGACGGGCCGGCTGTCCGGTCCGTGAACCAGTTGAAGTGATCCGCCGCGAACATGAGCCCGCCGACCAGGATCACGCCGGCGAGGAACGAGAAGAAGACGGTCCGGAACGAACCGCCTCCGCGTCTGGCGGGGGCCGGTTCCCAGTAACGCACGCCTCCCGACACGGTGAACGGACGCGGCTGCGGTCTTTCCCTGTAAGGATCGTCCATTCCCCCGCCGGAGCTTAAGCCGCCCGTCACCAGGCTCCGGCCGGGAACCGACGTCGTGCTGGAAGAAGGTCGCGCATCGGAACGGGATTCCGTTTGGTCGGAACGATACTGCCAGGTGTACCAGTCGTCCGGTTTCCGGTTTTGATCCTCCATGGCGGATTCCCCCCTGTCCCTTGTGCGATTGCTGATATCCACACGGTTCACCGTCATTTTCGGATACTTTCCTTAAAATCATCTTAAACCGAAATGAAAGAAAAGTAAAAAATCGCCACAAAAAGTTCGGAAACAAAAACCCCGGCCGTGCCGGGGCGTGGCGGTTCCGGACCGGGGCGTTCGAACCGGCGTGCGGAACGGATGCGATTCGTGCGGTTTCCGCGCGGCGGGCGGGTCAGGCCATGCTGCGTTTCAGGCGGAACAGGCCGCTTCCGCTTCCCGCAGCTTGTCCTTCGCCCGCTCGATCCAGTGCGGTTCCACGGGGGCATCCGGGTCCGCCGGCTTCTGGAACTGGTCCGTCAGCGCGTTCCCGAGGGCCGTCATCGCCCCCGGGTCCGGACCCTCGCGATACAGGTGTTTCAGCACAAACGGCTCGTCGAAGCGGATGCGGGTGCCCTGATCTTTCGCTTCCCCGTCCAGGACGCCCGCCGTCACGCGAAAGGGAAGGCGCAGCCATATCTTGCGCGCTTCATCCAGCGGGCAATCGAACGAGCCGTGATCATATTCCCAGTTTCCGCCCAGCACGAATCCGCACCGGCCCAGCGCGTCGCGGGCCTCCGCGAAAGACCGCTCCCGGTCCTTTAAAACCGAGGGAATGGGGTGCATCGGATATCCTCCTTCCGCGTCCGCCAGGATGCGCCTGCGCGGCGTTGGTTCCGCCCTCATTCTTCCCCGCGCGTCGGACGGTTAACCGCCGTGCGGATCCGTTCATCCGCCCGAGCCGCCGGGACGGATTTCCTTGACCCATCCCTTCCGGTGGGCGTAAATGGCCAGCTGCGTGCGGTCCTCCAGGCCGAGCTTCATCAGCAGGTTGCTCACGTGGGTCTTGACCGTTTTGATGCTGATGAAAAGCTCGTCGCCGATTTCCTTGTTCGATTTTCCTTCCGCGATGAGCATCAGCACTTCCCGCTCCCGTTCCGTGAGGCCTTCGGCTTCATCCTCGGCGGTGCGCCGCCTGAGCCCGCGCGTAAGCGCCTGCGAAACGTCCCCGCTCATCACCGGCATGTTGCGCATCGCGCCCTGCATGGCGTAAATCAGTTCTTCCGCCGATACCGTCTTCAGCACGTAGCTGACGGCGCCGGCTTTGATGGCCGCCACCACCTTGTCGTCTTCCAGGAAGCTGGTCAGAATGATGATTCTGACGTCGGGAAAACGCCCGAGAATGGCCTTCGTCGCCTCCACGCCGTCCATCTCCGGCATCATCAGGTCCATCAGGATGATGTCGGGGACGCCGCCGTAAGCTCCGGCAACGAGCTTGTCCAACGCCTCCCTTCCCGAGCCGGCTTCCCCGATCACCCGGAAACGGTCGTCCAGCATCAGGTACGTCCGCAGCCCGGTCCTCACCATTTCGTGGTCGTCCACGATCAGCACGTTCCAGACGGTTTTCGCTTCACTCATCGGGATTGGTGCTCCTTTCGCCCTCCGATGCTTCTTCCGGTTCTTCAAAAAGGGGGAACGTCACCCGAACCCTGGTGCCGCTGCCCGGCTTGGTGACGATTTCCGCTTCTCCTCCCAGCTTGCGGGCGCGTTCCCGCATGGTGGACAGTCCGTGGGAACCCACCCGGATCTGGTCCGCCGTAAATCCCGCGCCGTCGTCTTCCACCGTGAGGACCGCCTGCCGGCCGGTTTCGCCCAGGAACAGGCGGACGGTGCGGGCGTCGGCGTGCTTGACGACGTTGGCCATCGCTTCCTGGATGATGAGAAACAGCTGGTGTTCGATCGCTTCCGGCAGCCGCCCGGAAAGATGGACATCCAGGGTGCCCTGCAGGCCGTTTTGGCGGCAATAATCGGGAAACCAGCGGTCCAGGGCGTCGGAAAGGGTGCGTCCCTGCAGCTCGAGGGGCCGCAACTGGGCGATCAGCCCGCGCATCTGCCGCTGGGCGGCGGCGGACATGTCGATGAGCTGCCGGATGACGGTTTCCGCCTGCTCCCTGTTGCGTTCCAGGAGCGCCGGCAGGGACGACGCCGACATGTGCAGCGCGAACAGCTGCTGGCTGACGGTGTCGTGCAGATCGCGGGCCAGCCGGCGCCGCTCCTCCAGCACCGCCGTCTCCACCGCCGACGCGTCTTCCAGCACGTCCTTTTCCCCGAGCTCCTGCAAGAGCTTCAGCCTTCCTTCGAGTTGCGCCAGCAGGCGGTTGAAATCGCGGTGGACGCCGGCAAAGGCGCCCTCTTCCTGTTCGGGAAGCCGGACGCCGAGGTTGCCGGCGGCGGCCTGTTTGAGCGCCAGTTGCACCTGGTCCAGCTTGCGCTGGATGCGGAGCCCCACCGTATAGGCGACGGCGGTGTTCGCCAGCACCAGCGCGACGAACCAGCCGAGCCGCTCCCCGGAAGGGGGCGAATCGGCGGCAAACCACACAAAATAGACGATCAGCAAAACAACGGCGGTGGACGCCGCGGCATAGGACGTCCACTGCCATTTTGCGTTGCGGAACAGGCGCCTCATCCGTCAGCCCACCCTTGTCACGCGGACTTCGCCGATGAAGGCGCTGACCACCAGGACGATTTTTTTGGACACGTCGTGGTATCCCGGCGTTTCCACCGTCATCTGGTTGAAAAACCCGCCCTCGTTGCGGCCGAGCACCGTCACGCTGCCGATGAGGCAGCTGGAAGTCACCTGGACGCCGACAGAAGGATCGCCCGGCAAAAACACCTTGACGTCACCGATAAACGAGGAAACGTAAATTTTTGTTTCACCCACCGGAATATGCGCCTTGGTCAGGTCCAGCACCGTGTCGCCGATGAAGTGGGAGACGTTCATCGGCGACACGGTGCTGGAC
>LZRV01000114.1 GCA_002159065.1 Paenibacillaceae bacterium ZCTH02-B3 | reverse complement strand
TACGGACGCGCTACCGTGAACTGCGGGCGCTGGGGGTACCGGAACACTTCGTCCATATGATGGCGAACTCACGCCGGGGACCATGGGAGATGTCCCGCAACCTGAACAACGCCCTTGACACCCGATATTTTCAGGCGCAAGGGCTGGTCAGCATGCTTGAATGTTACTTGGCATTTCGTTAACTCTTCGGAACCGCCTGGTGCGGACCCGCATGCCAGGTGGTGTGAGAGGACGGGGGCTAGCCGCCCCCTTCTACTCGATTAATGATCACAACCCATCGGCAAGGAGGCGTGAACCATGAGCACGGGCATGACCATGACCCGGAAAGCCGTCTGGAGCAAGGAGCTTAAACCAGGCGGCAAATGGTCGGGGGTGATCGGACGGGGCCGGCTCATTCGCTTTACCGCCCTCGGCGCCGGCGCGAATCTGGCGGCGCTCCTGTATCACGCGGACCATCCGGCGGAGCGCTACAACATGCCGGATACGCTGAAGGCGCAGCACACGGCCCGCCTGACGAAGGGTCACGTGCTGATGAGCGACAACGGGCGGGTGCTGGCCAGCATCGTCGACGACACCCTTGGCTGGCACGATCCGTTCGGCGCCCTCACGACCCGCGAGGGCACGGATGCGAAGTACGGCAGAACCACCTACCAGGAGTTGCGCAACGACTGGCTGAGAAACGGCCTGGACAACGCGGCCGTGGAGCTTGCGCGCAACGGCCTCGGGCTGCGGGATCTCGTGCCGGCGGTCAATTTCTTCTCCAAGGTGGTCTGCGGCGAGGACGGGCGGATGCGTTTCGTCTCCGGGCACGCGCCGGCGGGCGCTTCCGTGACGCTGCGCACCGAACTTAATGTGCTGCTCATCCTTTCCAATACGCCGCATCCGCTTGATCCGTCCGATTCGTATCCGTCGGTGCCGGTGCGGATCGAGGTGTTGCCGGCCGATCCGGTCGATCCGGAGACGGACTTCTGCGTGAACTTCCGCGGCGAAAACCGCCGCGCCTTCGAAAACACGTGGGAATATCAGGCGCTCAGGGGGGATCTCGCATGACGGATTTCATTCTGAAGGAAAGCGCGCTGAAGGAAGAAGACGCCGTCCTCGATGTGGTGGTGCCGGCCGGCGAAGGCTGGATGAAGGATCTCGAGCCGGGGCAGGTGCTGCGGATCATCGACCTGGAAGGGAACCAGGCGGTGGACACGCTGTTCTACGACGCGGACCATCCGGAAGACCACTACAGCGCGGTGCGGACCATCGTCGCCCAGGGCCGGATATATCTGACGACGGGGTCCGTACTGCTGGCGGAATCCGGCAAGCCGCTCGTGACGATCGTCGCCGACACCTGCGGCCGGCACGACACGCTGGGCGGCGCCTGCTCCGCCCAGAGCAACACGGTCCGCTATTCCCACGACACGTTCCACATGCACAATTGCCGGGACACCTTCCTGCGGCTGCTGGCGGAACGGGGCGGGCCCTGGAGCAAACGGGATCTGGCGCCGAACGTGAACTTTTTCATGAACGTGCCGGTGACGCCGGAAGGGGGCCTCACCTTCGCCGACGGCGTGTCCGCCCCCGGGCGCTACGTGGAAATGCGGGCGGAGATCCGCGTGACGGTGCTGATCAGCAACTGCCCGCAGCTCAACAATCCGTGCAACGCATATAATCCGACGCCGGTCCGGCTTCTGGTGTGGGACGCGCCGGCGTCCGGCGGGAGGGCCGCGGCCGGCGGCTGAGCCGGGGCGTCGGAGCCGGATCCGGCCGGTGAGCTGCCGGCGGAGGAAATGCGGCCGTCGGTCGAGCTGCCGGGGGAAGGCCGCGGCCGACGGCTAAACCGGGGTTGAGGAGTTGTATCCGGCGAGATGAACCGCCGGCACAGGAGATGGTCGGTTGAGCCGCCGGCGGCCGTCTTGTCGTTTCCAGCTGGCGGCAATTTTACGCTCTCGATCCGCTCGGACTGGAATAAGACAAAAATGCATTTATTTCGGCATGAAAACGGACGAACGGGGAAAATAAATACATTTTGTGCGATTGAAATGGAAAAATTTGTTTGATTTCAAGCGGGGCTCCAGGAAATAGCAGCAATTTTGTCTTTATTTCCAACGAATGGCCTTGAAACCGGAAAAATAAGTGCACATTTGTCTTTGTTTTCGTCAGGGTGCTCACTCGACAACAAGTCGGACAGCCATCCCGCATCAAGTCGCGCAACCGTCTCGACAATAGGTCGGACGGCCATCCAATCAGCAAGGAGGTTCGCTGCATGTTTCGCAAAGTGTTGATCGCCAACCGGGGAACGGCGGCGGTGCGCATTGCGAAGACGCTCCGCCGCATGGGCATTCCGTCGGTGGCCGTCTATACGAAGGCCGACCAGGACAGCCTGCACGTCGATCTGGCCGACGAGGCGGTCCTCATCGGGGACGGTCCGGCCGGCGACAGCTACCTGAACGCGGACCGGATCCTGCAGGCGGCGCGGGACACGGGGGCGGACGCCATCCATCCCGGCTACGGGTTCCTGAGCGAAAACGCCGCCTTCGCCCGGCGCTGCCGGGAAGCGGGCATTGCTTTCATCGGACCGGAGCCGGAGCAGATCGAATGGTTCGGCCTGAAGCACATGGCCCGGGACATCGCGGCGAAGGCGGGCGTGCCGCTTCTGCCGGGAACCGGACTGCTCGCCGGTCCGGAGGAAGCGGTGCGGGAAGCGGAGCGGATCGGCTATCCGGTCATGCTGAAAAGCACCGCCGGCGGCGGCGGCATCGGCATGCGGGTGTGCCGGGACGCCCAGTCGCTCAGGGCCGCCGTTGAAGCGGTGGCGGGCCTGGCGGAGCGCAATTTCAATGACGGCGGCGTCTATCTGGAAAAATACGTCGAGAGGGCCCGGCATGTGGAAGTGCAGATTTTCGGCAACCGGTTCGGCGAGGCGGTGGCGATCGGGGAACGGGACTGCTCCGTCCAGCGGCGCAACCAGAAAATCCTCGAGGAATGTCCGGCGCCGAACCTGCCCGCCGGCCTCCGGATGCGCCTGCACGAGGCCGCCGTCCGATTGGCGTCGGAAGTCGGGTACCGCAGCGCGGGCACCGTGGAATTTCTCGTGGATCCCGCCGCGCAGGCATTCTATTTTCTTGAAATGAACACCCGCCTGCAGGTGGAACACGGCGTGACGGAAGAAGTGTTCGGCATCGACCTGGTGGAATGGATGGTGAAGGAAGCGGCGGATGAACTGAAAGATCTGCAAAGCCTGCTGTCCGGGCCGAAGGGATGGAGCATCGAAGCGCGGGTGTACGCCGAAGACGGGCACCTGGACTTTCTCCCGAGCGCCGGGCAGGTCGACCGGGTGGCGCTTTCGCCCGCCGCCCGGACGGAAACGTGGGTCCGGGACGGCGTGAAGGTGACGACGCTGTACGACCCGATGCTGGCCACCGTCATCGTGCGGGGCGAAAGCCGTGAAGAAGCGCTCGACAAACTCCGCGAAGCGCTCTCCGAAACGCGGTTTTACGGCGTCACCACCAACTTGCGGTATCTGGAGGCGCTGCTGGAAGAAGAGGACGTGCGGGCCGGCCGGGTCCATACCCGGATGCTGGAAGGCTTCGCGCCGGCGGAACCGGCCATAGAGGTGATCGACGGCGGCCTGCAGACGACCGTCCAGGACTGGCCCGGAAGGACCGGCTACTGGGAAGTGGGCGTGCCGCCCTGCGGCCCGATGGACGCCCTGTCGTTCCGCATCGGCAACCGGCTGCTCGGCAACGAAGAAGGCGCGCCGGGCCTGGAGCTGACGCTGCGCGGCGGCGCCTTCCGGTTCCGCGACGGCATATGGTTCTGCGTCACCGGCGCCGACATGGGCGCCACCCTCGACGGGGCGCCGGTGGAGACGTACCGCCCCGTTTTTGCGCGGCGAGGGCAGGTGCTCCGCTTCGGCGAAGCGAAGGAAGGCATGCGGACGTATCTGCTCGTGGCGGGCGGGCTGGATGTGCCCCAATATATGGGCAGCGCGTCCACGTTCACGCTGGGCGGGTTTGGCGGCCACGGCGGCCGGGCGCTACGTGCCGGCGATGTGGTCGGCGTGAGGCAAAACGCCGGAGGCGCGTTTCCGCCGCCGGAAGACGGACGGCTCGCCGCCTTGCCGCCTTCTTGTCGCCCCGCCATCGCCCGGACATGGACCATCGGGGCGATCCCCGGTCCGCATTGCACGGAGGAGTTTTTACAGGCCGACTATTTGAAACGGCTCGAGGAGACGGAGTGGGAGGTCCATTTCAACAGTTCCCGCACCGGCGTCCGCCTGATCGGCCCGAAGCCGCCCTGGGCCCGCGAGGACGGCGGGGAGGCCGGGCTTCATCCTTCCAACATCCACGACAACGCCTACGCCATCGGCGCACTCAACCTGACCGGCGACATGCCGGTCCTGCTCGGCCTCGACGGCCCGAGCCTCGGCGGGTTCGTCTGCCCCGTCACGGTGGCTTCCGCCGAACAATGGAAAATCGGCCAGCTGCGTCCGGGGGACAAGGTGCGGTTTCGCCTCGTGACGCTGGAGGAAGCGGATGAATTGCGGCGGCGGCAGGAACGGTTTCTGACATCCGTCGGGGCGGCCCGGACGGTTGGCGGCATTGATGGGGAGACCGGCGGAACGGTCGGGGGCATGGCCGGATCGACCAACGGAACGGCGGGGAACATGGCCGGGTCGATCAACGGAATGATGGGGAGCACGGCCGGGACGATCAGTGGAACGGCTGGAGGCATTTCCGGGGAGGCCGGGCCGGACGACACGCCGGACGGCGGCAGGCTGCCCGGCCTGGACGATCTTCCACCGGACCCGGACCGGTCCTGGCCGCCGGACTACCCGATTCTTGCCCGGACGGACGGTGATCCGGCGTACGCCCTGACGGTGCGCGCGAGCGGCGACCGGCACCTGCTCGTCGAATGCGGGCCGATGGAACTGGATTTGCGGCTGCGTTTCCGAATCCACGCCCTCATGGAAGCCGTCCGGCAATGCCCGGACCTTCCGGTGCTGGACCTTGTCCCCGGCATCCGCTCGCTGCAGATCCACATCGATCCGGCGGTCATGACGGTGCGCGAAGCGTGCCGCCGGGTGCTCGAACTGGCCGAAACGCTGCCGCCGCCCGAAACGATGAAGGTGCCTTCGCGAATCGTCCGCCTGCCGCTGTCGTGGGACGATCCCGCCGCGCGGCTCGCCGTCGAACGCTATCAGAACAACGTCCGTCCCGACGCGCCCTGGTGCCCGAGCAACCTGGAATTCATCCGCCGCATCAACGGGCTGGAAAGCATCGGGGACGTGAAGCGGATCGTCTTCGAAGCCAGCTATCTCGTCCTCGGCCTCGGCGACGTCTACCTCGGCGCCCCGGTCGGCACGCCGGCGGATCCGCGGCACCGCCTCGTGACGACGAAATACAATCCGGCTCGGACCTGGACGCCGGAAAACGCCGTCGGCATCGGGGGCGCCTACCTGTGCATCTACGGCATGGAAGGACCGGGCGGCTACCAGCTGGTCGGGCGGACGGTGCCGGTGTGGAACACCTTCCGCACGACCCGAAGCTTTCAGCCGGGCAAGCCCTGGCTGCTCCGCCATTTCGACCAGATCCGGTTCTATCCGGTTCCGGCGGAGGAACTCCTGAAGCTGCGGGAAGATTTCCTGCGCGGGCGGTTCGAGGCGGAGATCGAGGAAACGGTGTTCGATCTGGGCGAATATCTGCGTTTTCTGGAGTCGATCCGGGAGAGCGCGGACCGGTTCCGCCGGACCCAGCAGGCGGCTTTCCGCGCGGAACGGGAGCGGTGGAAGGCGCTCGGTTTCGACCGGCCGGCCGGCGAGCCGGACGACGGGCCGCCGCCCCGGGAGGACGATCTTCCGGCGGGAACCGTTCCTGTCCTCAGCCCCTTGCCGGGCATCGTGTGGAAATTGACGGCCGAAGACGGGCAGTTCGTCACCGCGGGCGACACGATCGTCGTGGTGGAGAGCATGAAAATGGAATTCGCCGTGCAGGCGCCGGAAAGCGGCCGGATCGCGGCGCTGCGCGTCAAGCCCGGCGACGCCGTCCAGGCGAACCAGCTCCTGGCGGCGGTCGAACCCGCCGGGTCGGCCGTACCAACCGGCCGAATCCTGGCCGACTGACGGGAAGCGCCGGTTCATCCCGTGACGTGGCCGGACGCCAAACCTCTCCGGTTGGCGTCCGGCCTTGTTTTATCCTATCGAAAAAGGAAACGGTTTGCAGGAAACCAAATGGTGTCCCATAATGAATTCGATACCAAATGGTGTCCAATTCAGCCGCGCCGCTTCGGGAAATCGAGGACTGGGTGGCGTTCTACCGCAGGTTCTGGAGCTCGAATCTGGTGCGCTTGGGCAGACTGTTGGAGGAGGAAGAGGTATGGGTCTGACGTTCACAAGCATGTGGTGATCCGGACGCTCACGGTTCCGGGAAACGACCTGGTGAACCTGCGCCTTGAGCAAACGGGCATTTCCGGCGAACCGGCGCGAAACGGCGCGAGGTACGGGTGGGGCGAATGGACGGAATCGCTGAAAAAGCTGCTTGAACAATAACTTGAACCGTAATCGGAGGGAGATCGCAAATGGCTTACGCCGTCGATTTCAAGAACGTGTCCACCGCCGGTCTGGAATCGTCCCCGGTGGCGGAAGCGCTGGCCGGATTGCGCGCCAACGAGGCCCGTTACTATTGGAACAAGTACAAGCACCCGTTTGTCACCGTGCCGGCCGCCGAAAGCCCGGAAACGCTGGATTACGTGAACCGGATTCTGAAGGAAGAGCGGGGAATCGAACTGTCAGCCAGGCCGCTGGAAACGTCGCAATTCCAGGTGGAAAATCTCCGGATGACCTATGTCTTCTACGAAGACGGGCTTGTGGTCAACGTGATGTACGCGGTCGACGATCCCAAAAAGCGGGCCGTCGGATTCAAGCTGTCGGAAGGCATGGAAGTGCCCGCGGAATTGGAGAAATTCAAGTTCGCGAAGCAAAGATCGAGCCTGGCCGGCACCATCCGCGGATCGTTCTTCGTGATCAAGGGAGAATACTGAACCGCCCAAATCCAAGTTTGCCCGCCGGAACCCGGCGGGTCAGACTGAAGACAAACTCCCACGTGCAACCCATCGCATCGGGCGTCGTGGGAGTTTTTTGTGCTTTCTTATGTACCTTCGCATGAAAATGAAACAATACCAGCCGTGGCTATCTCCGGGCTGACCTGACCTCCATAGCCGGGTCGCCAGCTTTTTCAAATTCATCGCGGCAAATACAAGCATCGCCTGCATGGTGACCTTCTTTAACCCCCGCAAGGTCGTCCACCTCAGGCCATGCTTTTCTTTCAGATCCGCAAACACCCGTTCA
>LZRV01000113.1 GCA_002159065.1 Paenibacillaceae bacterium ZCTH02-B3 | reverse complement strand
AGCCGCTTTGCTGACAGCTGTGGAGAGCGTGTCGGCAGAGGACATCGCGCCAAAGCAGCGGAAGGACTGGGAGGAATACAAGCAGTTTCTGAAGCAACACCGGAAGCATCTGGAGGACTACCGGAAGACGCTCCAGGCGGCGGGCATCGACACGAGCGGCATGAGGCCGATGGGGAGCGCGGAAGCGCAGATGCGGATCTTTGCCAGACGGACGAAGCGAGGCGGATACAGCTGGAGCGAGCGAGGCGTCAGCGCGATGCTGCGGACAATCATGAGAGGCCGGGAAGCCGGAGTGGTCCTGGTTACGTATGGAGGCAAGACTCCAACGCCGCAGCGCTCCGTCAGCATTCGGAAGTTGCTAAGGGACGTTATACGACCGACCAAAGGATACGTTAACGGGATGATCCGGTTGCTTAGGGGGCCGTGGCAGAGTAGCACAACGGGCATGGCATTGAAAGGGCTTAGAGGATACTAATACCAGAAAAATGAAACGCCAATCCCATAAGGAAGAACACCAAAAGCGCTTACAAGGGAAAGGTTCTTTTCAAGTTCGCATCCAGAATCCAAAAAAGGTGCCCACACTAGCTTGACTCAGACGGGAGTTGGCCAACGGTTGACAGAACGGAAGCCAAAAGGTAAATTGAGAATAACAATTGAAAACCGGAAGACCACTGGGGGCGCCCGCAAGGGCTGAGATAAGGCGGAAACGCCTTTGTCCCTTCGAACCTGATCTGGGTAATGCCAGCGTAGGGAAGTGGGTTTTCGTTTTCCACCGGGAAACCGTTGCGGACCCGGACGGTACCGGAGTGTATCCGTTTCCGGAGGCCGGTTGGCGGTATCCGTGTGGAAACGTTCAGCCGCTTCCCGCCGAAGCGGCTTTTCTTGTTGCGGAATGCGCGGCCACCGGCGAGGTGGTCCGTTCCGCAGCCGCCCGGCGGGCGGGCGGCGCGCCCGGGGCCTTCCATACCTTCGTGCTGGGAGGTTTTTTTATGCCATCGATCAAGCCGTTTGAAGGTAGCCGGAAAGTATACGTCCAGGGGTCGCGGCCGGATCTGCGCGTCCCGTTCCGGGAAATTGTGCTGTCGCCGACCGTGACGCGCAGCGGCGAGACGGTACCGAACGAGCCGATTCGCGTCTATGACACGAGCGGCCCGTACACCGATCCGGACTTCGTGCCGGACAACCGCCGGGGTCTGCCGCCGCTGAGACGGGCGTGGATTCTCGAGCGGGGAGATGTGGAGGAGATTGAGGGACGGCCGGTGCGCCCCGAAGACGACGGCTGGAAATCGGCGGACGATCCCCGCGCCGCACGGTTCGCGTTCCCGGGTCCGGCCCGCCGGCCGCTGCGCGCCAAGGCCGGACGCAACGTAACGCAAATGCACTACGCCCGCAAGGGGATCATCACGCCGGAGATGGAGTTCGTGGCCATCCGCGAAGGGGTATCTCCCGAATTTGTGCGCGAGGAAGTGGCCCGCGGGCGCGCCATCATCCCGGCCAACATCAACCATCCGGAATGCGAGCCGATGATCATCGGCAGCCGCTTCCACGTCAAGGTCAACGCCAACATCGGCAATTCCGCGGTCGCGTCCTCGATCGAGGAGGAACTCGAGAAACTGTTGTGGGCGATCCGCTGGGGCGCCGATACGGTGATGGACCTGTCCACGGGCAAGAACATCCACACGACGCGCGAATGGATCATCCGCAACTCCCCGGTGCCGGTCGGCACGGTGCCGATCTACCAGGCGCTGGAGAAGGTCGGTGGCCGGCCGGAGGAATTGACGTGGGAGATCTATCGCGACACGCTCATCGAGCAGGCCGAGCAGGGCGTCGACTATTTCACGATCCATGCGGGCGTGCTGCTGCGGTACATCCCGCTGACAGCCAAGCGGACGACGGGCATCGTCTCGCGCGGCGGGTCGATCATGGCGGCATGGTGTCTGGCGCATCACCAGGAAAATTTCCTGTACACCCATTTTGAGGAAATTTGCGAGATCCTGAAGTCCTACGACGTCGCGATCTCGCTCGGGGACGGCCTGCGTCCGGGCAGCATCGCGGACGCCAACGACGAGGCGCAGTTTGCGGAACTGAGGACGCTGGGCGAACTGACGAAGATCGCCTGGAAGCACGATGTGCAGGTGATGGTGGAAGGCCCCGGCCACATCCCGATGCATCTGATCAAGGAAAATGTCGACCTGCAGCGGGAACTTTGCGGGGAGGCGCCGTTTTACACGCTCGGGCCGATCACGACGGACATCGCGCCGGGATACGATCACATCACCTCCGCCATCGGGGCGGCGATGATCGGCTGGTACGGCACGGCGATGCTCTGCTACGTGACGCCGAAAGAACACCTGGGCCTGCCCAACAAGGAGGATGTGCGCGAAGGCGTCATCGCCTACAAGATCGCCGCGCACGCCGCGGATCTGGCCAAGGGGCATCCGGGGGCGCAGAAGCGCGACGACGCCCTGTCCAAGGCGCGTTTCGAATTCCGCTGGCGAGACCAGTTCAACCTGTCGCTCGATCCGGAACGCGCCATGGCGTATCATGACGAGACGTTGCCCGCCGAGGCGGCGAAGACCGCGCACTTCTGCTCGATGTGCGGCCCGAAGTTTTGCAGCATGCGCATCACCCAGGACTTGCGCGAGTACGCCGCGGCGCGCGGCCTGAACGAGGAAAGCGCGATCCGGGAGGGGTTGCGCGAGAAGGCGGACGAGTTCCGGCAAAGCGGGGGGCAACTGTACCGGTGAGCGAAAAGTACGCAGGGACGGCGGCTGTCAAAAAGGAAGCGCCGGCAGCGGCAGGCGGATCGGACGAGGCGGTATCTGCGAGCCGCATGAACGGCATGAACGAATCGGGATCGCCGGGCGAAACGATGCCGGAGAGCGGACCGGGTGCGGCGATGCCGGCGCGGGGAACGGATGCGGCGGAATCAGCGCGTGAATCGTCCGAGGCGGCACCGGAACCGGAGCGCTATTCCCGGCAGGTGCGCTTCGCCCCGATCGGCCGCGCCGGACAGGAGAAGCTCGGGAACAGCCGCGTGCTGATCGTCGGCATGGGCGCCCTCGGCTCCGCCATCGCCCAGCATCTGGCCCGCGTGGGTGTGGGGCGCATCGCCTTTGTCGACCGCGACGTCGTGGAGCTGAGCAACCTGCAGCGCCAGCAGCTGTGCGACGAGGAGGATGCGCGGCAAATGCTGCCCAAGGCGGAGGCGGCCGCGCGAAAGCTGGCGCGCATCAATTCGGAGATCGAGCTGGCACCGCTGGTCGGCGACGTGACCCCGCGCAACGCGGAAGCGCTTCTTGCCGGCGTCGATCTGGTGCTGGACGGGACGGACAACATCGCCACCCGGCTGCTCATCAGCGACGTCTGTTTCAAGCGCGGGGTGCCGTTCGTGTACGGCGGGGCGATCGCTTCCCGCGGCATGAGCGCCGTCTTTGTGCCGGGCCGGACGTGCTGCCTTCGCTGCCTGATCGGACGGCCGGAGGCGACCGGGGAGTCGTGCGAGACGGTCGGCGTGCTGGGAATGACGGCGGACGTCACGGCGTCCCTGCAGGCCGTGGAAGCGCTGAAATGGCTGAGCGGCAACCGGGATGCCGTGCAGGGAACGATGATCACGTTCGACCTGTGGGACCGCCGGTTCCGCGAACTGCCGCTTCCCCCGCCCGATCCGGCCTGTCCGGTCTGCAGCCGCCGGCGTTTCCCGGCGCTGGAGGAGGACGCGGAAGACGCGGTTGTGCTCTGCGGCCGGAACATGGTGCAGGTGCGGACGGAAGGGACGTTCGACCTTGACGTGTGGGCGGAGCGTCTCGCGCCGTTCGCGCGGATCGAGCGGAACGCCTTCCTGCTGCGCGCGTCGCTGGCGGAGGGGGAAACGCTCGTGCTGTTTCCCGACGGCCGCGTGCTGGTCCGTGGCACCGGCGATCCGGGCCGGGCCCGCTCGCTGGTGGCCCGGTATATCGGGGCGTGACGGCCAGGACCGGCAAACGTCGGGGAAGCCGCGGACGCAGGCGGGCGCACCGCGGAAAACCGGCAGGAATAAAGACGGGGAGGAGGGTTCCGGTTGCGGGATTTTCGGTTGTACGTCATTACGGGCGAAGAGTACCATCCCGGCCGCGATCTGCTCGAGGTGATGGAAGAGGCGATCCGGGGCGGGGAGGACATCGTGCAGCTCCGGGACAAGAGAGGCACCAAGCGCGAGGTGCTGCGCAAGGCGCGGGCGCTTCGCGAGCTGACCCGGCGTTACGGGGTCACGTTCATCGTCAATGACCACGTGGACATCGCCCTGGCCTGCGACGCCGACGGGGTGCATCTGGGTCAGGACGATCTGCCGCTGCCGGAAGCGCGCCACATACTGGGCGACGACAAAATCATCGGCGTTTCCACCCATGCGATCGAGGAGGCCCGCCGGGCCGAGGCGGAAGGTGCCGATTATATCGGCGTGGGACCGGTGTTCCCGACGAAGACCAAGGAGAACGCCGCGCCGGTGACGACCGCCTACGTCCGCCAGGTGGCGGCGGAAATCCGCATCCCGTTCGTCGCCATCGGCGGCATCACGCTGGATAACGTCGGGCAGGTACTGGAAGCGGGGGCCCGCCGGATTTGCGCCGTCAGCGCCATCGTGGGCAGCGCGGACGTACGGGGCACCTGCGAAGCCTTCCGCCGGATGATCGACCGGTATTGGGAACGTGACGAAGCGAAGGGGGATCGCACATGAAACTGACCGTGAACGGCAAGGCGGTGGAATGGCCCGCGGAATCGGGGACGCTGTCCGATCTGGTGCAGCATTACCGGCTGCGGCCAAATCTGGTGATCGCGGAAGTGGACGGCCGCGTCGTCCGCCGCGAGGAATGGCCGAATGTCGCGCTCGCCGACGGCATGACCGTCGAGCTGGTGCAATTTGTGGGCGGGGGATGAACGTATGGTGGAAAAGGATGCGGCATTGGAGACGCTGGCGGAACAGGATCCCCTGGTGATCGGCGGCCGCAGGCTGTCCTCCCGGCTGTTTCTCGGCACGGGCCGGTTCCCGAATCCGCTCGTGCAAAAGCAGGCGGTGGCCGCCTCGGGGGCGGAGGTGCTGACGTTCGCCATCCGGCGGATCGATCTGGAGGCGGCACACGACGACGCGATTCTGACCCATTTTGAGGGCGGATCCTGGATCTATCTGCTGAACACGTCCGGAGCCCGGACGGCGGACGAGGCGGTGCGGATCGCGCGTCTTGCCCGCGCCTCCGGTCTCAGCGACTGGATCAAGGTCGAGATCAGCGCCGATTCGAAAACGCTCCTGCCCGACCCGCTGGAAACGCTGCGGGCGACGGAGCGGCTCGTCAAGGAAGGGTTTGTCGTGCTGCCCTACACGTCGGACGACCCGATCCTTTGCAAGCGGCTGGAGGAAGCCGGAGCGGCGGCCGTCATGCCCGGCGGATCGCCGATCGGCACCGGGCTGGGCATCCTGAACCCGTACAACTCGGCCTGATCGTGGAAGAGGCGAAGGTGCCCGTCATCGTCGACGCCGGCCTCGGATCGGCGCGGGACGCGGCGCAGGCGATGGAGCTCGGCGCTTCCGGCGTGCTGGTGAACACCGCGGTGGCCCGGGCGAGGGATCCGGTGCGGATGGCCCTGGCCATGCGCAAGGCGGTCGAGGCGGGACGGCTGGCCTGGCTGGCCGGACGCATTCCGCCGCGCAAGTACGCGTCGGCAAGCAGCGGTTACGAATCGCTCATGATCCGTTGACGGAGGCAAGGTGCGAATCATGGCAAAGCGTGTGGCCGTGCTGGGCGGCGGCGTCATCGGGCTGTCGTATGCGTGGGAGCTGCGGCGGCGGGGACACGAGGTGCTGCTGTTCGAGGCCGGCGAATGCGGCGGACAGGCGTCCGGGGCGGCGGCCGGCATGCTGGCTCCGTTTTCGGAAAACGGGGACCAGCCCGACGATTTTTTCCTGCTCTGTCTGGAAAGCCTGCAATTGTATCCGCGCTGGGTGGAGCAGGTGGAGGCGGCTTCCGGCCTGTCCGCGGCATTCGTCCGTTCGGGCAGCCTGTACGTGGCGTTTCACGAGGCGGACCTGCTGGCGCTGGAAACCCGGATGCGCTGGCAAAACGACTTCGGGGCCGGGGCGCGCATCCTGACGGGAGCGGCGCTCCGCGAAGCGGAGCCGGCGCTGACCGGAGCGGCGGTGGCCGCGCTTTACATCCCCACGGAGGCCCACATTTACGCCCCCCTCTATGTCCGCGCCCTCGAGGCGGCGTGCCGCCGGGAAGGGGTGCGGATTTTCGACCGGCAGGGGAACGTGGAGCTGCGCTCGCTCGATCCCGTCACGGTAAGCGCGCAGGCGGGCGCGTTCGAGGCGGAAGCGGCCGTGATCTGCACCGGAGCGTGGAGCGGCTCGTGGCAGGAGGTGCTCGGGCTGGACGTGCCGGTGTTCCCGATCCGCGGACAAATATGCGCCTACGCCGCCCTGCCGGACCGGCCGGTTCGCCACATGGTGTTCGGCAGCCAGGGGTACGTCGTGCAAAAAGCGAACGGCACTGTCGTGTGCGGGGCGTCCGAGGACGTGGTCGGCTTTGACACCTCGGTGACGGAGCGGGGCATCGGGCGGCTGGAGCGGTGGTACGCCACGCTGTTGCCCGGCCGCGCCGGACGCCCGGTTCACGCATGGGCCGGCCTGCGCCCGGCGACGCCCGACGGCTGGCCGTTGCTCGGGCCGCTGCCCGGGGCCCGGCACATCGTCATCGCCGCCGGGCATTACCGCAACGGCATTTTGCTCAGTCCGGCGACGGCCCGGGCGGTGGCCGACTGGCTGGATGACCGGGCGAAAGACGGCGCATCCGGCGTCCGGGCGGCAGGCGGGGGCGACGGAAGGGGAACCGGAGGCGGTCAAGCCGCCGGCGCACCCGGGGCCCGCACCTGGCGGCCCGAGTCGTTTGCGCCGGAGCGGTTTTCCGGCAACCGGTCGGTGGCATGGCTCTGACCGCCGCACGCGGCGGCAGGCGGCGGAATCGCCCGGCCGGACGGGGGCGGCAAAGGGAAGAGGATTCAGCCAAAGGATTTTGCCGGAGAGGATTTTGCCAGAGGGGATTTTGGCAGAGAGGATTTTGGCATTCATCATTCGAATCGGACAAGGAGAGAAACCGTTCATGCGAGACAGGGCGAAACCGTGGACCACGTTGGGCATCGTGTGGCTGGCGGTCTTGCTGGTGCTTGCGGGCTGTGGCCAGAAACCGGAGGAAGGCGGCGGAACGATCGAGTAGAAGGGGGCGGCTAGCCCCCGTCCTCTCACACCACCTGGCATGCGGGTCCGCACCAGGCGGTTCCGAAGAGTTAACGAAATGCCAAGCAACATTCAAGCATGCTGACCAGCCCTTGCGCCTGAAAATATCGGGTGTCAAGGGCGTTGTTCAGGTTGTGTTGTTGTTCTGTGATATTGTCAGGGTGTAACTGTTCCGTGAAAATGTCAGTATGGACAGGGAGCAGATCACCTTGACAAAGAGCGAACTGAAACGTGCTATGGTTGTCGAGAAGTGGATGGAGGGCCGTCTCACGGAACAGGATGTTGCGCGCACGCTCGGCATCAGCATCCGGCAAGCGTATCGG
>LZRV01000112.1 GCA_002159065.1 Paenibacillaceae bacterium ZCTH02-B3 | reverse complement strand
AGCCGCTTTGCTGACAGCTGTGGAGAGCGTGTCGGCAGAGGACATCGCGCCAAAGCAGCGGAAGGACTGGGAGGAATACAAGCAGTTTCTGAAGCAACACCGGAAGCATCTGGAGGACTACCGGAAGACGCTCCAGGCGGCGGGCATCGACACGAGCGGCATGAGGCCGATGGGGAGCGCGGAAGCGCAGATGCGGATCTTTGCCAGACGGACGAAGCGAGGCGGATACAGCTGGAGCGAGCGAGGCGTCAGCGCGATGCTGCGGACAATCATGAGAGGCCGGGAAGCCGGAGTGGTCCTGGTTACGTATGGAGGCAAGACTCCAACGCCGCAGCGCTCCGTCAGCATTCGGAAGTTGCTAAGGGACGTTATACGACCGACCAAAGGATACGTTAACGGGATGATCCGGTTGCTTAGGGGGCCGTGGCAGAGTAGCACAACGGGCATGGCATTGAAAGGGCTTAGAGGATACTAATACCAGAAAAATGAAACGCCAATCCCATAAGGAAGAAGATCAAAAGCGCTTACAAGGGAAAGGTTCTTTTCAAGTTCGCATCCAGAATCCAAAAAAGGTGCCCACACTAGCTTGACTCAGACTTTGTCCGAATTGCCCCGCGGGCCGGTCCGCTTTTGTGGTATGATGGAAACATGCAAGGACCGCAGGGGGGTTCGGGGTTTTGAGCGAAAGCGCAAGCCGGGAAAAAATCATGCTCATCGACGGCAACAGCGTCGTCAACCGGGCGTTCTACGCCATGCCGCCGCTGACCAACAGCGCGGGACAGCACACCAACGCGGTGTACGGGTTCATGACGATGCTGCTTCGCGTGCTGGAAGAGGAAAAGCCGACGCACATCCTGGTCGCCTTCGACGCGGGCAAGGACACCTTCCGGCACGAATCCTACGCCGATTACAAAGGCGGGCGCGAGAAAACGCCGGCGGAACTGTCGGAGCAGTTTCCGCTGCTGAAGGAGCTTCTCCAGGCCCTCGGGATCGCGCAATTCGAGCTGGAGGGCTACGAGGCGGACGACATCATCGGCACCGTGTCGCGGCTTGCCGAGACGGAAGGCAAGGAAGCGGTGGTGGTGTCCGGCGACAAGGACCTCTTGCAGCTGGCGTCGGACCGGGTGACGGTGCTGCTCACCCGCAAGGGGGTCAGCGAGACGGAACGGTTCACGCCCGAAGCGGTGAAGGAACGGTACGGCCTGACGCCGTCGCAGATCATTGACCTCAAGGGACTCATGGGGGACGCGAGCGACAACATCCCCGGCGTGCCCGGCGTCGGCGAGAAGACGGCGCTGAAGCTCCTTGCGGAATACGGCACGGTGGAGAACCTGCTGGCGCGCACCGGCGAGCTCAAAGGCAAGCTGAAAGAAAACATCGAGGCCAACCGGGAGAACGCCCTGCTCAGCAAGCAGCTGGCGACGATTTTCCGCGAGGTGCCGCTGGAACAGACGTGGGACGACCTTCGCTGGAACGGATACGCGGCGGAGGCGGCGGCTCCCGTGCTGCGCAAGCTGGGATTCAAGTCGCTGATGGAACGCCTCCTGCCCGACGGGGCGGCCGGACCGGGCGTCCCTGCGCAGGATCGGCAGGCGGCGGAGAAGGCTTTCGACGAAATTGTCACGGTGAACGGCGCGGCGGAATGGAAGGAGCTGGAGGACGCCCTTGCGCACGCCGAGGCGCTGATCGTGGAATCCCGCGGCGACAACCCGCACCAGGCGGAAGGGATGGGCATTGCCGTCGCAGCGGGGAAAAAGTGCTTCTTCATCCCGTATGAACGGCTTGGCGCCCCGGAAGCGGAAGGACTCAGAAAATGGCTGACCGACCCCGCCATGCCGAAGATCGGCTTTGATCTTCACCGCGCCGATCTTGTGCTCACCCGTTCCGGCGCCGGGCTGTCCGGCCACGCCTTCGATGTGCAGCTGGCGGCCTATCTGCTGGACGCCTCGGAGGCCGATCCGACGCTGGCGGGCCTGTTGCAGCGCCATGGCCAGCCGGGAATTCCGGAGGATGAGGCGGTTTACGGCAAGGGCGCCAAATTCCGCGTGCCGGCGGAAGAGGCGCTGGCCGGCCATCTGGCGCGCAAGGCGGACGCCGTAAGGCGCCTTACTCCGATCCTCAAGCAGAAACTGGAAGAAGCGAACATGCACCGCCTCTATTACGAGCTGGAACAGCCGCTGTCGGTCATCCTGGCGGGCATGGAGAAACAGGGCGTCAAGGTGGACGCCGAAGCCCTCGAGCAGCTGGGCCGCGAATTCCAGCGCGGCATCGAGGATACGATGGCGGCGATCTACCGCCTGGCGGGATACGAATTCAACATCGGATCGCCGAAACAGCTGGGGGAAGTGCTGTTTGACAAGCTCGGGCTTCCCGTCATCAAGAAGACGAAGACCGGCTATTCCACGGACGCCGACGTGCTGGAAAAGCTGGAGCCGTACCACGAGATCGTCCGGCTCATCCTGCACTACCGACAGCTGACCAAGCTCCAGTCCACCTACATCGAAGGCCTGCTCAAGGAAATCCGGCCCGACACGGGCAAGGTGCACACCTATTTCCGCCAGACGGTGGCGGCGACGGGGCGCCTGAGCAGCCAGTACCCGAACCTGCAGAACATCCCGATCCGCCTTGAAGAAGGGCGGCAAATCCGCAAGGCCTTCGTGCCTTCCGAGCCGGGCTGGTTCATGATGTCCGCCGACTATTCGCAGATCGAGCTGAGGGTGCTGGCCCACATCTCCGGCGACGAACGGCTCAAGGAAGCGTTCCGCAACAACCTCGACATTCACACCAAGACGGCGATGGACGTGTTCGGCGTCACCGCCGACCAGGTGGACGCGAACATGCGCCGGCAGGCCAAGGCGGTCAATTTCGGCATCATCTACGGCATCAGCGACTATGGCCTTGCGCAAAACCTGAACATTCCGCGCAAGGAGGCGGCGGATTTCATCGAGCGCTACTTCAGCGTCTTCTCGGGGGTCCGCAGGTACATGGACGCCATCGTGGAACAGGCGCGGCGCGACGGCTACGTGACGACGCTGCTGGAACGCCGGCGGTATCTGCCGGACATCCGGTCGTCCAATTACAACCTTCGTTCGTTCGCCGAGCGCACCGCGATGAACACGCCGATCCAGGGCTCCGCCGCGGACATCATCAAGCTGGCCATGGTGCGCATGGACGAAGCCCTCCGCCGCGAGGGCCTGCGCAGCCGGATGCTGCTGCAGGTGCACGACGAGCTGGTGTTCGAGGTGCCGGAAGAAGAGGTGGAGACGATGCGCCGGCTCGTGCCGGAGATCATGGAAACCGCTCTGCCGCTGGACGTGCCGCTCAAGGTGGACGTCAGCGTGGGACGCAACTGGTACGAAGCAAAGTAGGGAAAAGTTCAACCGAAGCAAACGCGCCAGCGAACGGGAGGTTGCCGCCATGCCGGAACTGCCGGAAGTGGAAACGGTCCGTCGAACCCTGGCCGAACTCCTGCCGGGCAAGACCATCGAGCGGGTGACCGTGCGGCTGCCGCGGCTGATCCGCAAGCCCGCCGATCCGAAAGCCTTCGCGGCGGCCCTCGCCGGGCGCACCTTCCGGGGCGCGGAGCGGCGCGGCAAGTTTTTGCGGCTGCTTCTGGACGATCTCGTCCTCGTGTCCCACCTGCGGATGGAAGGGCGCTACGGGCTGTACCGCGCCGGGGAACCGGAGGAAAAGCACACCCATGTGGTTTTTCATTTTACCGACGGCACCGAGCTGCGTTACCGCGACGTGCGGCAGTTCGGCACGATGCACCTGTTCGCGCCGGGCGAGGAATGGCACAGCGACCCGCTGCGCAAACTGGGGCTTGAGCCTTTGTCCGACGAATTCACTCCGCGGGCATTCCGCGCGGCTCTCGCCGGCCGCGCCGGCAAAATCAAGCCGCTCCTCCTCGACCAGGAAATCGTCGCGGGGCTGGGCAACATTTACGCCGACGAAGCGCTGCATCTGGCCGGCATCCATCCCGAGCGCTCCGCGAAGAGCCTGAAGCCCCGCGAACTGGAGCGTCTGCACCGGGCCATCGTCGAGACGCTCCGCGCCGCCGTGGAGGCGGGCGGTTCCTCCGTCCGGTCCTACGTGAACGGACAGGGCGAAATGGGCATGTTTCAGCACCGGCTCCGGGCATACGGCCGGACGGGACAGCCGTGTCCGCAATGCGGCGCGGCCATCGTCAAAATCACGGTCGGCGGCAGGGGCACCCATCTGTGCCCCGTCTGCCAGAAACCGCCGCGCGGCGCGGCCGTTCCGGCGCGCAAGCGCAAGGACCGCATGCACGCGGTGAAGCGGCGCATCCTCGGAGCCGAAGCGGACGCCTGATGGGCAAAAAGAATTCCCCCGCATAGGATGAAGTGGTCGGCGCGGTCTAAGGCGCCGATCCATCATTCGGCAGGGGGGCGACTTCATGGCGGAACAGGTCCTCTCGCTGGCGCTGCTCGCCCTATCCGTCAGCCTGGACGGATTCGGAGCCGGCGTCGCCTACGGGCTTCGCCGCATCCGCATACCGGCTTTGTCCGTCCTGATCATCGCCGGCTGTTCCGCGCTGGCGGTGGCGCTGGGGATGTCCGCCGGACGGATCCTGGGCGGTTATCTGGTTCCGCGGGCGGCTTCCGCGGCGGGAGCCGCCATTCTGATCGGCATCGGCTGCTGGTCCCTGTACCAGTGCCTCCGCGGCGGCGGCCGGGACGACGAACGTTTCGGCGATACGTCCGGGACGGCCGGCGAGACCGGCGGCGATTCTTTCGAGAATCCTCATTCACGCGTCCGGCTGCTTCGCCTGGAAATCCGGCCGCTCGGCCTGATCGTGCATATCATGCGAAGCCCGTCCGCCGCCGACGCCGACCGTTCCGGCGTCATTTCCCCGGGCGAAGCGGTGTGGCTGGGGGCGGCGCTGTCGCTCGACGCCTTTGGCGCCGGCATCGGCGCGGCGCTGATCGGTCTGCCCGCGGGGATCACTCCCCTTGTCGTGGGAGCCGCCGGCGCCGCATGTCTGGTCCTCGGCCTTCGCGCCGGCGGCAGGGCGGGCCGGCTGCCGGCGGCCAAAGCGATGTCCGTCCTGCCCGGCCTCATTCTGATGATCCTGGGCATTTTGCGGCTTTTTTGACATTCGACCGTCTTTGCTTTACTTTTGGAATAAAAGACCAACTCACGGCACATGCCCCTTGCCTGACTTCGAAGGAGGCTGCCATGATCATCGGCCTGACCGGCGGCATCGCCACGGGCAAAAGCACCGTCGCGGCGATGCTCGGGGAACGCGGCGCGGCCATCGTGGACGCGGACCGGGTGGCCCGGGAAGTCGTGGAGCCCGGCCAGCCCGCCTTGCGGGAAATCGTCAATCGGTTCGGCCCCGGGATTCTGAATGAAGACGGCACGCTGAACCGCAAGAAGCTGGGCGAAATCGTCTTTGCCGATCCGGCCCGCCGCAAGGAACTGGAAGCCATCACCCATCCGGCCATCCGCGAGCGGATGCGGGAGATGATCGAAGCTTTGCAGGCCGAAGATCCGGACCGGCTCATCGTGGCGGACATCCCGCTTCTGTTCGAAGGCGGGCACCAGCGCAATTACGCCTGCGTCCTGCTCGTCTACGTGCCCCGCGAGATCCAGAAGCTCCGGCTCATGCAGCGCGACGGGCTTACGGAAGAAGAAGCGGAACAGCGGCTTGCGGCCCAGATGGACATCGAGGAGAAAAAACGCCTGGCGGATTACGTCATCGACAACAGCGGAACGCGGGAAGAAACCGCGCGCCAGGTGGAGCAGTTCCTTCAGAGCCTGGACAAGCCGGCCAAGCGGAAGAAGCCTTGAAGCGCCGTTACGCCCCAAGGCTTCCTGTATGAGCGAATTGAACGATTAGATGCGGGTTATCGGGCTCTGCCGGCCAGTTGCTGTTCGGCGATTTGAATCATGCGGCGCACCATGTTGCCGCCAATGGCCCCGGTGTCCCGGGTCGCCATGTTGCCGTGGTAACCGTCCTGGGAGAACTGGATCCCCAGCTCTTGCGCCACTTCGTACTTCAGCTGGTCCAGGGCGCTCGCGGCTTGGGGAACCACCAGCGTGTTGCCGCGGGATCCTGCCATCGCGGTTCACCTCCTTGCGGTTGTTAGTCGTATTATGTGCGCCTTTGCGGCGATCATGTGAGGGAAGGAATGGGAGCGGTTTTATGAAATGCCCTTATTGCGGTTTTGACGGGACGAAAGTGCTGGATTCCCGGCCCGCCCACGGAAACCGGTCCATCCGGCGCCGCAGGGAATGCGAAAAATGCCTGAGGCGGTTCACCACCTTCGAGATGGTGGAAGAACGGCCGCTCATGGTCATCAAAAAGGACGGCAGTCGGGAAGAATTCAGCCGGGACAAGATCCTGCGCGGCCTCATGCGCGCATGCGAGAAACGCCCGGTATCCATGGACCAGCTGGAAAACATCGTGTCCGAAGTGGAAGCCGAACTGCGGAAAACCGCCCAGTCCGAGGTGGAAAGCCGCGTCATCGGCGAACTGGTGATGGAGCAGCTGTACAAGGTGGACGAGGTGGCCTACGTCCGTTTCGCCTCGGTGTACCGCCAGTTCCGGGACATCAACATGTTCCTCAAGGAACTGAACAACCTGATCGCCAAACACGGCATGTGACGGGGCCAGACACGGAATTTTTGTTTGTTTGCCGCCATTGTCATGGTATATACTGAGAATACGGCATGATCGGGCAAAATTTCGATTGTAAGGAGGCGAAGGCGATGTATGAGCTGAAAGACAGGGAATGGATTTTTGTGTTCACGGGACCGGACGGCTCGGGCCGCAAAACGATGGCCGACATGGTCGGAAGCACCTTTGGCATGAAAAAAGTCATTTCCTACAGCACCCGCAAGCCCCGTCCCGGCGAGCGCGACGGCCAGGATTACCATTTCATCTCCCACGAGGAGTTCCTCAAGGCGGAGGAGCGCGGCGAGTTCCTGGAAACCATCCGCCTGGACGGCAACCTGTACGGGATCAAGCACAAAGACGTGGAAGAAATGTTCAAGACGAGCGGCTGCATTTACGTTATTATGAACACCGAAGGCGCGGAAATTCTGAAAAGGCTTTACGGCGATCACGTCGTCCGGCTGTTCGTGTACGCCGACCGCCAGACGGTGGAACAGCGCCAGCGCGCCATGGGGCTCCCCGAGGACGTCATCGCCCGCCACATGGCGCACTACGACGAAGCCATGCAGTACATGAAGCAATGCGAGCACCAATTTGAAAATTACGACATCGCCCATACGGCCTTCGCCATTACGGAAGTCCTGGAAAAATATCTGCAGCGCGATCTTAAGCAAACGGATTAAGAAATTCTTTCGGACGAGATCCTCCGGCGCACGTTTTTCCCCAAATTTGGCCCTCGCTTGATTTCCTTATTGCTTTTGGTGGACGGATTCTCCATGAACGTTGGAACCCCCCTGGCTTTTTGTGCAGTCCGGGGTCCGGTCAACCGGAAATGCGGAGGGGCTGTTCAGCCGGACGGCTTATTGAAGTCGGTTTCATCCTGCGAAAATTAAAATACAAAACGCCCCGGCAATACCGAGGCGTATCTTTTTTGTTGGTATGGTGGACCTTAGCGGGCTCGAACCGCCGACCTCTTCGCTGCCAGCGAAGCGCTCTCCCAGCTGAGCTAAAGGCCCGTATCAGTGACAGATGAGATATTACCACAAAACCGGCCGGACTGTCAAACGCGCGCAGTCACTCAGTCTGAGTCAAGCTAGTGTGGGCACCTTTTTTGGATTCTGGATGCGGACTTGAAAAGAACCTTTCCCTTGTAAGCGCTTTTGGTGTTCTTCCTTATGGGATTGGCGATTCATTTTTCTGGTATTAGTATCCTCTAAGCCCTTTCAATGCCATGCCCGTTGTGCTACTCTGCCACGGCCCCCTAAGCAACCGGATCATCCCGTTAACGTATCCTTTGGTCGGTCGTATAACGTCC
>LZRV01000111.1 GCA_002159065.1 Paenibacillaceae bacterium ZCTH02-B3 | reverse complement strand
GAGTTCCTTCGCATATTCCGCAGGCCTCCCCAGATAAGAGCGTCATCTTTCCGCCCGCGACCACCGGAGTTTACAGAATTAGCCCTTGGCGGCTTTGGATTTCGTTGTGTTTGGGCAACTCATCCGACTAACCCTGCCTCAAATCCGGTTCGTGTACCTTGGCCCGTGCGTTTGCCTCCGGCTTCCTTCAGATCCCGCCTCGCGGCAGGCACCCTTGCCTTTGGCTAATGGTAGGCGCTCGCCAGCCCCCATTCCGGACTTTCACCGTAGAGATGACGCCCATGCTGGGCGTACCAAAAAAAGCACGCGCCACGGCAACCGGTCCGTGACGGGCGGCGCTGCGCTTCGCCGCAAGCCCAAACCGCCCTTCATTGCGCGATCTGCGACTTGATGTTGGACAAAATTTTCTTTTCCAGCCTGCTGACCTGCACCTGGGAGATGCCGAGGCGGCTGGCCACCTCCGACTGCGTCTGGTCGCGGAAATACCGCAGGAACACGATGAGCCGCTCCCGTTCCGTCAGGTTCTCGATGGCCTGCAGCAGGGCCATCTTGTCGAACCATTTTTCCTGCGAGTCGTCCGCGATCTGGTCCATCAGCGTGATCGGATCGCCGTCGTTTTCGAACACCGTTTCATGGATGGAATATGGGGGTTTTCCCGCTTCCTGCGCAAACACGACTTCTTCCGGGGGCACCCCCAGTTCCTCCGCAATTTCGCTGACAGTGGGCTGCCTTCCCAACTTTTTGGACAATTCGTCCTTCACCTTGCGGATGCGGTTCGCCATTTCCTTGAGGGACCGGCTGACCTTGAGGGTCCCGTCGTCCCGCAGATGCCGCTGGATTTCCCCGATGATCATCGGTACCGCGTAGGTGGAAAATTTGACGTCGTAGGAAAGATCGAACTTGTCGATGGATTTGATCAACCCGATGCAACCGATTTGGAACAGATCCTCGAGGTCGTAGCCCCGTCCCGCGAACCGTTGCACCACCGACCACACGAGGCGGACGTTGCCCCTCACCAGCGCGTCGCGGGCTGCCGTGTCACCGGCGTGGCTGAGCGCGATGAGCCGCTTGACTTCCGCGTCGTCCAGGAAAGCGGGCGGCGAATCCTTGTTATTCCATTCCCAATCCATGCCCCCAACCCCTGTGCGGCGCCGTCAGTTGTACAGCGCCTTTTTGGACTCGATGCGTTTTTTCATCCGCAAACGGGTCCCCGCCCCGGGTGCGCTGTCGATCTCAAATTCGTCCATGAAGTTTTCCATGATGGTAAAGCCCATGCCGGATCGCTCCAGTTCCGGCCTGGACGTGTACAGCGGCTGGCGCGCCAGTTCGACGTCCTCGATGCCCTTGCCCCGGTCCGTCACGGCGAGCGAGACGGTGTCGCCCTCGATCTCCACTTCCACTTCGATGATGCCGTCCTCCCTGCCCTCGTAGCCGTGGATGATCGCGTTGGTGACCGCCTCCGACACGACGGTTTTCAGGTCCTGGATCTGCTCCAGCGTCGGGTCGAGGCGGGAGACGAACGCCGCCACCGCCACCCGCGCGAACGCCTCGTTTTCGGAACGGCTGGTGAACGACAGCTTCATGAAATCGCGCCCGCTCATGACACGACCTCCAGCCCGGAAAGCGCCGCCGTTTCCGTTTCGTGAAACGGCAACATTTTAAGCAGCCCCGACAGTTCAAAAAGCCGCTTCACCGCCGGCTGCGCGCCGCAGACGACCAGCTTGCCGCCCCGGCTGCTCACCGTTTTGTAACGCCCCAGCACGACGCCCAGACCTGAACTGTCCATGAACGAAAGTTCCTGCAAATTGAGCACCACGTGATGGCAGCGGCCCCGCAGGAACGCGTCTTCGATTTTGAATCGGACTTGGTCCGCGGTATGATGGTCCAGTTCCCCCCGCAGCCGCACGATCAGCGTGTTGCGGTGCTGCTCGAGCTCCACCTGGAGGCTCATGCCGTTTCCCCTCCCCCAAAAATTTACACCTCTCCCATTCTACAAACCTTCCGGCCAATCCTGCCCCCCGACAAAACTAGAAGCCAGACGTTCCCGCTCGACACCGGATCCAGGGGAATTTTCCCCGGCTCGACACCGGTTCCCGGGCCGGCTGCACCCGTCGCGCCCGGTCTTCGCCGAATCCGTCCGCCGGATCGCGGGAAACCGCATCCTTCCGCTTCAGTCCGCGAAGAACAGCTTTCCCGCCACGCGGCCAAGGAGCGTCCACCACCCGGCCTTCCCGACGGTTTCCGGCGCTTCCACGGGAAAGTCGGCGATCACTTTGTCGCCCCGGTACACGATCAGGCGGCCCACCTCGTCGCCGGCCTTCACGGGAGCGGCGAGCGGCTGTTTCAGCTTCAGTTCGTGGCGGATTTTCTCCCCCGCTTCGTTCTTGCGGATCAGGACGCTGTAGGTCTGTCTGGCCACCAGGGGGACGCGGGCTTTTGCGCCCTTCGAAATCTCCAGCGTGCCCATGACGTCGCCGGCTTTGTAAATCGGCAGGCTTTCAAACTGGGCGAAAGCGTAATCGAGCATCCGCGCGATTTCCGCGTTGCGGGTCTTGGCGTCCGGTTCGCCCATGACCACGGCGATCACGCGGAAATCCCCGCGCCGCGCGGTGGCCGAGAGGCAGAATTTCGCCTCCGACGTATATCCCGTCTTCAGCCCGTCGACCCCGCTGTAGAAACGCACCAGCTTGTTGGTATTGACCAGCCAGAACGGTTTGTCCGTGTTTTGTCTGAGATAATCCTGGTAGGCTCCCGTGTACTTCGTGATGAATTCGTGCCTGAGCAGCTCCCGCGACATGACGGCGATGTCCCGGGCGCTGGTCACATGGCCCTCCGCCGGAAGGCCGCTGCTGTTGACGAATTTCGTTTCTTTCAGGCCGAGTTGGGCGGCCTTTTCGTTCATCATGCGGACGAATTCCTCTTCGCTGCCCGCGATCTTCTCCGCCAGCGCGACGGACGCGTCGTTGGCCGACGCCATGGCCACGCTTTTGAGAAGCTCCTCTACCGTCATTTCTTCCCCGGGTTCGAGAAAGATCTGCGAACCTCCCATCGACGCGGCGTATTCGGACGCCCGCACCTTGTCCGTCAGTTTCAGCCGCCCGTCGTCGATGGCTTCCGCCACGAGCAGCATGGTCATGATCTTGGTGATGCTGGCGGGCGGGAGCGGTTCATGGCTGTTTTTCTCATAGATGACGGTCCCGCTGGATGCGTCCATCAGAATCGCGGAGCGGGCCTGTGCCGCCAGTTCGGTCTTCGGCCGGGCGTTCGCTCCGTTTCGGCCGGCCGGTTCTTCCGCGGCGGCTCCGGCCGGCCGGAACGTCCACCCTCCGGCCAGGGCGGCGATCATCAGCAGCGGCAGCAAACGGCGAAACAGTGCAGTCAAGGTGCGCATCCCTCCAGAAAGGCCAACAAAGGCCGGACTATCGTTTATTCACCATTTTCCCCGGAGGGCATGCAAATTATTCCATGGATTCATATTCCCCGGTCGCCGCGGCGCGGGGATGGAGCCGGTCGAACACGTCCCGGGCCCGGGGGCGGGCAATGGAAGCGTAAATCTGGGTGGTGGACAGGTGGGCGTGGCCAAGCAGATCCTGCACGGCGCGCAGGTCCGCTCCCCGTTCAAGGAGATGGACGGCGAAGGAATGTCTCAGGGTCTGAGGGGCGATGGCCGCCGGATCGAGGCCGCATTCGGCGGCGTATTTCTTGATCGTCTTCCAGAGGGATTGGCGGGTGATGCGGCCGCCCGCGCGGTTCACAAACAACGCCTCTCCGCCTTTCCGGGCCAGACGCGGCCGGCCTTCCGAAAGGTAGTCGCGCAGTTTACGGGCGCAAACCGCGTCGACGGGAACGAGCCGTTCCTTCTTCCCCGAGGCGCAGCGGACGAACGACAGGTCCAACCGGACGTCGCCCACGTCCAGCGCGATGAGTTCGGAAGCTTTCAGGCCGCTGGCGTACATCAGGTCGAGCATGGCGCGGTCCCGCAGGCCCGCGGGCGTACGGGGAGAAGGCGCTGCCAGCAGCCGTTCGACCAAGGCGGCGTCCAGGGTGCGCGGCTTCCCCCTGGCGGCCCTGGGGCGTTCCACCCGGACCGCGGGATTGTCGGCGATGACGCCCCGCCGCTGCAAAAAAGCAAAAAAAGCCCGCGCCGAGGCGAGCCTGCGGCTGACCGTGGCTTCCGACCGGCCGTCTCCCCGGATCCGGTGCATGTAAAGGGACAGGTGATGCGGCCGCACGTCTTCCGGCCGCTCAACGCCCTGTCCGGCCAGGAACCGGACCAGATCGGCCAGATCCCCCGCGTAGCCGCGGACCGTCGCCTCCGAACGGCCCCGCCCGGAGGCCAGCTCGTCCGCAAATGCGCGCACCAGCTCCATCATGGCCGGATTCGTCACCCCCGCTCGAGTTTTTCCATGCGTGCCGCGTCTTCCCTTTTTCCGTTCCGTTTTGAAATTCCGCGCGTCACGTCCTCTTTCCTTCCGCCCTTCACGTCACGGCGGCCGGGCGTTCCAGCGGCATATACGGGAGTCCCACCGCCGCGGCAACCTCCGGATGGGTGACGGCGCCGTCGTGCACGTTGACGCCCGCCGCCAGCGCCGGATTGGAGAAGGCCGCTTCCGTTCCGCCGTCCGCCAGTTCCAGCGCGTATTCCATGGTCGCCTGGGTAAGGGCCAGGGTGGCGGTGCGGGGAACGGCGCCCGGAATGTTGGCCACGGCGTAGTGGAGGACGCCGTGTTTGATGTAGACGGGATCCTCATGGGTGGTCGCCCGGTCGACGGTCTCCACGCATCCGCCCTTGTCGACGGCGATGTCCACGATGACCGATCCGGGCTTCATGGCGCGCACCATATCTTCCGTCACGATCCGGGGCGCGCGGGCTCCCGGCACCAGCACGGTGCCGATGAGCAGATCGGCCCGTCGGACGGCTTCCGCGAGGTGGTGCGGATTGGAGGCCAGGGTGCGCGCCCGGCCCCGGAACCGAAGTTCGAGCTCCCGCATCCGGTCGATGTTTTTTTCAAGGATGGTGACGCTTGCGCCCATGCCGGCCGCGACGTCGGCCGCGCTGGCGCCCGCCATGCCGCCGCCGACGATGACCACTTCCGCCGGCGGCACGCCGGGAACGCCGCCGAGCAGCACTCCGCGGCCACCATGGTAAGCTTCCAGGAAACGGGCGCCGGCCTGCACGGCCACCCGGCCCGCAATCTCGCTCATCGGCGCAAGGAGAGGCAGCCGCCCGTCCGGCTGGCGAACCGTTTCATAGGCGACGGCGGTGACGCCTTCCTTCGCCAGGGCGCGGGCCAGGTCGGGAACGGCCGCGAGGTGCAGGTACGCAAACAGGATCTGTCCGCGGCGGAAAAAGCGATATTCTTCCGGCTGCGGCTCCTTCACCTTGAGAACCAGCCGCGCTTCGCCCCACACCCGTTCCGCCGAGGGAACGATCCGCGCGCCGGCGGCTTCGTATTCCGCGTCGGAAAAGCCGCTGCCCGCGCCGGCTCCCGCCTCCACGAGCACCTCGTGCCCCCGCGCGGCCAGCATCCGCGCGCCGGCCGGCGTCAGCGCCACGCGATATTCCCGGTTCATGATTTCCTTTGGCACTCCGACGATCATGGGCAAGCCCCCTTGCTTTTCTTTGCAAGGTAACTTGCCCTTCCCGTAAAAAACTATGTGGCGCCGCGCCTTACACACCGGATTTCGGCCAGCGGTAGATCCAAAAGCGTTCCCTTCCCAGCCATTCGGCGAATTCGCTTTCGGACAGTCTCCCTCTTGCCGGCAGCGTGCCATACCGGAACTGGGAGCGGTGCGCGTTGAGCGCCCCCAGTTTCTGTTCCAGATAAGGCCGCACGTCGTTCACCACGTCGGGCGCTCCCAGCGCCTGTTCGCAGCCCCGGGAAAAGGCCATGCAATGGATCGCGGGGCGCTCCGCTTCCGGCAGCCGGCCGACGGCGCGGATGACGGCGGCGCCGCAGGCGTCATGATCGGGATGCACGCTGTAGCCGGGGTAGAAGGTGATGACCAGGTCGGGACGGATTTCCTCCAGGAGTTCCCCCACGCGTCCGGCCAGCGCGTCCGGGTCCTCGAATTCGAGGGTTTTGTCGTGGTAGCCGAGGAGCCTCAGGTCCTGGATGCCGATGGCCCGGCAGGACGCTTCCAGTTCCGCCTTGCGGACCTGCGGCAGCGTGACCCGGTTGGCGAAGGGCGGAAACCCCATGTTCCGGCCCATTTCCCCCAGGGTCAGGCAGGCGTAGGTCACCCGGGCCCCCCGGCTGATGTGCATGGCCAGGGTGCCCGACGCGCCGAACGCTTCGTCGTCGGGATGGGGCAGCACCACGAGTATTTTTTTCATACGGAGTCCCCCTTGGTCAGAAAGGATGCGGGCTCAGCAGCAGGGCCACCACGAGTTTGCCGTCCCGGTCGTGTCCCTCCAGGATGAGCCTTTCCGTCTCTTCGTCCTGGTAATGGGTCAGCCCTTCAGCGTATACCCAGCCTTCCTCCGTTTTCAGTCCCACCCTGTAGGGACCCCCGCCGGCCACAGATCCGCGGGAAAACCGGATCCGCCCGTTTTTGACGAAGACGGATGCCTGGTGTTTCGTCTCGTCATAATGGGCCGCGTAGGCGCCGATCGTCATTTCGATGTGAAAATATAAATCCTGTCCTACTAGACGCTCGATGCGGGATTGCACGTCCTTCGGGTCGATGGGCCGCATCCGCGTCCCCTCCTTTATCGCGAAAATGCCTTCCGGAAGCAACAAACTCCCGCGTTTCCCCCGCCGCTGGGGAGAAACAGGGGAGTTTCGCATGTCGGCCGGAATGCTAGACGTTGTACGTTACGCCTGTTTCGGCGCCGGCGCCGGACGGTTCTTTGCCCTCCGCCTCTTCCTTCTCCCGGCAGCTGGCGCACACGCCCTGGAAGTCCAGCCGATGGTCCAGCACCCGGAAACGGTATTCCTTTTCCAGCCGTTCCTCAAGGGGGAGAAGCCAGTCGTCCATGATTTCCGTCATCGAGCCGCAGCGGACGCAGATGAGATGATGGTGGTGGTGCTTGTTGCTCTCCGTCCGCAGGTCGTACCGGGCCACGCCGTCGCCGAAATTGAGTTTTTCCACCACGTGCATTTCGGTGAGCAGTTCCAGCGTCCGGTACACGGTCGCCAGCCCGATTTCGGGAAATTTCTCCTTGACGAGCATGAAGACGTCTTCGGCGCTGAGGTGGTCTTCCTCGTTTTCCAGCAGCACGCGCACCGTGGCTTCCCGCTGCGGGGTCAGCTTGAAACCCTGGGATTGCAGGAGCTGCTTGATTTTTTCCACGCGGGCTTCCATTTTTTCCCCCCTCTGGCCGCACACCGGCTGGTTCCATTATAGGGGGACGTTCGGACTTAAGTCAAACCGCATTCCATTTTCGTCTGAGTCAAGCTAGTGTGGGCACCTTTTTTGGATTCTGGATGCGGACTTGAAAAGAACCTTTCCCTTGTAAGCGCTTTTGGTGTTCTTCCTTATGGGATTGGCGTTTCATTTTTCTGGTATTAGTATCCTCTAAGCCCTTTCAATGCCATGCCCGTTGTGCTACTCTGCCACGGCCCCCTAAGCAACCGGATCATCCCGTTAACGTATCCTTTGGTCGGTCGTATAACGTCCCTTAGCAACTTCCGAATGCTGACGGAGCGCTGCGGCGTTGGAGTCTTGCCTCCATACGTAACCAGGACCACTCCGGCTTCCCGGCCTCTCATGATTGTCCGCAGCATCGCGCTGACGCCTCGCTCGCTCCAGCTGTATCCGCCTCGCTTCGTCCGTCTGGCAAAGATCCGCATCTGCGCTTCCGCGCTCCCCATCGGCCTCATGCCGCTCGTGTCGATGCCCGCCGCCTGGAGCGTCTTCCGGTAGTCCTCCAGATGCTTCCGGTGTTGCTTCAGAAACTGCTTGTATTCCTCCCAGTCCTTCCGCTGCTTTGGCGCGATGTCCTCTGCCGACACGCTCTCCACAGCTGTCAGCAAAGCGGCT
>LZRV01000110.1 GCA_002159065.1 Paenibacillaceae bacterium ZCTH02-B3 | reverse complement strand
GGTTCCAGCCAAACAAGCCGTTAATCGCTTCACATTCCTCCTCTGTCAGAGACGCGATCCGCACCTGTCCGCCCGCCCGCTCGAGCGTCGCGTATTTTCGCCAAATGTCCGACAACATCCGGCGAAAGCCCGGGTGACCAAAATACTCGCGTGCCCTGTCACGAGGATTCGCCCGCATGATCCGCCACTTCCCGTCGGTTTCATTCTTTAGATTTTTTTTCTAGGACGCTTCGGGATTCGAATTGCCGTCAGTGTAAGTTTCGGGTTCAACGTATTCCCGGTAACGTCCATTCCAACGATAATGGAACAGCGTGATCCAGTCCGCGTCCTTCGGCCGGTAAATCTCGTAAATGGCCAGTTTGGGCACGGTGTCGTAACAGCCCCAGAGCACCTGCGAGGTCATCATGTAGTCAAAATCCATATCGGTCAGCAGCTTGAACATGTCCCGCATGTTTTCCTCGTCTACCCCTGCGAACGCCTCGTCCAGCGATACGATGCGGGGGGCATCGGCGCGCGCGTCCGAATAACGGGAATGCGTGGCCGCAAACAGCGGAATGTACATGGCCATCGCCTTCTCCCCGCCGCTCAGCACATTGAACCGCGAGTCCGTCAGCGGCCGAAACGCCGTTTGCTCCCCCTTGGCGTAGCGGAGTTCGAACTGGAACCATTTGCGGTAATCCAGAACATCGTACAAATGCCGGCGCAGCGATTCCTTCTCCTCCTGCGCCTCCTGCCTGGCGTAACCGATATGGGAGCGAAAATGGGCGATGATCTGGTCGATCTCCTCGTCGTGCAGGCGATGCACGTCACGCTTCAACAGCTCGACCAGCCGTTCGGTGTCCAGTTGCTGCTCGTTCTGCGCCGGCTTCGGCAGCCATTCCAGCTTCAGGCGAAGCCCGCTCGTCGTGTTGCGTTGCTCCATCAGCCGGTTCATGTCCCGCACCCAGCTTTCGGCGCGGTGGATCCGCTGGCGGATCGCCTTGCCCACGCTGCGCAGGATGATTTCCTCGTACAGCTCCCGGTCTTTCTCGCTGAGCAGCCGGCTTTGCTCCTCCTCGTCCCGGGCGAGTTCGTCCAGCAGCACCTGCGGCGGCAACGGATTCGTCCGGTCCCGCCTCGAGACGACAACGATTCTGCCGGTATCCTGCTCCACTTCCGTTTCGAGCACGTACTCCGCAAGCGTCATCCGCACTTCATTGAACTGACGGAGCAACGCGTTGGCCATCGTTTCGGATGTATGCCCGCTGAAGTCCGCTTCATGGCGGCTTACGATCTCTTTCCACCATTTGGGCAACGCGTCCCGTTCCAGATCCGGGCGCCACCTGCCGGCCCACTCGCCGACCAATCGGCGCTCCATTTCCGCTCGCCACGCCTCAACCGCCCGATCCAGTTCCCGTTCCAGGGCGCCGAGCTGTTCCGTCTGTACTGACAGCCGTTCGGAAAGACGCGCCTCCCGCACCCGGATCTCGTTCAACCGCTCGGCCGTTTGTCTCCTTTCCCTCTCAAGCCCGGCCAGTTCCTGGCGAAGCTGTCCGATCTGGCGGGCGATGTCCGCAATCCCCAGCTCCTCCATCAACTGTTCCAGCCGGGCCGCCTGTGCCGCCAGCGTGCGCCGGTTTTCCTCCAGCCATTCACGTTCGGCCTCTTCATTTTCGATGGATTGCCGGGTCTCTTCAGCCTCCTGCCGGCAACGCGCCTCCGTATCCGCGGCCTCCCGGTGACGCCGCCAGGCGGAATACAATTCGGACAACATCCTGTCATACTCACTGCATGCCTTGAGCGCGGCCTGCAACTCCGGCTCCCGCTTCAGGCCGGACCAACGCGCGGTCGCTTCGACCAGCCGCTGCTGCCATTCCCGCCACACCGCTCTCTTCTCGTTCCATTTCGCTTCCGCGCGCCGCTCCTGCTGCGTCAGCGCTTCCAGGCGGTACGCGGCCTTGTTGAGCAGCTCCAACGCCTTGAACAACCTGCCGCCGTCCGGAAATTGTGCCAGTTCCCGCTCCAGCTCCGCTTCCTGCTCGGCAAGCGACCGCAACGCTTCGTCGCAACGGGCGATGTCGCCGTTGCAAGCCTGAATCGCCGACTCCAGGCGGGAAATTTCCATCAGCCGCGTCCGCCGCCGCGTTTCTTTGCCAATAAATTCCGCCCGTTCCTTGCGCGCAACCTGACCGGCCAACGGACCGAGCCGGAAACGGCCGGAAACGCCGATCACGGCCATGCCGCCATCCCCCGCCAGATCCACCGCCTGCCCCGCACTTTCGCTGTCGTCCCAGAGGAACGTGCGCAACGCGGCGTCGACGGTTTCGGGGGACAGACCGCTGTCTTCCGGCGGAACGGGAACGAGGAGATCGGCCAGCGTATACCCGATTTCGTGCGGCTGCGGCACGATCCACAGCTCTTCCTCGTCATCCCCGAGCGCCCCGATCCGGCCGTCGGGCGAGATCCACGCGTCCAGCAGTCCCGCCCGCTCCAGCGCTTCCTCCAGGCGGGCTTTCTCCTCCTCGCTTAAATGCGGCCGGAAATCGCAAGCGGCAAACAGCGGCGCACCCGTTCCCGGTGGACGGCCGGCCCGCGCTTTCCTTCTCGTCTCGGGCCGAACCGGCTCCGGTTCCCGCTCCCGTTCCCACGCCTGCTTTTCCCGCTGAAGCCGGTCCTTCTCCTCCTCCAACCGCTTCCTTTCCTGCGCGATCCGGGCCCGAGCCTCGAACAGGGCCGTACGCTGCACCTCATAAGCGCTGCGAACCGGCGCGCGCAGGCGGTCGGGATCGGCGTGCTCCCCGCCGAATTCGCTGATGGCCGCGAACACCTCGCGGACGGTTTCATCGTCGATCCACAGACGGCGCAACGATTGGCGCCACCCCACAATCGCGTCCCGCAACTGTTCTTTCTCGCGCTCAAGGAACCGTTCCTGCGCGGCGTGCTCCCGTTCCGCCTCATCGCGCTCCTTGCGGGCCTCACCCAGTGCCCGTTCCAGTTCCTGCGCCGCACGGGCCGCTTCCCGTTCCTGCCGCGCCGTCTCCAGCGCCGCTTCCAGCGCGTCGCGATGGCGGCGCAGATCGCGCCGCCACGGGTCCCGCCATCCCTCATCCTCCGGCAATCCCCGGCTCCAGTACCGGTGATACACGTCATGCTCCGCGAATTCCATGTCGCGGGCGATCGCTTCCAGCTCCTGCAGCAGGTCGCGCTGCTCGCGGCCCGCCCGCTCCGCTTCCTCTCCAGCGGCCGCCAGGCGGCGTTCCAGATCGTCCAGACGGGCGCGCTGTCTAACCAAACGTTCGCCAGCCTGCGCCAGATTTCTGTCCGTCTCGGCCAGCCGTTCCCGCGTCGTTTGCAGCTCCCGCTGCTTGCCGATCGCCTCGTGGTTCTCCAGCACGTCCAGCTCGGCCCGCGCCGTTTGCATCCGTTGTTCCAGTCCGGCCAGCGCCGCTTCCGCCGCCGCTTTCTCCCGCGCCGCTTCCGCCGCTTCCGCTTCCGTCCGCCGCACGGCGTCGGCAAGCTTTCCGTATTCGGCGTTGCGCTCCAGGCAGCGTGCCGAAAGGGTGTACAGCATGAACCGGTTGTAACGGTCATATTGATGCTGCAGTTTGGCCAGATCTTTCCGATGCAACCGGATTTCATCCAGCCGGTCGGCGATCTGGTCCATATCCTCCAGCACTTCCGACAGCGGGCGCAACTCCTCTTCCTGAAGCGGCGGCAGCGCGTCGGTCAAAATTTCGTAAATGGCGCTCGGTTTGAAATCTTTCGACAGCTTCGGGCTGCGCAACTGGATCATGAGCTGCAACAGGTCCTGATACGATTCCGCGTCGGGAAAACCGAACAGCAGCCGGTTCACCAGATCGCGATAAGCCGCCTGTTCCTGGACCACCTGACCGCCGGAGCCGATTTTCTCTTCCAGTTCGCGCCGCCCGAGCGGAACCCGCGTGCCGGTTTCCAGCCACAGATGCCGGTCGTACAGCCAGAAATCGCGGTTGATGCGGCGACCGTCTTCCAGCGCAAAACCCCAGAACCCGACCTGGCCGCCCCGCCGCGCCCTGAGGCCGATGCCGATCGTTTTGTACAGCCCCGTCCCGGCATGGAAAAACTCCATCCACAGGTAGCCGATGGCGTCATTTTTGCCGTTATCGCCGTCGCCCAGCAAGTAGTATTCAATCCGGCGATCCCGCGAACCGAACGGATCCAGCCGGTGCGGCCGCTTGTCACCGTCCAGCACGAGCGGCAGGAAACTTTGCATGGTGACCGACTTGCCGGAACCGTTCGCCCCCCGCAGGATGAGCCGGCCGTCCTCCAGCTGGAATTCCGCCTCGTCGTAATGCCAGAAATTCAGCAGACCGGCCCGGTTCATTCGCCATCTCGCCTGCGGCTGCCGCGGCTCCTCCGTTGCTGCCGGCTGTGCCTTTCCCGTCGCCATGTCCTTCGCCGTTTCCAGATTCATGGATCACGCCCCCCTGTATCGCGCCTGGCCTCCGCGCAATCGCGGGCCGGTTCGCCATTTCACCACCGCCAAGTTTCAGGCTCGACACTGTCAGCCATACGTCTCGTCGGCCGCATATTCGGCCGTCCACCGGCCGAGCACCGGCCATATGACGAAATGCTCCGCGCCGTCCCATTCACCCAGGCCCCATTCTTCCATATGCGCAAAACACCGCTGGGCCAGCTCGCTGGACGCGGCCTCGCGCTGTTCCTTGCTCCAGTAGTCCTTGTAACGCTCTTTCAGTCGAATCAGCAAATGCTCCATGGTGCTTCGGCTGATGCGGACGGAACCGTCGCTTTCCGGCCGGATGCCGGAAGATTCCTCTTGCATGAGCCGCCGCAATTCGCCCGCCACGAGCAGCACCAGGTCGGACACGGCCGAGAGCGTCGGGAACAATTCGGCTTCCGACGTCAACTCGGGGTGGAAGAACAGCAGTCCTTCCCGATAGCGTCTTCCTTCCCACCCCAGCATCTTCCCCAGCTGTTCGATCAACGAACGGCGCTGGGTGATCACGTAATACAGATCCTCCTCGTTCCAGCTCCGATCGAGCACGACCGGTTCCAGCAAAAAACGCCGATATACGCGGTGCCGCCTCCGGAGCGCGGCGCCTTCCGGCGTGTCGGCGTACAGGATCGGATCCGCCAGCTCTTCCATCGAACGGTACTGCGTAAGATCCTGCGGGAAGCGGCGCAGCACGTAGCGGGCCAGCGGGGAGCACTCGTACAGGACGTTGCGGCTTTCGTCCTGCGCCCATTCCGCCTCGTCCCCGTCCAGCGCCAGAAGCACCCCCAGCGCTTTCAGTTTCTTGAGCGCTCTGGCCATGGACAGCCGGTGAACATAATTCGTCCAGTCCACCGACATCCCCTGCCCGGCCATTTGTTCGCGCACCTGCTCCACGATGTCGGTCAGCAGAAACTGATCCATCTCCGTTTTTCCTTCCAGAAACCATAGACCGTAGGTAAACAATGCGTAATCCAGCGGTTCCCGGAATTCCGGAAAGCCCATCCACGAATGGGCCACAACCGGCGTTTTCTCCAGCTTCGCCAGCCAGCGCGTCACAATGAGCGGAAATCCGGCGTATTCCATGAACCATTCGCGCAATTCCTGATACTGTTCCCTGATCCAGTGGTACAGTTCGGGATCCTGATCCCTGACGATCCACGGCCGGTTCAGCAGCGCCTGCATGCACGCTTTCCGCCGCTCTTCCCATACCGCGTCCTCACGCGACCTGTTCATCCGGCGTATCCGGCGAACGGCGGAATCCTCCGTCGGACGCTTCATCCTGTTTCCCCCTCACCCGTCGCCGCGACCTCCTGCGCCGTATCCGGCCAGACGTCCCGCATGCCCGCGTCCGACGCCAACAAGGCGAACGTCAAATGATAATCCGGCATGTTCAATTCACCGTCCTCGCAGACCAGTACGGCGCGTTCCTCCGTGCCGTGGTTGGTCATCCGGATCTGGACGCCCTCCGCCGTGACGAAGGAATGGCCCGGCGACGTGTTGCACCGGCTGATCCATTCCAGCAGTTTCAGGCGAACGCCCGCCTTCACCGTCCCAAGTTCGGATATGCGGAATGACCCGCGCCGCAGCATGTCTTCCAGCAACTTCCGCTCTTCTTCCTGCCGCCTGAGGTAAGCTTCGCGCGTCCGCCTCCGCTTCTCGCCGTGATCCGGAACCGGTTCGGCGCCCTGGCGCCCGATGCGTTTGCGGCTCCGCGAACGCAACGTGCGGAGGTTCGGGCTCTCCTCCCACATGGACAGGTCGGCGCGATCCGACTCCCGCAAGTCTTCACCCTGCAAGTGCCTCGTCGGAAACAGGCCGAAGGCGTATGCGGCCAGCCGGTGCGCTTCATTCACATCGTCCAGACGATAGAACCATTGCGCCAGATATTCCAGTTCCTTACGGCGGCTAACTCCCGAACGCCTGCGTTCCTGAATGCGGATCACGCAACGGACGATGCGCGCGATCGCTTCCTTGGTCGCCCGTTCGAGCATCGTCAGCTCGCTGGGGGCAACGCCGTCCCCGATGAACCAGCGCCGCAAGTTTTCCCAGCCCCGGTTCAGCTCCGCGAGCAGGCTCTCGCGGGAGGGCAATTCCTCGAGCCTGGGCTTGTCCAGTTCGTCGTCCGCCACCCGTTCCAGGAACCTGTCCTTCACCTCGCCGCTGATTTGCAGCAAATTTCCTTCTATTTTGTAAGCCGACCGCTGCAGCGCCTGGACAAAATTTTGCAAATAATCGGTCAGCTTTTCCTTGAACACGAGAAACGCCTCGGTCACCATCATTTCTTCCGCCTTGGCCGTCTGGAGACTGGCCATGTAATCGGCAGCGTTCTCGTGGAGCCGGACGAACGACTCATAAAGCCGGTTCCACAATTCGAGCGCCTCTCCCGGAGCGAATTGCCCATCCTTCAACCGGATGTCGGTCAGCAGCTGAATGATCCGGTCGAACAGGGTCGGTTCCAGCGAACCGCCGTATCCCGTCACTTTTTCCAACGTTTCGAGCAGACGCTCGATTTCGATCGAATAGGGCCGCAACTGGTACTGCATCTTTTTCTTCAAATATTCCTCGACCGTAGCCGACCTTCCGCCGTCATGCCGGGACGCGAGATTGCCCCACTCCACCAGTTGCTCCAGATCGGCCTGGCACTGCTCCAGCGTATAGTCGGGCAACACGCCCCAGGCCATGATTCCCGCGTATATCTCTTCCGGTCTGAGCCAATACCTCAACCGCTTGTATTCCTGATAAAAAAAGCGCATGATGGCTCGATACCGGGCGACGTTCTCGGCGCTGCTGGCGTATTTGAGTTCCGGCACACTTCTGAGCGACTGAAGGGAGACGGTTTCCCGCACGAATCTTTCTGCTCCTTCATGGTCTGACTTTTTTTTATCATATCATAAGTGAAACGATCCGCAATTTCACCTGACTTTCCCTCCGCTCACGCATGAGCCTGACAGCGGTCAGATAAGCTGGCTTGAAAAGGTTCAGGAGGTATGTCCGGGTTGTAAGTTCGCAAAAAAACCTCCCAACACCTGCTCCAAATAATGGTATACTCGGAACAGGTGCATGGAAGGCTTGCAAGGGCGGTCGGCTACCTCCTGCGAAGGGAGGGATGCCCTTGGATACGTACCAGGCGTTGACGTTGATGATCTCATTCGCGACGCTGGTTGTACTTATCCTTATCCTTTGATAAAAAAAGGAAATAGACCGCCCTCTGCAACGGTAAACGGTCTATTTCCTTAACTGTTTTACCGAAGCCGGCCGCCTTTCGGGCGGCTATGCACCCGGACCGCGGATGTTGCCGCATCTGCGGTTCTTCTTTGCCCTTAGCATAACACGCGGGCCGCGTCTGCGCAACCGCAGGTTCGCGGCCGTCTGAGTCAAGCTAGTGTGGGCACCTTTTTTGGATTCTGGATGCGAACTTGAAAAGAACCTTTCCCTTGTAAGCGCTTTTGGTGTTCTTCCTTATGGGATTGGCGTTTCATTTTTCTGGTATTAGTATCCTCTAAGCCCTTTCAATGCCATGCCCGTTGTGCTACTCTGCCACGGCCCCCTAAGCAACCGGATCATCCCGTTAACGTATCCTTTGGTCGGTCGTATAACGTCCCTTAGCAACTGCCGAATGCTGACGGAGCGCTGCGGCGTTGGAGTCTTGCCTCCATACGTAACCAGGACCACTCCGGCTTCCCGGCCTCTCATGATTGTCCGCAGCATCGCGCTGACGCCTCGCTCGCTCCAGCTGTATCCGCCTCGCTTCGTCCGTCTGGCAAAGATCCGCATCTGCGCTTCCGCGCTCCCCATCGGCCTCATGCCGCTCGTGTCGATGCCCGCCGCCTGGAGCGTCTTCCGGTAGTCCTCCAGATGCTTCCGGTGTTGCTTCAGAAACTGCTTGTATTCCTCCCAGTCCTTCCGCTGCTTTGGCGCGATGTCCTCTGCCGACACGCTCTCCACAGCTGTCAGCAAAGCGGCT
>LZRV01000109.1 GCA_002159065.1 Paenibacillaceae bacterium ZCTH02-B3 | reverse complement strand
GCTGAGCTTCCGCGCTTCCGCCCGAAGGCTTCCGCGCGGCCGCTCCGCACGACTTGCATGTATTAGGCGCGCCGCCAGCGTTCGTCCTGAGCCAGGATCAAACTCTCCAAGAAATTCGTCAAGCCAACCTTGGCTCCAATAAGCGTTGCAAAGGAATCAATCGTGGTCCTTGCGCTCGGTGTTCAGTTTTCAAAGAGCGAACCGGCCGCCTCGCGGCGGCAGCTTTTATAATATAGCACAGTCCCCGCGCGCTTTGCAACAGGGTTTTTCCGCCTTCCCTGCCAAAATGTGAATCGTCAATCCGGCCGCTCCCGCATGTGCGGGAACAGGAGCACGTCGCGGATCGACGGCGAATCGGTGAGCAGCATCACCAGGCGGTCGACGCCGATGCCGAGCCCCCCGGTCGGCGGCATTCCGTGCTCCAGCGCGCGGAGGAAATCCTCGTCCAGCTCGTGGGCTTCCTCGTTGCCCGCCGCGCGCTCCCGAAGCTGCGCCTCGAACCGCTCGCGCTGGTCGATGGGGTCGTTCAGCTCGTTGAACGCGTTGGCGTGTTCGCGGCCGACGATGAACAGCTCGAACCGCTGGGTAAATCGGGGATCCCGCGGATCCTTCCTCGCCAGCGGCGAGATCTCCAGCGGATGGCCGGTCACGAACGTCGGCTGGATGAGCGTATGCTCCACGAATGTTTCAAAAAACGCGTTCACGATATGTCCGAACGTCATGTGCGGCTCCACCGGCACATGGTGCTCCTTGGCCAGCCGGCGGGCTTCCTCGTCCGACATGGGCGCGGTGAAATCGATGCCGACCGCTTCCCGGATGAGATCGGTCATGGCCGCGCGCCGCCAGGGCGGGGTCAGATCCAGCTCATGCCCCTGGTAAACGATGCGGGTGGTGCCCAGCACTTCCCTGGCGATATGGGCGATCATGTCCTCGGTCAGGCGCATCATGTCGTCGAGATCGGCGTAAGCTTCATACAGTTCCATCATCGTGAATTCCGGATTGTGCTTGGTGGAAATGCCCTCGTTGCGGTACACCCGGCCGATCTCGTACACCTTTTCAAGGCCGCCGACGATGAGCCGCTTCAGGTGCAACTCGATGGCGATGCGCATGTACAGCGTCATGTCCAGGGCGTTGTGATGGGTGATGAACGGCCGCGCGGCGGCGCCGCCGGGAATGGCGTGCAACGTGGGCGTCTCCACCTCGAGGTAGCCCCGTTCGTCCAGATAGCGGCGCATGGACTGGATGATCCGGGAGCGGAGGATGAACGTCCGCTTGACCTCCGGATTCATGATCAAATCCAGGTAACGCTGCCGGTAGCGCGTTTCCACGTCCTTCAGCCCGTGGAATTTCTCCGGTAGCGGGAGCAGCGACTTCGTGAGCACTTCCACATGGCTCGCCTTGACGGAGAGTTCCCCCGTGTTCGTCCGGAACACGGTGCCCCGGACGCCGACGAGATCCCCGATGTCGAGCAGCTTGAACGCCTGGAACTGGGCTTCCGGCACCGCGTCCCGGCGCACGTAGATCTGGATCCGGCCGCTTTGGTCCTGGATGTGGGCGAACACGGTCTTGCCCATGTCCCGCTTCGTCATCAGACGGCCGGCCACGCTGACCCCGGCTTCCAATGCTTCCAGTTCCTCTTTGGCCAGGTCCCCGTAACGGCCGAAAATGTCCTGCGCCAAATGCGTGCGTTCATATTTCCCGCCGAACGGGTCAAAGCCCAGTTCGCGCAGCTGGTTCAATTTTTCGCGGCGGACGCGGAACAGCTCGCCCCGTTCCCCCGCGTCTTCGGCCTGGCGGTCCTCCGCCTGCGGCTTCGTCGTATCCATGGCCCCGACCTTTCCTTCCTTCATGAAAACAAACGGCGCCCCGGCAAACCGGAGCGCCCGTTTTCATGCTATGTTTCAACGGTTTCCGGTTTACTTCTTGATGTCCAGAATCTTGTATTTGATGATGCCGTCCGGCGTCGGCACGTCCACCACTTCGCCCTTCTGGCGTCCGATGATGTGTTTGCCCAGCGGGCTTTCGTTGGAAATTTTGTTTTGCAGCGGGTCCGATTCGGCGGAACCGACGATGGTGTATTCCATCACTTCGCCGTACTGCATATCTTCCACGACCACGGTCGTGCCGATGCCGACCACGTTCGTGTCGATTTCGTCGTTGTTGATGAGGCGCGCGTTGCGCAACATTTTCTCCAGCGTGATGATGCGCCCCTCGATGAAAGCCTGCTCGTTCTTGGCGTCTTCATACTCGGAGTTTTCGCTGATGTCTCCGTACCCGATGGCGATCTTGATGCGTTCGGCCACTTCGCGGCGCTTGACCGATTTGAGGGTTTCCAGTTCCTCTTCCAGTTTCTTCAGCCCATCCGGCGTCAAAAGAACTTCCTTGTCGCTCATCGTACCGCTCTCCCGTCCTGAAAAATGATGCACGCCTCGCATCCGAGGCTGCTAATCAATATATGGCGGTTCCAAAAGGCATGACACCTTCGTGAAAGCGCATTCTCCCTTGATCCCGCTTGAATATTGGTTCAAATTATATTTCATGCTCCGGCGATTGTCAATTCGGCCCCGTTGTCCGCCGACCCGCCGGCGGTAACGGCTTCCTCGCCGTACGCGTTTTCGCCCAGCCGGCGGACATACGTCCACAGCTCTTCGGCGATGGCGTCCCGCGTGGTCAGCTCCATGATCCGCTCGCGGACGCGGGCCGCGCCGGGCAGCCCCTTGAGGTACCAGGCCAGATGCTTGCGCATCTCCTTCACCGCCTGAAGTTCGCCCTTCAGCTTGATCAGCCGGTCCAGATGCAGGAGGGCGATGCGGATTTTTTCTTCCGGCGTCGGCTCCGGCAGAAGTTCGCCCGTCTCCAGATAGTGCACCGTGCGGTACAGCATCCAGGGATTGCCGAGGGCGCCGCGGCCGATCATGACCCCGTCGCAGCCGGTATGGTCCAGCATCCGCCTTGCGTCCTCGGGGGTGAACACGTCCCCGTTGCCGATCACGGGGATGGACACGGCCTGCTTGACGTCGCGGATGACATCCCAGTTGGCCTTGCCGGTGTACATCTGCTCCCGGGTGCGCCCGTGCACGGCGACCGCCGCGCCGCCCGCGCGCTCCACGGCCCGGGCGTTCTCCACCGCGTAGATGTGCTTGTCGTCCCAGCCGATGCGCATCTTGACCGTCACCGGTTTGTCCACGGCGTCCACCACCGCGGCCACCATGTCGTAAATCTTGTTCGGGTCAAGCAGCCATTTGGCGCCGGCGTCGCATTTCGTCACCTTGGGCACCGGGCACCCCATGTTGATGTCGATGATGTCGGCGTTGGTGTTTTTGTCGACAAACCTGGCGGCTTCCACCAGCGATTCCTTGTCGCCGCCGAAAATCTGCAGGCTGAGCGGGCGCTCCCGTTCGTCCACGTACAGCATGTCCATCGTGCGCCGGTTGCCGTGCAGAATCGCCTTGTCGCTGACCATCTCGGCGCAGACGAGCCCGCAGCCGAACTCCTTGGCGATCAGGCGAAACGCCGGATTGCAGACGCCCGCCATGGGCGCCAGCACCACGTTGTTGCGCAGTTCAACGTCGCCGATCTTCAGCATCCCCGTCAGCCTCCTTTTGCTTCTTCATTTTATAACCCAAAAATCCTCCCTGCTCTTCCACAGGCGCACGCCGTCCGGTTCGCGCAGCGCCGGCGCGTCCGTCCACGGGAACGCGCGGCCTTCGGGCCACACGTCGCGCAGCGGCACCAGCGCAAAGGCGCGTTCGGCGAGGCGCGGATGGGGAAGCGTAAGCCGCTCCGTTTCCATGCGCACCCCGTCGTACGCCAGCAAATCCAGATCGATCGGGCGCGGTCCCCAGCGAATCGTCCGCACCCTTCCCATGCGCCGCTCGATGCCGAGACAAAGCGCAAGCAGCCCTTCGGGCGACAGGGTCGTCCCGACGGCAACCGCCATGTTCAAAAATTCCGGTTGATCTGTATACCCCACCGGGTCCGTTTCGTACACCGGCGAGACGCGAAGGACGCGCACGCCTTCCGCGGCGTCCAGCAGACGGACCGCCTCGCGCAGGGCGGCCTCCCGGTCGCCGAGATTGGCGCCGAGACCGATGTAGGCCTCCCGCTCGACCGCATCCATTGGCCATCCACCGCCGTCACGCGACCGGCACGATGCCGCCGTCCGGCCCGCGCCTGCGGCGGATCTCCACCGTCACGCCGTCGAAACGGATATCGAGCGGCGGATTCGGCTTGGTGACCGCCACGGTCGCTTCGTTGATAATAGTATAAGTGGTCAATATCTCCGTTGCAATCTTGTGGGCGAGCGTCTCGATCAGCTTGCAGGGCGGACCTTCCACGATGCGCTTCACCGTTTCATGGACGTCCGCGTAGTTGACCGTCCGGGACAGATCGTCGGATTGCGCCGCGGGCGTAAGGTCCAGCGCCAGCTCCAGATCCACGATGAACCGCTGTCCCAGTTTGTTTTCTTCCGGAAAAACCCCGTGATAGCCGAAAAATTCCATCGCCTGAATCCGCATCCGGTCCATCTCACACGCTCCTTTCCGCGGGCGCCGCGGCGGGTCCGTACACGATGGCGTCCGCCATGGCGGCCACCCGCTTCATCTGCTTCACATCGTGCACCCGCACGATCTGGCAGCCCTGGGCGATGCCCAGCGCCACCGTGGCCGCCGTCCCTTCCACCACGTCGTCCACGGGAAGTCCCAGCGTGTGCCGGATGAACCGCTTGCGCGACGTGCCCAGCAAGACAGGGTATCCCATCCGGACAATTTCATCCAGGCGGCGCATAACAATCAGGTTGTCTTCATATTCTTTGGCAAAACCGATGCCGGGGTCGAGCCAGATGTTCCGGTCCTCCACCCCCGCGCCACGCGCGATGCCCACGGATATCCGCAGATCCTCCAGCACATCGGCCATGAGATCGCGATAGACCGGCCGCTCGCGGTTGTGCGTCAGCACGACGGGGCATCCGCAAGCCGCCGCCACCGCGGCGATTTCGGGATCGCGCCTGAAGCCCCAGACGTCATTGATGATGTGCGCGCCGGCTTCCATCGCGCGACGGGCCGTTTCCGCCTTGTACGTGTCGATGCTGATCGGCAGCCGCACGGCCCGCCGCACCGCCTCGATCACCGGCAGGACGCGCCGCAGCTCCTCCTCCAGGGATACCGGCTCATGCCCCGGCCGGGTGGATTCGCCGCCGATGTCGATGATGTCGGCGCCCTCATCCTCCATCTGTTTCGCCCGCTCCACGGCGGCGCGGACATCCAGGTATTTTCCCCCGTCGGAGAACGAGTCGGGCGTCACGTTCAGAATGCCCATGATCAGCGTGCGCTTGCCAAGCTCAAGCCGCAGCCCGTCCGCGAAAACGTAAGTCCGTTCGTGCACCGGCGGCCGGATCATCGCGTTTCCCCCTTTTCCGCCATCCGGCGGTACTCCTCCATCCAACGCCGCGTCGCGGGACCCGTCCCGCCGGACCACAGAGGTTTCCCTTCCTCGTCTTCCACCCGCGTCACCGGCACGATTTCCTGGATCGAATTGGTCACGAAAATTTCCTCCGCGCGCCGCAAATCATCCGGAACATACCATCCCTCCCGCACGGCGACGCCGCTTTTCCTCGCCATCTCCATGACGAACTCCCGGGTAACGCCCGGGAGCGCCCCGGTATCCGTTGACGGCGTGTGCAGCGTCCCGCCGGCGAGCCAGAACAGATTGCTGACCAGGCCCTCGCACAGGCGGCCCTGCGGATCGAGGAACAGCCCTTCCGTCCCCGGCTCCGCCCCGCCCGCGGCCAGCTCCCGTTTACCCAGCATATTATTGATGTATTGGACCGATTTCATCCGCTCCTGGCTTTCCGGCGTGCTTCGCGGAAGGCGAAGCAGGCGCAGCGTCTTGCCGGGACGGGAAGACGGGTCTCCGCCGGAAGGCAGCGCCTTCGCGTACACCACTTCCGTCGGCCGCAGATAGGGATTCGCGGTCAGCCCGATGCCGCCTTCCCCCGCCGACACCGACCAGCGGATGTAGCCGTCCGTTAGGCCGTTCGCCGCAAGCAGCCGGGCGATGTCCGCGCGCATCCGCTCCGGATCCGGCTCCCAGGCGATGCCCAGCGTCCGGCATCCCCGGGCGAGCCGCGCGGCGTGCCGCTCCAGCAGCCACGGCCGCCCCCCGTAAGTGCGGAACGTCTCAAACAGTCCCATGCCGTACAAAAAACCGTGATCGAACACGGAGATCACGGCTTCTTCCCGTTTTTTCAGCTGTCCGTCGAGCAATACCATCATGTCCGCGCGCCCGCCCGGTAGCAGGTCAGGAAATTGCGCAGCAGGTCCATCCCATGCTTCGTCATGATCGACTCGGGATGGAACTGCACGCCTTCGACCGGGTATTCCCGGTGCCGGATGCCCATGATTTCACCCGCCGCGGTTTCGGCGCTGATCTCCAGGCAATCCGGCAGCGTTTCCCGCCGCACAATCAGGGAATGGTAACGGGTGGCGGTAAACGGAGACGGCAGCCCCCGAAAGAGGGTGCGCCCGTCGTGGTAAATTTCCGACGTCTTGCCGTGCATCAGGTTGTCGGCGCGCACGACTTCGCCGCCGAACGCCTGGCCGATGGCCTGATGCCCGAGGCAGACGCCCAGGATCGGAATTTCGCCTTTGAACCGTTCAATGAGGGCAAGGCAAATGCCGGCCTCATTCGGCGTACACGGCCCCGGGGACAGCACGATGTGGTCCGGCCGCATCGCCGCGATCTCGTCCAGTCCGATTTCGTCGTTGCGCCGGACAACCATTTCTTCGCCCAGTTCTCCCAGGTACTGGACCAGGTTGTAGGTGAAGGAATCGTAATTGTCGATGACCAAAATCATGGCCGGTTCCCTCGCTTTCCGTCCGCGCCGTCCGTTTTCGTCTGCGCCGCCCAAACTTTCCCCGCCGCACCCGCGGCCGTCTCGGCGCACCGGACCGCCTTCCACAGCGCCTCCGCCTTGTGGAGGCACTCCCGGTATTCCCGCAGGGGGTCGGAATCGATCACAATGCCGGCGCCCGTCTGGATATGGGCGACGCCGTCCCGGACGGTCACCGTACGGATAATAATATTAAATTCCATATTGCCGGAGTAGTCAATCCACCCGAGGGAGCCGGTGTACGGGCCGCGCCGCACCGGTTCCAGCTCCTCGATGATCTCCATGGTGCGGATTTTCGGCGCGCCCGTGATCGTCCCGCCGGGGAACACGGCAGCCAGCGCGTCGAAGGCGTCCTTGCCGGGGACCAGATCCCCTTCCACCTGGGACACCAGGTGCATGACGTGGGAATACCGCTCCACCGTCATGAATTCCGGCACGCGAACCGTCCCGAACCGGGCCACCCTGCCGAGATCGTTGCGGGCCAGATCCACCAGCATCAAATGTTCCGCCCGCTCCTTGGAGTTGTTCAGCAGTTCCGCCTCGAGCCGCGCGTCTTTTTCCGGCGAGGCCCCGCGAGGCCTGGTGCCGGCGATGGGCCGGGTCGCGAGGCGTCCTCTCTCCAGCCGGACGAGCAATTCCGGCGAGGCCGACACCAGCCGGAAATCCTGCGCCCGGAGAAACCCCATGTAAGGAGAGGGATTGATCAGCCGAAGCCATTCGTACAGCGTCTCGGCGCTCACCCCCAGCCGCCGGCTCTGTCTGAGCGAGAGGTTGACCTGGAACACGTCCCCTTGCGCAATGTACCGCCGGATGCGGCGCACCGCTTCCATGAACGCCTCTTTGGTCATGGCCAGGCGGACTTCGCCGAACGTCTCCGGGTCGAAATTCGCCTGTTCCCGCGCCAGCAGTTCCCGCATCCGCTCGCGTTCCGCCTGCGCTTCCGGCGATCCGGCCGCCGCCGCAATCCCGTCCCAGATTTCACGCATCCGGGCGGTATGCCGCAACGCTTCCTCATACTGGACGGCCAGTCCGCCGTCGTCCGTCTCGTCCGGCACCCTCGCTTGGCAGGCAAGAATGAGCTCCCGCGCCTCGTGATCGATGATCCACAGTTCGTCCAGCCGCAGGAACAGATAATCCGGCAGGCCGAGGTCATCGACGGCCATTTCGGGCAGCCGCTCGATGGAGCGGGCGATGTCGTAGCCCAAGAACCCCGCGATGCCGCCTGTCCATTTCGGCCCGTCCGGCAGCGCCGGCCCTTTGCGCTCCGCGATCCAGGCGCGTACGACGTCCAGGGGCTTGCCGGCAAATCGCCGCCGCGCCGTTTCCCTCCGCACGCCGGCTCCGGCGCCGCCTGACGCCGTTTCCGCACGGCCGGCCGCCGAGCCCGCCGGCCCGGCCGCAACTCCGGCCGTCTCCAACGCCTCGGCTTCGCTTCCCTTTCCGCGCAGCACGGCCGACGGCCTGAGGCCGAGATACGTGTACCGGCCGTCCTTGCCGCTCTCGAGGATGATCGCGTGCGGATGCGCGGCCGTCCACGCTCCGCTCCATCCCGCCGGCCGGTCCTCACCCGGCCCAAGCGGCACGCGCCTGAGCAAAGGGAGCATGTTGTATCCTCTCCGCCGCCATGTCCGCCATTCCTCCAGTGTCGTCATCGTCTCCGTCATGGTTTCTCCATTCCTTCCATGCGTTGCCCCAAGTATAGACCAAGCCGTGCCGGCGGGAAAAGCGGATGAAGCCGGCCGGGAGGAGGTTTCATGCCGGAGAAGACCGTCCCGGAAGA
>LZRV01000108.1 GCA_002159065.1 Paenibacillaceae bacterium ZCTH02-B3 | reverse complement strand
GTGCAGGACATCGTGTTCGTGGGCGGCCTGCGCAAGACGTTCGTCCGCGTGGACGCCGACGAGCCGCTCGTCTCCGGCGCCCTGCCCTTGTTCGACGACGCGGAATCGGTCTATCCGTCCGGCCGCGACCGGCGCATCGTCATCTCCTGCGACACCGCCGGATCCCGGCCGCCCCTGCGCAAAGGCGAGCGCGTCGCCATCCGCTGGGCGCCGGAGCATGAGGTGACGCTTAGTTGCTGAAAAGGGGCGGCATACTCGCGTTTTTCCCGCTGGCGTGGATGATCGTGTTTTTCGTGGTGCCGACGGTTCTCGTCGTGCTTCTTTCTTTTCGGAAACGCGGCACCCTCGGGGAAATCCTGCCGGAATACACCCTGGAACACTACCGGCGGCTGGCCGACCCCTTGTACATGGGCATCCTGCTGGATTCGCTGATCGTGGCGGCGGCCGTCACCCTGCTGTGCCTGGTGCTGGGCTATCCTCTCGCCTACCACATTTCCCGGCAAAGCCGGCGCCGGCAGCGGGTGTGGCTTTTTCTTGTCATCCTGCCGTTCATGATCAACTTTCTGATCCGGTCGTACGCCTGGGTTATTCTCCTGCGCGCGCAGGGCGTGGTGAACACGGCGCTCATGAAGCTGGGCCTGATCTCGCAGCCGCTGCCGCTTCTGTACAACGACGGCGCCGTCCTGCTCGGCATGGTGTACGGCCTTTTGCCTTTCATGGTGCTTCCCGTGTACATCTCGCTGGAGCGGCTGGACCGGCGCAAGCTGGAAGCGGCCTACGACCTCGGGGCGACGCCGCTGCGCGCCTTCCGGCATGTGACGCTGCCGCTCACGATGCCCGGGGTGCTGACGGGCGCCACGCTGGTGTTCGTCTCTTCCGCCGGCATGTTCGTCGTGCCGGAGGTCATGGGCGGCGCGCAATCGGCCCTGATCGGCAACGTCATCCAGAACCAGTTCCTCTCGGCGCGGAACTGGCCGTTCGGCTCGGCGATGTCCGTGGTCCTGACCCTCGCGTCGCTGGCGATGATCGCCTTGATGTACCGGGCCTTCCGCACGGCCGGCGGAAAGGAGCCGATATGACATGGGGCGCAACGAAACGGATCTTGGCGGTGCGGGCCGGGAACCGGCAGGCCGGATGGAGCGCGCAAACCGCGGTGTGACCAGCCGCAACGTGTACCGCCGGGCCGTCGCCGCGTACTCCGCCGCCATGCTGGCCGTGCTCCACGCGCCGCTCGTGGTGCTCATCGCCTATTCGTTCAACGATTCCCGCATCAACGCGGCCTGGTCGGGCTTCACCTGGAAATGGTACGTGTCGCTGTTCGGCAACGAACGCGTGCTGGAAGCCCTCGGCAACAGCCTGTACATCGCGGCGATGTCCACCGTGATCGCCGCCCTGCTCGGCGTGCCGGCCGCGGTCTGGCTGCACCGGCTCCGGCGGCGGGCTTTGTGGAGCGGACTGTTTTACCTGCCGCAGCTGATGCCGGACATTTTCATGGGCCTTGCGCTGCTCATCCTGTTTTCCCGGCTTTCGATCCCGCTCGGCAAGTGGACGGTCATCGCCGCCCATGTCACCTTCTGCGTCCCGGTGGTCGTGCTGTTCGTGCTCGCCCGGCTGTCCGGCATCGGACGGGAACTGGAAGAAGCGGCCTATGATCTCGGGGCGACGCCGCGGCAGGCGTTTTTCCGCGTGACGCTCCCCCTCCTGGTGCCGGCGATCGTCTCGGCGATGCTGCTTTCGTTCACGATGTCGCTGGACGATTTCGTCATCACGTTTTTCGTCGCCGGACCGGAATCCACCACCCTGCCTCTGTACATCTACGGCCTGGTCAAGCGCGGCGTCTCGCCGGAAGTGAACGCCTTGTCCGCGCTCATGGTCGCCGTCACGATCCTGCTTCTTGCGGGCGCGGAACTGGCGCGCCGGCGCGGCGAAACGCCGTCCCGGGCCGTTCAGCCAAAACGAAAGGAGACCTGATGATCCATTGGACAAACGGCGGTTTGCGAGGCCGCTTTCGGCGGCCGTCCTGATGATGGCGCTTGCGCTGCTTATTGCCGGATGCGGCGGAGGGTCCAAACAGACGCTGAACGTGTTCAGCTGGACCGACAATTTTGACGAAGAGGTGCTTGAGGAGTTCGAAAAACAGTTTGACGCCAAAATCAACTACAACACCTATTCCAGCAACGAAGAGCTGCTGGCGAAACTGCAGGCCGGCGACAGCCAGTACGACATCATCCAGCCGTCCGACTACATGGTCGGCACGATGATCCAGCTCGGCCTCCTGGAGAAGCTGAACAAGGCCAACATCCCGAACGCGGCCAACATCGTGCCGACGTTCTCCGCGCCGCCCTTCGACCCGACCGGCGAGTATTCCATCGTCTACACGTGGGGCGTGACGGGCATCGCGTACAACAAAAAGTACGTCACGGACGAAATCGACAGCTGGGAAGACCTGTGGAACCCGGCCTACAAGGGCAAGGTCGTGCTGCTGGACGATTCGCGGGAGGTGATCGGCATGGCGCTGATCAAAAACGGCTTCTCCAACAGCACGCAGAACCCGGACGAACTGCGGAAGGCCGTGGACGATCTCAAGGCGCTGGTGCCGAACGTGCTGGCCTTCGACACGGACAACATCAAGCAAAAATTCATCGCGGAAGAAGTGTGGATCGGCACCCTGTGGTCGGGCGACGCGGCGTTCGTGCAGGCGGAAAATCCCGACATGGAGTTCGTCGTGCCGAAGGAAGGCGCCACCATCTGGGCGGACACCATCGCCATTCCGAAAGGCGCCAAGAACAAGGAGCTCGCCGAGAAGTTCATCAACTACCTGTTCGATCCGGAAGTGAGCGCGAAAAATTTCGAATCCATCGGCTACGGCAACCCGAACGAAAAATCCCGCCCCTACCACAGCGAGGAGTACCTGTCCAACAAGACGATTTTCACCAGCGACGAGGACCTGGCCCGGACGGAGTGGCTTGTGGATGTCGGCGACATGCTGCAGGAATACGACCGCTACTGGACGGAGCTGACGAGCGGACACTGAGGCGGCTTGCCGCCGCGTGACCCAAAACCCGGACCGGCCGTCCCCCGTGCGGATCGCGCGGGAGCATCGACGGCTGTGATCCGGGTTTTTTTGGAATGCGCGGCTTGCTCACCGGCCGGGAACCCGCAACTCCCCAACCGGACGGAAGTCCGCAGCTTCGCCCGCCAACGGGGTGGAAGAAATGGAGACGAGAAAATCGAACCTCATGGGGGCGTATAAACCTGCGGAATGTGGCCGGTTATCTCCCCGGTCATTGAATTTATCCGTACTGCTTGTGAATCGCCATCATCAGAACGCAGGATCACAATAAATTCCTCATGGTCCACCCATCCGCGAATCTCGGCCAAATCGGGCCGTTTGCCGGGTATCTTGATGTGCCTGACTTCGGAAGTTTCAACATCGTACACAAACAGAACCCGGGAATTTGGATCCCTTCGGTCCGTGAACATCGTTCCCAGGATCTGTTTGTCATCGGGCGACACACGAAAATGAAATGTGACTCTGCTTGAAGGATCCGCTTGCATCTTGGCGGTTTCGTTATTTGAAATATTGTAAAAAAATATCGTCTGGTCATTCGGATGGGTGAATGCAAGGATGTTGTGGTTTAGCGGCTGATACAACTCAACGTTTGCTATTTTTTCTTCGATCCATTGTTTATCGAAGTCATAACTGCCAATGCTGTTTGTCACATGGTCGAGGAAAAAAAGCGTACGATGGTACCACAAAAGCGCCCGCGCATGCTCGACAACCATGTTTTCCCGGCCGCTGTTCAGGTCAATCACCCAGATATCCTCATCATTTTCCCCATGCCGGATGGAACGGCGATTTGACATGTAGGAAATCAGTTCGTTGTCGCCGCTGATCAATGGATCGTATGCCCACAATAATGCGCCGCCGGGCTGGGCAACGGCCAAAAGGTCCTCTTTCGAATAGCCATCCGTTTCAACGCTCGAGATTTGCCTGATTGAAAGGGTTTCGGGTTCCAGGAGATAGAGATCGCCTGCCGGACCGGCGAAGACATAGAAACGGAAATCATTCGCGTGAACCAATCCGGGATTTGGCTTTCCTTTTTGGGGAGTCAGCAAAATCGCGCCGTTAATGAAGGTTTTGTTTACATACAGCTTCCCGTCCGGATAATCAAGCGCAAGGCTGGCGTTCTCATTTCCCTGAAAAATGCCGTCTTCGACCAGACTTGCAAGATCGCCGGTCTGCAACAGGTTGGCGAGCTTGTCCGGGTCCGTGATAGATTCAGGGAATGGATTGACTTCAGCTTCGGCATTTTTGGGCGCTTCTTGCCGGGAGAGCTCCGGAACAGGAACCTTTGTCCCTTCGACATCCGGAGCGCTGTCGCTGGATTTCAACCCTATGCTGTTGGCAAGTACGGCAGACGTGCATGCCATAATGAACGCACACGCCCAAAACAAAGCTTTTTTTCGCATCATGCGCCTCCTTGTTGGTCAGCCCCAAACCTCTTTCGAAACCGCCGGCTTCCGCCTTTTCCGCTTCTCCGGCAAGCAAAGGTCTGACCGCAAGCGAAGGCAAAGGCCCGGCCCGCGCCGAAAGCGTAAACGGCGCACTTTCCATTCTTTTTCCAGTTTATCGAATCCCCCGGATGACATAAAGAGTCTGTTTTCCGTTTTTCCGCCTTCTCCGTTATCCGGTGGAACCCGGATGACAGCCGGGCATGACGCCTATCCGGACGTCTGCGCGTCCATCCTGTCGCATGCAAAACTCCCACGGCGATCGTGGCGATGGATCGCGCGCGGGAGTGTGTTTTCCGTCTGACCCGGACCTTTGTTTGTCCGGATTTTCCTTTCGATTCGACCTTCACCGTTTCGCCGGCACGACCCGCAACATGTCCTTACCGGCTTCCGGGGGAGGCGGCGAGCGCCTCCTGTCCGGCGGCGTGCAGCTCCCGGCCGTCGCGGACCTCCCGCACATAGCCGGCGCGGATGACGAAGTCGCCGAAGCGCTCGCCCGGCAGGCGTTCCGCCGCGTAGCGCCGGAAGATCGGCGCCAGCGTCTCCAGGATTTCCGTTTCGCCGATGTTTTCCCGGTACAGGACGTTCAGCCGGTCGCCCGTGAAACTGCCGCCCAGGTACAGGTTGTATTTGCCCGGCGCCTTGCCGGTAAAGGCGATCTCCGCCAGCGCCGGCCGCGCGCAGCCGTTGGGGCAGCCGCTCATGCGGATGACGATTTCCTCCTCGCGCAGGCCGGCCTCGTCGAGCAACCCTTCCAATTTGTCCAGCAGCTCCGGCAAATACCGCTCCGCGTCCGCCATCGCCAGGCCGCAGGTGGGCAGGGCCACGCAGGCGATGGAGTTGCGCCGCAGCGCGGAGTGCTGCCGCCCGTCGGTCAGGCCGTACTTCCGGACCAAGGCCTCGATCTTGCGCTTGTTCCGCGGAGACACGTTGCCGATGATCAGATTCTGGTTCGGCGTCAGGCGAAAATCCCCGTCGTGGACCTTCGCGATCTCCCTGAGGCCCGTCATGAGCGGATAGTCGTCCCAGTCCCGGATCCGCCCGTTCTGGATGAACAGCGTCAGGTGCCACTTGCCGTTGCTGCCCTTCACCCAGCCGTAGCGGTCGCCGTTGTGCTCGAACCTGAACGGCCGGGGCTCTTCCAGCTCCCACCCCAGGCGCCGGTTCAGCTCGTCCCGGAACCATTCGACGCTCCGGTCGTCGATCGTGTATTTCAGGCGGGCGTACTTGCGGATGGCGCGGTTGCCGTAATCCCGCTGGATCGTGACGACCTTTTCCGCCACTTCGAGAATCCGCTCGGGACGGTGGAACCCGATCACCCGCGCCAGCTGCGGATACGTGAGCGGATCGCCGTAGGTCATGCCCATGCCGCCGCCGACCGCCACGTTGAAGCCCGCGAGTTTTCCGTTTTCCACGATGGCGATGAACCCGAGATCCTGCGAAAAAACGTCCACGTCGTTCGAAGGCGGCACGGCGATGCCGATCTTGAACTTGCGCGGCAGGTAGGTCGGTCCGTAGACCGGCTCCGTTTCGTCGTCGCTGTAGCCTCCGCCCTTGCGTTCCAGGCTTTCGGCCACCCCGGGCGTCCGGGGAAGGCGCGGATGCTTCACGCTGTCCTCGTCGCGGCTGTCCACCGCCTTTTCCCCGTCCAGCCAGATTTCATAGTAGGCCTTCGTTCGCGGCATGAGGTGCTCGCTCAGCCGTTTCGCCCACTCGTACACCTCTTCGTGCACTTCCGACTGGTGTGGGTTCGGGTTGCACATGACGTTGCGGTTCACATCGCCGCACGCGGCCAGCGTGGTGAGCAGCGCCTCGTTCACCTCGCGGATCGTCCGCTTCAGGTTCCATTTCAGGACGCCGTGGAACTGGATCGACTGGCGGGTGGTGAGACGCATCGTGCCGCCCGCGTAACGCTGCGCGAGATCGTCCAGCACGAGGTACTGCTGCGGCGTGACGATGCCGCCGGGGGCCCTCACGCGCACCATGAACTGATAGGCGGGTTCCAGCTTCTGCTTTTCCCGCTCCAGCCGCAAGTCCCGGTCGTCCTGCTGGTACGTGCCGTGAAACTTCAGCAGCCGGTCGTCCGCCGCGGACACCGCGCCGGTGATCCGGTCTTCCAGGCTTTCCGGGATCGTCCCCCGCAGGTAGTTGCTCTCCAGCTTGATTTTTTCCACGTCGCTGGGCGGAAGGTTCCGCGACGCGGAAAGCCGGTCCTGTGCCATTCCAAGGTCTCCCCTTTGCATCCCGTTGTCAGTACACGTCGCGCTGATACCGGTTCTGCCGCTGCAGCTCGTCCAGCCGCTCCCGGGCCGCTTCCTCGCTCAGGCCGCCTTCCTTCTGCAGCACGGCAAGCAGCGCGGCGTGCACGTCGGGCGCCATGTTTTTCTCGTCGCCGCACACATACACGTACGCTCCGTTTTCCAGCCAGCGGAAAAGCTCCCGGCTTTGCTCCAGCATGCGGTGCTGCACGTACACCTTCCGTTCGGTATCGCGGGAAAAGGCCACGTCCATCCGGGTCAGCACGCCGTCCTTGAGCCAGCGCTGCCACTCCGTCTGGTACAGGAAATCCGTGCGGAAATGCCGGTCTCCGTAAAAGAGCCACGTCTTGCCGCCGGCGCCGGTCGCCTCCCGCTCCTGCAGGAACGCGCGGAACGGAGCCACGCCCGTTCCCGGCCCGATCATGACGATCGGCGCGCCGGGGTCGGCCGGCAGCTTGAAGTTGGGATTGTGATGCACGTACACCGGCACCGTATCGCCCGGCTGCGCCCGCTCGGCCAGATATGTGGAGCAGACGCCGTACCGGTCGCGGCCGTGGGCGTGGTACCGCACCACCCGCACGGTCAGGTGCGCCTCGTCCGGGAACGCCTTCAGGCTGCTGGCGATGGAATATTTGCGGGCCGGAATCTTTCGCAGAAGCCGCACCAGCTCCCGCGCCGGCACGCCCTTCAGCCCGTGGTCCCGGATGAGATCGAGCAGGTCCCGTCCCTGCAGGTATTCCTTAAGTTCCCGCTCCTTCCCGGGCGCCAGCAGTTCCCGCACGCCGACGGCCCCGAAGGCCTCCGCCACTTTTTCCAACAGCGGCCGGGTGAGCACGGTGATTTCAAATTGTTTCAAAAGGGCATCCCTGAGCGGGACCTCCGCGCCGTTTTCGTCCGCCGGCACCGGTTCTTCCGCCCGCCACCCCGCTTCCCGGATCAATTCGTCCACGAGCTCCGGACGGTTCCCGGGAATGACGGCCAGGCAGTCGCCCGGTTCATACTGGAGGCCGGAACCGGCCAGCGACAGTTCCACGTGACGGGTTTCGCGGTCCGAACCGCGGCCGTTCAGATTCAGGTTCTCGATCACTTCGGCGTGGAAAGGATTGGACCTCGACCAGGCCGGTTCCGCAGACGCTGCAGGGGTTGCCGCCGGCGCGGCGGGCGCGGCGATGCCCGCTGCCGCCGCCGCGAACGGAGAGACGACCGCAGCCGGTCCGGCTGAAGCGGCGCCGTTGGCCGGGCCGATCCCCGGAACCATACCCGGCGCCGCGCCGGGAAACGCCGCCGGGTATGCCGCCCAGCCGGGATATGCTCCCCAGCCCGGGATAACGGCATAACCGGGGGCCGGTCCCCATACGGAAAATACCGGCACGAAGCCCAAGGCAGGGGCTGTGCCCGCCAGCGCCGGCGCCGGAACAGGAGCGGCGGACGGAGCGAAACCCTGGACCGCTTGCTGCGCAGCGCCTGCCGGCTGGGGAATGGCCGACGACGCGGCGGCACTGTATGCCGCTTGCAGCGAGGCCGCCGATGCGGCGGCACCGTTCACCGCCAGCGACGCGGCCGCCGGCGCGGCGCCGTTTGCCGGCCGCCGTGCCTCTTGCTCCTCGCCCGCGGGCGCTTCTCCGGCCGCCGCCTCCTCCAGCGCCTTGAGAGCCGACTCCATCCACGCCGCCGCCGGCTGTTCGAAATCGACGTCGCAGTCAACGCGGGGGGCCAGCCGAACGCCGCCCAATTCCTCCAGCCGCTCATCGAAGTCCTTGCCCGTTTTGCAGAAAAACTCATAGGAGCTGTCTCCGAGGGCCAGCACGGAAAAACGCACCCCGTCCAGCCTGGGCGCCCGTTTGCCGTGCAGAAAATCGTAGAACGATCTGGCGTTGTCCGGCGGATCGCCTTCGCCGTGGGTGCTGACCACAATGAACAGGTTCCGGACGTTTTTCAGTTCGTTCGTCTTGAAGGCGTTCATCGCGGACAGCGCGACCTTGTACCCCCGCTCTTCAAGCTTCGCGGCCAATTGCTTGGCCAGCTTCTGGCTGTTGCCGGACTGGGAGCCGAAGAGCACCGTCGCTTCCCGCGGCGCCGCGCCGGAAGCGGCGCCTTTCGCAACGGCCGGAACTTCCGCCGCGGCCGAAGCTCCCGCCGGTGACGGCATGGCCGTCGCCGAAGCCGGGCCGGTCACCGCCGAGGCGGCTTCCCCGGCGCCCGTCACCGGCGGGTGGGG
>LZRV01000107.1 GCA_002159065.1 Paenibacillaceae bacterium ZCTH02-B3 | reverse complement strand
GCCATCATCATCCGGGCTTCAAACCGCTTCTGCGCCGTCACGACCGCCACTTCCAATTCCACCTCCATTTTTTCGCCGATCCAGGAGGAGGTTCGGCGCACGACGTCGACCAGATCGCCGCCGGTTTTCCTGCAGACGGCCAGCGCCTCCGCCAGCCGGTCGACTTCTTCCATACCCGCCCGCTCGGCAAAGTCCCGCAAAGCCTCTTCAAGGGGCAAGCCGTTGCGCTGACGGGCGGCGATGGCGCGGATTTCCCGCAGCAGATCCGATCGGCCGTGCGCCATCATGAGCCCCAGTTCGGATTCCAGCGCCTGAAAGGCGTTTTCCACGGAACGCCCGGCGGCCAGCAGCGCCGAGAGCGCCTGCAGCATGTCCTTGAATTCCTTGCGCAGCCGCTCCCTGCGGCGTTTCAGCAGAACGCCCGCCGCCGCCCGGGGCGCCAGCAAGCCCGCCGGCGACAGCAGAACCCCCGCCAGCGGATGACCGTAGACGAACCATCCGGCACCGAAAACCGCCGCGCACCCGGCCAAGGCAAACGCGAACCGCTGCGCCCGCGTCAAGCGGTATTGCCGATAATCCGCCGGCTTTTCGCTTTCCCTGATCCCTCTCATGTGCCTGTCAGCCCCCGCTTGGCCGCCGCCGCATCCTCTCCCGGCATTCCGAATCCCGCGAACGTCAGTTTCCGGATGCGGCTGAGCTGCCCGACCTTGACCAGACGTCCGGACACCGCCTTGCCGGGTTGCGCCGGCGCGTCCGGATCCGGACCGTCTTTCCCGCCGCCGGCATCCTCCTCGAACCGAAACAGCGTCCTGAGTTCGATTTCCCCGAATTCGCAGCCCGCCACTTCGCAAATTTCCGCCACCCTGCGGCTGCGGTCGCGGAAGCGGCTGAGATGCACCATGATGTCGATGGCCGAGGCGATCTGCCGGCGGATCGCGGACAGCGGCACTTCTTCCGCCGCCAATACCATCGTCTCCAGCCGCGAAAGCATATCCCGCACGCTGTTCGCATGCCCGGTGGACATGCTTCCTTCATGGCCGGTGTTCATCGCCTGCAGCATGTCCAGGGCTTCCGCGCCCCTCACTTCGCCGACAATGATGCGGTCCGGCCGCATGCGCAGCGACGCGCGGATCAGCTCCCGGATGCCGATCCGTCCCTTGCCTTCACTGTTGGCGTCCCGCGTCTCGAGGGAAACCAGGTTCGGGACGTTCCGGATTTGCAGTTCGGCGGCGTCTTCGATGGTGATCACCCGTTCGTCCGCGGGGATAGAGCCGGCCAGGGCGTTCAGAAAGGTGGTCTTCCCGGAACCGGTGCCTCCGCTGATGAAGATGTTGTATTTGGCCTTTACCAACCGGCCCAGAAAATCCGCCGCTTCCCGGGTGATGGATCCGGCGGCGATCAGGTCTTCCATCCGCATCGGCTTGGCGGGGAAGCGGCGGATCGTCACCGTCGGCCCCTTCAGGGCGACGGGCGGCAGCACCACGTGCAGGCGCGAACCGTCCGGCAGGCGGGCGTCCACGATCGGCGACGTCTCGTTCACGATCCGGTTCACCCGTCCCACCAACTTCCGGATCAGTTCCTCGAGCCTTTCCCGGCTTTCAAACGCCACGGGCGCCCGCTCGATGACCCCTTTGCGCTCGACAAAAATTTCGTCGTAATCGTTGACCATGATTTCCGTAATTTCCGGATCTTCGAGCAGCGGCTGCAGCGCGTCCAGGCCGCGGAACGCGTGGAACAGCCGCTTCACCGCCGCCGCGAACTGTTCCGCCGTCAGCCGGCCCGCCCGTCCGCTGCCGCGAAGCGCCTGCTCGATCTGCCGGTACAGCTCCTCGTCGCTGACCTCCCGGTCCCACGGCAGCCGGGCGCGCACCGCATCCCGCAATTCAGCCAGTTCCGCCTGCGAGAGCTCCGTGCGCATGCCGGACTCCCCCTTTCCGCATCCCCAGAAGATCCATCAGCTTCCCTGTCGCTTCCTGAAAGGCTGGCTCGTCCAGAAGGCGTCCGGGATGATCGAGCGTCTTCCAGGATGAGATGTAGGGAAGCGCCGCCGCCGGTCCTTTCCCGGGCAGCGGCCAGACGCGGTCCGCGGCCCTCCACGGCGCATCCTCCTCTCGGGGCCGCAACCCTCCCACCCGCTTGCTGCTGACGAACCAGGTCCGCGCGGAAAGGGAAGGATTCCGTTCCACCCAGCACCGAAACAGCTTGGCCGCCTTGTGCACCCCCTGGATATCCTCCGTCACCAGCCAGACCACGCACCGGCTTCGTTCCAGAAGCCGGAAATGCCAGTCTCCCGCCCCGCAGTCCGGGTCGGCCACAATCCAGTCGTATCCGCCGGCGGCCACCGCTTCAAGCAGCCTGTCCAGCGTGTCCGGCGTCATCGCCAGCCGCTCGTCGGGACGGTCCGGGCAATCGAGCGCGTCGGCCATGAGCCGGTCACGGTATCGGCACAGGCGCTTCCATTCTTCCTGCCATTGCTCCGGGCGAGATTTCAAGGCATACAAAAGGCGCGTCAGGCTGTCCGGGTGTTCCTGTCCCAGCCATGGCTCAATCCCGCTTACCGCCTCCAGATTGAGATAGAATGTCCGAAGCCCCCGCTCCCCCGCCTGCCGGACCAGATTGAGCGCCAAGGTCGTTTTCCCCGCTCCTCCCGACGCGGAAACAACGGTGACCAGCGGAAGGCTTGCGTTTCCGCCCGCGCCCCCGCTTCCTCCCCTTGCGAGCTCCGCCGTCTCCCGTATGGCCGCGTGAAGCCCGGGCAGCGGCTGATATTGCATGAGTTCCCGCTCGCCTTCGCCTAGCCCGGGTTGTTCCACCAGGGCCAGACGCGCTGCCGCGAAAGCCGCCTGCTCCCCCAATCCCTTCAGCCATGCGGGAGGCGCGACGAGCACATCGACCCGTCCGGCTTCGCGAAGGACCATTCGCAGGGCCAGCTCATGGGTGCACGCGGCCACCTCCCAGCCCGGTTCCGCCTCCCGCAGATAAGAGGCCAGCTTGGCCGCGTAAACCGGATGTTCCGCCGCCAGCACGACACGCATCCCGCCATGCACCTCCTTCCGGGGCATGGCACCGGCTCATGCCCCGACAGACAAAAAGCACCGCAACCCGGCGTTACAGACGCCCAAGCTGCGGTGCTTCCGCTCGCAACAACATTCGTATGCTTTTGTCACCAATATACAAGATTGGTATTTTCCTGTCAACCATCCACAGTCACTCAGCCAAAAGGTACCGAACAGGGTTCGGAGCGCAAAACCCGCAGCCATGTCGCCGGAAGACGCTTGCGCGGTTTCGCGCCGCTTCGTTCGTTTTACTTTATAACTCCCTTGGATTTTCTGATCTCTATGGAACGGTCGTGTGCGGGAAAACCTTCGTACTTTGCCAGCGTGCTTATGGTTCGGGACAAATTTTGCAATCCTTCCCGATCCAATTGGGTAACTGCGCTGTAACGAAGATAGGTATCCACGGTAACACCGGAATAAATTTTCGAAAACTGCCCCGTCGGCAAACAGGCCGGCACTCCGATCGCGTAGCTGATGGCGGAGAACGTGGTATGCTGACCGATCAAAAGCTCCGAAGCGCTGTTGATTCGATTGGCTACCTCCCATGGATCTCCGGTAACAATCTGGATATGTTCGTTCCCCCAGTCATTTGCCACTTCAATCGCCTGATCCAGATCCTCCACAATAATAATTCCGCCATTGACGCAGAGAGACCGCTCGGCATATTTTCTTCTGTCTTCCGGCAATAATTCCAGCTGCTCACGAACGGCTTTCTCCACGTTCCGGGCCAGCGTCACGGAATCGGTGAGAAGAATGGCGGAACTCTCCATGCCATGCTCGGCCTCATTGATCAAATCAGCCGCCACCAATTCCGGATCGGCGGAATCGTCCACGATAATCATGCATTCCGACGGCCCGTACAAGAGACCTACGGAAACGCCTTCCAATTGGGCTTTCATTTGGGCCGCCACAATAAACGGACCGCCCGGTCCAACAATTTTGTCGACTTTCTTGATCGTTTCGGTCCCAAAAGCATACGCGGCGATGCACGCCACGCCGTTTCCCCTGAACACCCGGCGTATCCCCAAAATCCTGGCAACCGCGAGAAGAGCCGCATCAACGCTTCCATCGGGGTTGGGCGGAACGACAACCTGGATATCAGGCACACCGGCCACTATCGCCGGAACAGCAATCGTAATAAACGACGAAGGGTAGGCGCCTTTGCCGCAGGGGACATATAATCCGACCCTTTCCAAAGGGACGGCTTTCCTGCCCGCCAAAATGCCGTTTCCCAGCTGCTCGATCTGAAGCTTCGGAGGAGACAACCGTTTGTTTTATTCAAAATGGTTCTGGATCGCCTCTTTCAGGCTTTCGATGACAACAGGATCAAGCGAATGCCACGCATGTTCAAATTCCGCATCGGATACTTCAATGCGACCGAGATCCACACGGTCAAATTCTTTCGTCGCGGCCAATATTGCACGGTCTCCGAATTTTCTAACGTCTTCCATCACTTTCGACACTTTTGCAAAAGTTTCATCATGAATAATGCGGCTGCTGGAACGGTATTTCAGCCGGTCCAACTGATCTGGGGTCAGCTCGTGATAATGGTAAATCATCCCGCATCCTCCTTTGCATGACTGACAGGCGCGCGCTGATAAACGCCGGGGAACCCGTGCGTGATCAGCAAGATTTTTCGCCATGAATGCCGTTGATATGACCGGTCCGGGTTGGAAGCCGCTGCGAAATCAGGTCACACACATAATAACATGGAAACCATGGTATTAAATCCAAAACTTTGCCGGAGCATTGAAAAAAAATGAATCCGCGCGTTGATCGACAAAAACCATCAAGTCCGAAGGATCCGGATCATCCGGATCATCTGACGGTGGTTTTGTGGAAAAAGGCACCGTGGGCGAAAAGGAAGCGGTCACCGCCGACGTCAATGCGTTTGGCCCGCCTGCGGAACGGAACAGTTTAAACCGGGGTCGCAATCGTCACGGCGCCAAATCGCGGTTCCGCCAGGTCAGGGACGAACGCCATTCCGGCGGCGACGGCACTCCTCACCCCGATTCTCCCGCCTCTTGCAAAGAAACTTCTCTTTTCTCAGAAAATTCACAATCCTGGTAGCGAAGTCGGTGGAAAAACCGCGAAAAATGGCGGATACTAAAATCAAAGCCGCGGCGGTTTCCGTTCCTGCCATTTGCATCCCGGTCCGAAATGCGCTAACATTTTTTATACAACTTGTAAAATCCATGTCAACCGGGTCGTGACGCCGCCGGGCTTCGAAGATTGTCCGGCCGCCTTTGGACGAATACTGCGGATGTCTTCAAAATCTCAAGCAGAAAGGTGAGGGTGAACATGACGGAAAAACGGAACAAGCGCATAAGCGAATCCGGCAACCGTGCAAACCGCACCCCACGCAACCCGTCGGAATCCAAACGGCCTGGCAAGGCATCCTCCGTCCCGCCCGGACTTACCCCCGGATACGACTACGTCTGGGCCAGGGAAGAAGATTATCTGGATCCGGACTACGTGCCCGACCCGGACGATTACTTCTACGACGCCGTGGATGATCACGAGGAATACCGGTGACCCGGATGAATCCGGCGGAAACCGGCCCGGTCAGGAGCGCCGGGCGCCGGAAACAACTTTTGCGGTTGCGATATGACGACACATGCGACGGAAAACCGGCGCCGAACCGAATGTTCGGCGCCGGATTGTTTTCGGCCGGCGGCGGCTGGCAAACGCAAACGGACATATGGTCCGTTAGAATCGAAAAAAACGGCTCTGCGAAAACGCAACGGACATCCAGTCCGCAAGAACGCCCGCGGCCATTGGAGGAAACGGTTTCACCTGCACAGCGGAGCTTCTTGCGGACCATATGTCCGTTGGAATTTTGGATGGGCCGTTTTTCGGATTGCAACGGACCATATGTCCGTCAGGTTCATTCGTCCGGGTTCCGGCGGGCTGAAGCCCGGCCTGCGCCCGGTATACAGGACTGCTGGCCGCTCAGTCCGCCAGCTTGTGGCGATGGGCGTAGATGGCGGCCTGGGTGCGGTCCTCCACGCCCAGTTTGGCAAACAGGTTGGTCAGGTGGTATTTCACCGTCTTCACGCCGATGGACAGCTCGTCCGCGATTTCCTGGTTGGATTTGCCCTGCGCCAGGAGCTTGAGCACTTCCATTTCCCGCTCCGTCAGGTCCTCGTGGGGCAGCGGCCGGGATTGGGGCTTGCGGAACCGGCTCATGATCTTGGCGGCGACCTGCGGCTCCAGCACGGACTGCCCCCGCGCGGCGGCGCGGATGGCGTCGGCGATTTCGGATGCGCGGGAGGTTTTCAGCAGATAGCTGAACGCCCCGGCCTCGAGCACCGGATACACCTTGTCGTCGTCCAAGTAGCTGGTCAGGACGATGATTCGGCAGTCCGGCAGCTCCTCCATGATGCGGCGCGTCGTTTCGACCCCGTCCATGCCCTCCATGACGAGATCCATGAGCACGACGTTCGGCTTGTATTCCCTGGCCAGGCGAAGCCCGCTTTCCCCGTTTTCCGCCTCGCCCACGACCTCGATGTCTTCCTCCGTGTTCAGCACGGCGGCCAGGCCGATGCGCACCATTTCATGATCGTCGATGATCAGCACGGTGATCGGGCGATCCGACACGGCCGTTTCAGCCTCCTTCCCGCGGCGCCTTGCCGCCTTCCGCATGATTCGTGCCGCCTGCGGCGTCCGGGTTCGTCATGCCGCCTGCATCCTGCGCGACGGGCGCCCCGCCATGCGCTCCTCCGCCGGCAGCCCCCGCGGGCGGTACCCCGGCAGGCGCATCCGACGGCGTCTCTCCGCCCGCGCCCTCCACGCGTTGCGCCTCCCCCGGCGATTTTCCGCCTGCAGCCTCCGCGGCCGGCGCTTCCGCCCGCGCATCCCCGTCCGCGGACGGAACTGCCGAAGCTTCCCCGCCCGCAACCGAACGAACAGGCACCTCCGCCTGCGCATCCCCGCCCGCGGCCGTCCCGGGCGGCGCATCGCCTTTTACCAGCGGAACCCGGATGTCGACCCGCGTCCCTTTGCCCGGCGCGCTGGCGATGTGCAGGGAGCCGCCCAGCTCGTTCACCCGCTCCTCCATGTTGGTTAAGCCGTACGACGTCTGGCGCTTGGCGCGGGGATCGAAGCCGACGCCGTTGTCCTGCACCAGGAGCTGCACCGCGTCGCCCCGCCGCTTGAGGAAAATTTCCATCCGGCTCGCCCGGGCGTGGCGGAACGTGTTCGACATTGCTTCCTGCAGCAGGCGGAAAAGATGGTTTTCCACCCCGCGGTTGAGCGGCAGGTCCTCGTCGATGTCCAGCGCGATTTCCATCGGCACCTTCGCCCGCATTTCCGCCACGAGCTCCCGCACCGCCAGCGCCAGCGGTTTGCCCGCCAGCTGGACGGGCCGAAGGTGGAGCAGCAGCGCCCGCATCTCGGACTGCGCGGCCGCCGCCATCTCCTCGATCAGCTCCACCTGCCGGCGGGCGCGCTCGAAATCCTGGTCCAGGGTGCGCCTGACCGCCGTCGCCGTCATGGAAATGGCGAACAGCTGCTGGCTCACCGAATCGTGCAGTTCCCGGGCGAGCCGCTGCCGCTCCTCCAGCGCCGCGTTCATCCGCGCCCGCGTTTCCATGTCCGCCAGGCTCGCGGTGAGCCGCTGCAGCGACATGACCTGTTCCTCCCACTTGCGGCGAATCCGCTCCAGCTGCCGGGCCAGCCTGCCGATCTCGTCGTCGCCCATCTCCGGCAGGGGCGGGCCGAGGCTTCCCGTTTCCAGCTGGCGCATGGCTTCCGTCAGGTCTTCGAGCCTGCCCCGGAGCCGGTATCCGCGCAAAAAGCCGAAGGCCAGTCCCCCGATGACCGCCGCGCCGCACGCCGTCAGCCCGAAAAAGAGATAATCCGTCCAAAGCGCCGCGCGCGACGCCAGGCCGTAGCTGAACAGCAGATAGACGAAAACGCCGCCGGCGATCAGCGAGTAGATGACCGATTCCCCCATGTTCCGCCACAGGAGATTGTGACGCCAGAGGGGGTTGTGACGCCCCGGAGGGTGGTACCTGCGGCTTTCGGTTTCCTTCGATTCCAACGGTTCCAAGGGTTGCCCTCCCCGCCGTCCGCCCGGGTCAACCCGGCGTGATTTTCACGTCCCCGACCAGATAGAACACCTTCAGACGAAGCCGGAACCGCTTGTTCTCGTAATCCGGCGTGCGCCACACGAGGCGGTTGACCCCGGCGTCGTCCGGAGCGTGCTGCCATTTGATCCTGCCGACGGGCACCGAGGCTTCGACCCACAGGCCCCAGTCCTCGGGCACCAGCAGATGGACATCTCCCAGCAGGCCCTGCAGCGCGATGACCGTTTCCGGCTCCTCCGGCATCGCCCGGGTCAGGTCCAGGCGCACGTCGCCGATCAGGTGCCAGGAGGAAAACGGCTGAAGCACCCAGTTTTCCTCCTCCCGGCGCATGGCCAGATAAAAACCGTGCCGTCCGGGCAGCCTGCCGGGGGGCGACCGGCGGGCTTCGAACAGAATCACCGCGGCGGCCAGCACCATCAGGGCGAAAAACAGGACGAAATGCCGGATGAGGATGACCAGCGCGCCGCCCGCCATGAGCACGATGCCCCGCTGGCTCCGCCCGCGGCGGAACAGCTCGATGCCCAAGGCGAGCACCAGCGCCGCGTTGGCCGTGACAAAGCCCGCCGTGAAGCCGAGCGCAAGGTACAGCGCGGCCGCGGCAAACAGGATGGCGTTGCGGGACAGAACCATGGGCGCCGTACCTCCTCCTGCCTGGAATGTCCGAATCCCGCCGGTCAGCGCAAAAGCCATAACGGTTCAAACCGTTATGGCTCGCGGTGCGGTCATCGCCCGCAAACGTCAGACCGTCACGCGGTTATTCGTGGTTTTGCGGCGGAGCGGGGGCGATCCGGTTTTTCAGCGCGGCCAGCTCCTGCTCCACGCGGTACTGTCGCTCCGGGCTCAGGTCCGGAGGCCGAACCGTCAGCGGCGTCCCGGCGGCGAGCCGCGCCACGTCCGCTTCCGCTTCCATCTGCAGGATTTTTTCCTCCATCCGCTGGAATCCCGCCGCGGCGCGGCCGCTTTCGATGGTGTGCACCGAGCTGATCTGCGCCAGCTGCTTGCGGGCCTTCGCCATCTGCGCGCGGGCCGCCAGCTCGTTGCGCCGGTTGCGCAGTTTGTAGTATTCCTCTTTCATTTCGTGCAGCTGCGCCTGCAGCTCGCCCACCTGGGCGCAGGCCTGTTCATGCAGCACCGTCAGATCGGCGATTTGCTGATCGTAGTAAACCTTCTCTTCCAGAAGCTTGCGGGCCAGCGGCTCGTTGCCGGCGCGCAGGCTTTGCTCGGCCTGCATTTCGCGTTCCGCGCTCAGCCGCGCGGCATCGTCCAGCCGCTGCTTCAGGCGCCGCTCGGCCGCCATCTGCCGGGCCACCGTCACTTCCGCGTCACGGATTTCTTTCTCCATGTCGCGCAGGTATTGGTTCAGCATGACCACCGGATCTTCGAGTCGGTCCAGCAGGTCATGGATCGAAGCCCTCGTCAGATCTTTCACCCGTTGAAAAACGCCCATCGTTTATTCCCCTTTCTTTTCCTGGTTTTCATATTTGGCCAAACGCGCCTTGAGTTCCTCGATTTCCCGTTTCAGCGCCTTTTTTTCGATGTCTTCCATCATGGCGTCGATGTGGCTGCCCGCCGGCTGTGACGTCTGGCCCGGAGCGCCGGACCCTGCGCCGCCGTAACCCGGGGAACCCGGACCGTATCCCGCGGCTCCCGTACCGGAACCCGCGAAGCCCGCGCCGCCGGTTCCCGCGGCGTATCCCGTTCCGCCGTAACCGGAACCCGGATTCCACGATCCGTGTCCGCTCCAGCCCCGCGTCCCGCCAGTATGGGAAGCGCCCGCGTGGGGAGGCGGACCCGCATGGCCCCATCCGGAGCCCGGATACCCGGACGATCCGTAGTACCCGCCCGTGGCGGAATAAGGTTCCCGGGGGATGACCAAGGCGGCGATGAGGTACACCAGCAGGACGGAACCCGCCGAGAAAATCGCGGCGACGAGCACCAGGATGCGCAGCAGCGTCGATTCCACGCAGAAGTATTGGGCGAGGCCTCCGCAAACGCCGAACAGCATCCGGTCTTGCGTCGAGCGGTACAGTCTTCGCATCGCCTCAGCCTCCTTGCTCTAATTTTCGCTTCAGTCTCTGCATTTCCTGCTCCAGCGCTTCCTGCAGAACGGTCCCCGCCCGGTAAGCCAGCTCCTGCCCCATGCGGCGGACCTCCCGCAGGCTGCGGGCCTCGAGCTCCATATCGGTGATCCGGTCGTCAATGCTGCGGAACAGTTCGCGGGAATCGGCCGTGCCGGTGCCGAACCGGGCGTTCAGCCGTTGCTGAAGCCGGAGGGATTCCATGCGCGCCAGGTAATATTGCCGCTTGTCGTACGCCTGGCGGTATTCGTCGCGCAGTTCCGTAAGCAGCTGTTCCAGTTCCCGCAGCTCGCGGCTGGCCTGTTCGTAAAGCTCGCGATAGCGGGAGGCCCGTTCTTCGTGGACCAGTTTGTCCTGCAGCGCGAGCCGCGCGGCATGCTCCTCGCCCGCCTGCAGCGCGGTGAGCGCCTGCTGCTCCCGCCGCTCCTTCCAGGCTTCCGCGTCCTGCCATTGCGCCCGCAGGTGTTCCACATGGGCGGCGTATTGCCGCTGCAGCTGCTCGCCCTGCACGATGTCCTGGTGCGTGGCCCAGAGGAACTGGTCGATCAGGCGCACCGGATCTTCCGCGCGTTCCAGCCGATCGTTCAGCGTGGCGATGGTCATGTCGCGGACGCGTTTCATTACGCTCATGCTTTCGATTCCTCCCCCGTTGCCGTGTCAAGAATTTCGGTTGGCTTGGTTTGGTTTCGCCGGTCTCGCCGGTTCTCCCGGCCCCGGTCGGCGCTTGCCGGCCGGCCCCATCCGACGGTGCGTTGCGCTTGCTTCCATCGTGCGCCGGCCTCTTTCGGCGCCTCGACCGGTCCGTCACCAGCGCGGCGCCGAATTGCCCCGGAGCCAGGAGATGCCGACCACGATCGCCGCGATGGCCGCGATCCACAGGAGCAGGCCCCAGAGCTTGCCCAGCAGCATGAAGCCGCCGACCGCGACGACCACGGCGCCCGCTGCGCGGTTGCCGTTGCGCCAGGCGACAAAGCCCAGCAGAATGATCAGGATCGGCACCAGGAATCCCATAAGGGAAGACAGGAAACCCAGCTTGCCGGCGATGATCAGCACGCCAAGCAGTATGAGCAACACTGCCGCCAGTTTCTTTCCTTCCAACGCGCTCACCCCGTTTCCGCCTGCTTGAAGCTTTTTTCTCGAAGTTTTCAACCTCATTGTAAACAGACGCTTTCCCCCGCAAAACGGACCCGCGGATGTTTTTGCACCTGGACCCTGGTCGGGGTCCGGGACCCGTCTTCCGGCCATGCGCCCGGCCGATCGCCTGCCTGTGCTTGCTCGGCCGGCGACACGAAGAACCCGGCAGGCGCCTGGATCACCGCCGGCTTTCCAGACCGCCCGCGACAAGGTTAAAATATGGAAAAAACCGAAAGGACCGGCCTGCCATGTCCAAAGCCGACAACCTGCTCGCCGTCCTGTGGATGCTCCGTTCCGCCGGAAAACCAATAACCGCGCGGCAGCTGGCCGAAGCCCTGGAGATCAGCGTGCGGACCGTCTACCGGTACATCGACGCCCTGTGCATGAGCGGCGTCCCGGTGCTGGCCGAACCGGGCCACGGCGGCGGGTTCCGCCTGCCCGAATCCTTCGGACAGGTGCCGCTCATCTTCGACCCGGACGAGCAAAAAGCCCTCCTCCACGCCGCCGCTTTCGCCCGGGAAGCCGGCTACCCGCACGGAGACGCCCTCGAACGGGCCGTCGCCAAACTGCGCCGCTTCGCCGGCGAGGATGCTCTGCGCCGCCATGTCGAAGGGTTTGACGTCATTTTGTCCTCTCCCGGATCCGGACAGGCGCACACGCCCCTGGTCCGGGAGCTGGAGGCGGCGGTGGCGGAAAGCCGCACCGTGCGCGTCGTGTACCGGAAACCTTCGGCGGACGGGCCCCGGGCGCGGCATATCGACCCTTACGGGCTCGTTTACTGGAAAAACCGCTGGTACGTGGTCGGCTGGTGCCATCTCCGCGGCGAAATCCGCAGCTTCCGCGCGGACCGGATGACGGAAGCCGCCCGGACGGAACGAACCTTCACCCGGCCGGAAGGGTTTTCGGCCCGGGAATTTTTCATGAAGGGGATCCTGCCCGACCCGCATGGCAACCAGACCGTAACGGTGCACATCCGGGGAAGGGAAGAGGCCATGGCCGATCTGTGCGGACATTGGTACTTCGCGCATGTGCTGGCGGAGCGCTCCGGCGGCGATGCGTGGTTCCGGCTGGACGAAACGGCGATCCGCACCTATGCGCCCTATTTCCTGCTGCCGTACGGCAAATCGATCCGCGTTCTGGAACCGGCCCGCCTGCGGAAGCGCCTGGCGGAAATCGCGGCGGAACTTGCGGAACATCACCTGGGCTGACCGCTCCCGCCTGGAGGGAACCTGTCCTTGCCGCGCCGGCCGGCACAGCCGGAGAACCGCGCCGCCGCGCGAGCCCGCGCATCCTTCCGCTTTTCCCTGACAGCGGTTGTCAGCGAAGCCGTCTTATCATGAACAAGGAAGGAGGGTGAAATCCGTGGCCATGAACGCGAAAGAAGAAGCGCTCCGCCTGTACGGATACCACGTCTGGGCGAACGGCCGGGTGTTCCGGCGCCTGGAGGAACTGCCGCAGGACATCGCGCGCCGGGAAATCCAAAGCGTGTTTCCGTCGGTCTTCGACACCCTGGCGCACATTTATCGGATCGACACCGTCTGGTTCCTGGCGATGCGGCAGCGATTCGACGAGATCATCCCCGCCAGCCGGAGCATTCTGGAGGAAACCCGCGGGATGGATCTCCGCCGGCTGGAGGAAAAATTCCGCGACCTTGCCGATCAATACCTAACGTTTCTGAACGACACCGACGCGGAAGCCGTCTCCGCCTACCCGCACCCCCAATTCGGCACGCTGCACGCCCGCTATATCGACATCGTGCGGCACGTCGTCAACCACGGGACGTACCACCGCGGCAACATCACCGCCATGCTCCGCCAGCTCGGCCACCCCGGCGTGCCGACCGACTACGTGTTCTATCTGCAGGAAATCGGCGCCCCGTAACCCCCAAAACGACCAAGGGCGGCAAGGAATGCAAGCCGTAACCACCGTGCCCGGCATTCCCGCCGCCCTTTGCCATGTTTTCCCCGCCCCTGTTACCTTCCGCCATTGTGCGCCCGCCTTTCCGAATGTATACTCGTCCATGGGGAGGACTTCTTCCACGGTTTTGAACAAATCGTGACTTTTTCGGGACGTCCTTGCGAAAACGCTGATCATTTGTTACAAAAGGAGAAGATTAATATGTCGTGGTTTTTCGAGCGGGCTCCGGAAATCCCGCGCCCCCGGATGGAAGAGCTGACCCGCCGCGCGGGCGAAGAATGCCTGAAGCGCCTCAGCGCCAGGCCGCGCAAGGTGCTGCTGCTTCCGCCCGACATCACGCGGGCCCATTCCGGCGCGGGATGGATCACCAACATCCTGTATCACTTTTTCACCGACGCCGGAGCGGACGTGTACCTCATCCCCACGCTGGGGCAGCACGTTCCGCACACGCCGGAGCAGAACCGCTGGATGTTCGGTGATGTTCCGGAAGAGCGCATCCTCGTCCACGACTGGAAAAACGGCTGCAAAACCATCGGCGCCATCCCCGCGGATTACGTAAAAGCGGTCACCCGCGGCGCCGCCGACTGGGAGATCCCGGTCAGCCTCAACCGCACCCTGCTGGAGGAAAAGTGGGACATCATCGTCAACGTCGGACACGTGGTGCCCCACGAGGTGCTGGGATTCGCCAACCACAACAAAAACTATTTCATCGGCCTGGGCGGCAAGGACATGATCTGCGCCTCCCACATGGCCTCCGCCTGCTACGGCATCGAGAACAACCTGGGCAACCTGGTGACGCCGGTCCGGCACTGCTTCAACAAGGCGGAATCCGAGTACCTGGGCCATCTGCCGGATGTGTATATTCAGATCGTCATGAAATACAATGAGGAAGGCAGACTGGTCCACAGCGGCTTCTACTGCGGGGACGACCTGGACACCTATCTGCAGGCCGCCCGCCAGTCGGGAGAAGAAAACATCGAAATCGTGCCGCCGCTCAAAAAAGTGGTGGCCTACATGCAGGGCGACGAGTTTTTCAGCACCTGGGTGGCCAACAAGGCGATCTACCGCACCCGCAAGGCGATGGCCGACGGCGGCGAACTGATCGTCATCGCCCCCGGCCTGAAGCGCTTCGGCGAAAAGGAAGAGGTGGACCGGATCATCCGCAAATACGGGTACGCCGGAACGCCCAAAATCCTCGAAGCCTGGCGGCAAAACGAGGAGTTGCAGGATCTCACCCACGCCACGGCCCACCTGATCCACGGGTCGTCGGAGGGCAGATTCCGCATCACCTATGCGCCCGGCCACCTGTCCAAAGAGGAAATCGAATCCGTCCACTTCGGATACATGGATCTGGAAGAAGCGTTGGAACGCTATCCGGTGGACCGGCTGAAAAACGGCTTCAACCGCCTTGCGAACGGGGAAGAAATCTACTTCATCAGCACTCCGTCCGCCGGTCTGTGGACGACGCGGGAAAAGCTGAACCTGTAACCATCACGACGGGAGGAAGAACGAAACATGCACAAATGGTTCATGGCGGGGCTCATTTGTGTGGCTTGTCTGGTCGGAGTCGGCCTGCTCGTCTGGGGCATGCCGCCCAAGGAAGAAGCCGCGCACGAAGACGAAGGTCCCGCGTTCGAGGTGCCGGTCGTGCCCGCGGACGCGGCGATGGCGGAAGCGGCGTACAAATCCAACTGTCTGGCCTGCCACGGCGACCAGCTGCAGGGCGGATTCGGCCCCGCGCTCGACGCGGTCGGGGCGTCGCTCAGCCGGGAGGAAATTTACCAGATCATTTCGAAGGGCAGAGGCAACATGCCGGGGTTCGGCGGACGCCTGTCCGAAGACGAGATCGTCAACCTGACCAACTGGCTGGCCGAAATGGGTTCCTGACAAATGATCCTGACAAACGACCCGCAAGGCAAACCCGGGGAGATGCGCTCCCCGGGTTTTCAGCCTTTCGCGGGTTTTTCCGTTCGCGGACGGCCTCACACAAACCACGGTTTCCGGCGTCCCACCTTGCCGGCGACGATCTTGACGAACTCTTTGTCGCCGCCGTCCGGCGTCGGACCGACGAAGACCGGCCCGGCGCTTCCGGCCGCCCGCGGCCCGGCGGTTCCGCCTCCCGGACGGACGGGATGGACGCCTTTGACGGCCTTCCGGCGGACGGGCAGCGCGCCCGGCAGGGGACGTTCTCGGGATTTCTGTCGGCTCATGCGATACCTCCCAGCAAATAGTGAATGGTATGCAGAAGCTCCTCGTTCTGCCGCACCATTTCGCCCAGCCGCTCCCGCGGCACGGGTTCGTCGGCGGACAGGTGCACGGCGAGGGCCAGTTCCCCGCCCAGCGGATAGCACAAGATGTACAGCATGCCGATTTCCTTCCGCTCGTAGAAGTTCCATTCGCCTTTCTCGAACGTGTCCGCCACCAGGTTCGGCCTCTCCCGTCCGTCCGCCCCGGACGGGTCGATATCCCGTCCCTTGCCGACGTTTCCGGCGACCTGGACGATGCGGCCGGTGGACAGCCGCTGCCAGAGCGCGGCACCCGTCACGCGGCACGACTCCGGAACAAGCAGCGAATTGCGGACCGCCTCGCAGACGGCATCGCGTTTCTCTTCCTCGTTTTTCACGGTGACGCCGCGGATGTATTCCCACAGAAACCGAAGCGTGGCCGTCCTTCGCGCCAGCACCGCCCTCGTGTCTTCCAGGGCGCGGCGCGGATCGACGAACAGTCCCTTTTTCTGGATCGCGTCGATGACGGCGCCGCATGCCGTATCCACCGCCGCCGCGAATTCCCCCTCTTCCTCGGCCGACGGATCGTACCGCAGCACCGTCAGCCCCTGCAGATCGGACAGGAGGCGAAATTCGCCCACCGTTTCCCCCGGCACCAGGTCGTCCCGTTCCCGCACCCGCTCGGGCATCAGGCAGAACACCCGCCCGCGTCGCAGCCTGCCCCAGAACAGGCCCATTTCGAACAACGTATTGTCCCGCGGCTGGAAGTAATACTTGCCGCGCATCAGCACCACGTCGTCCGGAGCGAAAATGAACACGGCGAAGTCGCTCGCGTCCAGGCATTTCTCCAGGGATTCCATGGGATACTCGCCCGGCGCGAAAATCCCCGCGTACCAGGCACGCACCCTGGCATAGGGAGCGAGTTGTTCATGCACGGCGCGGGCGTACTGGATGGCTTCCGCGGAACACCCGACAAACACCCTGGGTTTCGTCTGAACGGACACGGCGGCAACCCCTTGCTCCCGTTTTTTCGCGATTTTTTCTATATATACAAACCTCCTCCGCCGTTCATGCCGCCGGATGTCAGGATGGCGCCGCGCCGGGGCCGTTAGCCGATGGCGATTGGTGGTTTCATCATAAAAAAATCCCGGGAGCGGCACAATCGGCAATCGTCCCCCTGTCAGGGTATGCGCCGCGCCCGGGTTTGGGGAAACATTCAAAACGTCGGTCCGATCCGCCAGATGCCGAAATCATGCTGCTTCAGGATTTCCGACCGGGTGAGCTTGCCGGAGCAGACCGCCAGCAGCTCTTCGTACAGCCGGGCTCCGGCCTCCTCGATGGTCTCGGTGCCCTCGATGACGGTACCCGCGTTGAAATCCATGTTGTCCCCCATCCGCTCGAACAGGAACGAATTCGTGGCGATCTTGATCACCGGGGCGATGGGCGATCCGGTGGGCGTTCCCCTTCCGCTGGTGAACAGGACGACCTGGGCGCCGCCGGCCACCATGCCGGTGAGCTGCTCGATGTCGTGCCCCGGCGTGTCCATCCAGACCAGTCCCTTCTCGCTCGGCCGCTGGGCATAGTCGACCACTTCCCGCAGCGGCCGGGTTCCGGCCTTGGCCGCGGCGCCCAGCGATTTTTCCTCCAGCGTGCTGAGTCCGCCGCGGATGTTGCCCGGGCTCGGGTTGCCCGTGCGGATGTCCACCCCCATCTGGAACGCCCGGCTTTCCATCGCGTGGATGACCTCGTAGACCCGCCTGGCCACCCGGTCGCTCACCGCCCGCTTCGCCAGCAGATGCTCCGCGCCGATGAGCTCGGTGGTTTCCGCCAGAATGGACGTGCCGCCGGCGTCCGCCACCCGGTCGCTGACCCAGCCGACGGCCGGATTCGCCGAAATGCCCGAACAGGCGTCGGATCCGCCGCACTCGGTGCCGACGACAAGCTCGCTGACGGACGCCGGCTCCCGCATCAGGCGGGAAGCGTCCGCCACCATCGCCGCCGCGATCCTGGCCCCCTGCGCGATCGCCATCAGCGTGCCGCCATGGTCCTGGATGGACACCACTTCCACCGGCTTGCCGGTTTTGGCGATTTCCTCGGCCACGCGCCGGGCCTGGTGCGTCTCGCAGCCCAGCCCCATCACCACGACGCCGTAGACGTTGGGGTTGGCGCCCATGCCGACGTAGGTGCGGAACGTCTGCTCGTAGTCGACGCCCACCTGGGCGCAGCCGTGCTGGTGAATGAACGAAACGGTCCCCGCCACCAGCTGGGTGATCTGGTGCGCCGCCTGCGCCGCGCACGTGATCGTGGGCAGAATGAGCACATGGTTGCGCACGCCGACCCGCCCGTCCGGGCGCCGGTATCCCCAGAACCGCGTTTCAAGTTCCCGTCGCAAGCCGATCCCCCCTTCCCCTGATGCCCTCGATGTTGTGAACATGCACATGCTGGCCCGGCCGGATGTCGGCCGTGGCTCTGCCGATCACTTCGCCGTACTTGATGACGTTCTCCCCCGCGGCGATGGGCCTTACCGCGAACTTGTGGCCGAATTCGACGGGATCGGCCAGCTCCACCTCCAGCGTCTCGTCCCCGCATGCCACGCGGACGCGCGTTCCGGCGGCGATGTCCGCGAGCGCGACGGCCACGTTGTCCGCGGGATTCAGCATGACGACCTTGTGCGGTCCGTTCCGCGCCTTCCTTCCGGCTTCCCGTCCGGTTTCCCGGCGGGCTTCCCGCCGTTCTTCCCGCATCATGGGATCATCCCTTTCCCTTTTCTTTCATTGCTCCAAACGTAACATGAAAGCGCATACTTGACATCCTCCGGCCCAGCCGAGTAAAATAATGGATGTAAATTGATCAACCAATCAACCAATTAATATGTTAATCTGTTGCGCGCACAGTTGGCAAGACGGATGTTCGTCAAGTCCGCGAACCACGCAAAGTCCGCAGAGTCCGCAAAGTCGGCGGCGCAAGGAAAGTCTGCAAGGACCACAAAGTCTGCAAACCGCTCCAAAGGAGTTGAACACCGCCCTTGAACCGGCCAGCCCTCCGGGAAAACCTGTCCGCCTATCTGTTTCTCAGTCCCTGGTTCATCGGACTTCTGGTGCTCAGCCTGGGTCCGATGGCGGTTTCCCTTTACCTGTCCCTGACAGATTACACCATGCTGCAATCGCCTGACTGGACCGGGTTTGAGAACTACCGGCGCATGGGATCGGACCCGCGGTTCGTGAAAGCGCTGCAAGTCACCCTGACCTACGTGTTCCTGGGCGTTCCGCTGCAGCTCATCACCGCGTTCTCGCTGGCGCTTTTCCTGAACCGCGGCATGAAGGGATTGAACCTGTTCCGGGCCATCTACTACATCCCTTCCATCCTCGGGCCCAGCGTCGCGGTGGCCATCCTGTGGCGGCAGGTGTTCGGCTATGAAGGCATCGTCAACGGTTTCCTCGCGATCTTCGGGCTGGAGCCCAGAAGCTGGGTGGGCGATCCTTCCACCGCGCTGTACACCCTGATCCTGCTGCTCGTCTGGCAGTTCGGATCGCCGATGATCATTTTCCTGGCAGGCCTGCGTCAGATTCCGGCCGAGCTGTACGAAGCCGCGTCCATCGACGGCGCCGGCGTCTTCTCGCGATTTTTCCATATCACGCTGCCGTCGATCACGCCCATCATCCTGTTCAACCTGATCATGCAGATCATCAACGCGTTCCAGGCGTTCACGCCGGCTTACATCGTGGGCGGCGGACAAGGCGGAGCGATGGATTCCACCCTGTTCTACACGCTCTACCTGTACATCAAGGCGTTCACCGAATTCCATATGGGCTACGCCTCCGCCCTGGCCTGGGTGCTGCTCGTCATCTGCGGCGTGTTTATCTGGCTGTTGTTCCTGTCGTCGCGAAAATGGGTCCATTACGAAAGCTGAGGGGAACGACATGACCGGCGCCAACGCCCGCAAGCAACGCATCGCCTACGCCAAGACCGTCATAGCGGTCGTCTTCGCGATCTTCATGCTGTATCCGCTGATCTGGATGCTGTCCAGCTCGCTCAAGCCCCAGAACATGATTTTTCGGGACCTGAGCCTGTGGCCGGACACCATCACGTTGGAAAATTACGTGAACGGTTGGCGGGGCATCTCGAACATTTCCTTTGCGACTTTTTTCAAAAATTCGTTCATCATCGTCCTGCTCTGCATCCTCGGCAACCTGCTGACCTGTTCCATGGCCGCGTACGCCTTCGCGCGGATCAGATTCAAGGGCCGCAACCTCTGGTTCGCGCTCATGTTCGCGTCGCTGCTCTTGCCGCACCATGTGGTGCTGATTCCGCAATACCTTTTGTTCAACAGCCTGAACTGGGTGGACACGTACATGCCCCTGATCGTGCCCAAGTTCCTGGCGCATGACGCGTTTTTCATCTTCCTGATGGTGCAGTTCATCCGGGGCCTGCCGTACGAGCTGGACCAGGCGGCGAAAGTCGACGGCTGCGGCCATTTCCAGATCTTCAGCCGGATCATCCTGCCGCTGCTCCTTCCGGCTCTGGTCACGACGTCCATCTTCACGTTCATCTGGACGTGGAACGACTTTTTCAGCCAGCTGATCTACATCAGCGATCCGCGGAAACTCACCGTCGCGCTGGCGTTGCGGTCGTTCATGGACGCCATGGGCCAATCCAACATGGGTTCGCTGTTTGCGATGTCGATCCTGTCGCTGATTCCGATCTTCGTCTTCTTCCTGATCTTCCAGCGCTGGCTGATCGAAGGGATCGCGACGGCCGGCCTCAAGGGCTGACACCCGCGCATGGCTTCAAAAATTTCTGACACGCAAGGAGACTGACGGGAATGGATCTGGAAGGCAAAACTGCTCTGATCACCGGCGGAGCCACCGGCATCGGCCGGGCGGTCGCGCTGAAGTTCGCGCAAAGCGGGGCCAACATCGTCATCAACTACTCGAAATCGCAGGCGGAAGCGGAAGACACCCTTCACGAAGTGGAGAAAAAGGGGGTGAAGGGAATCCTTTGCCGGGCGGATGTCGCCCGTGACGACGAGGTGCGCCGGATGGTCGACGAAGCGCTGGGCGCTTTCGGCCACATCGACGTGCTGGTCAACAACGCGGGCCACACCGCGTTCGTGCCGCTGGTCGATCTGGAAGGGATGACGGAGGAAATATGGGACCGCATCCTGGCCGTGAACGTGAAGGGCGTCTTTTTCACCAGCCGGGCCTGCTCGAAGGAGCTGATCCGCAACCGGGGAAGCATCGTCAACATCACATCGATCGCGGGTTTTACCGGAACGGGGAGCTGCCTGGCCTACGCCGCCTCCAAGGCGGCGGCGATCAATATCACCCGCTCGTTCGCACGGGTGCTGGCTCCCCATGTCCGGGTGAACAACGTGGCGCCCGGCGTGGCGGTCACCCGCTGGGTGGAAGGCCAGGAAGCCCATGTGACCAATTTTGCGAAAGGAACGCTGCTCTGCCGGGCCGCCACGGCGGAAGACGTGGCCGACGCGGTGTGGGCGCTCGTGAGCGCCGACAGCTTCATCACCGGGCAGACGCTGGTGGTGGACGGCGGGTTTAGCATCAACTTCATGTCCTGACTGCAAGACCCGATTCAGTCTCGATTTGCGTCCCGGGACTTCGCCGCGCAGCAAATGCGCGGCATCATGACGCGATATCACGTTGAGCAAAGGGGGATGTTCCAAATGGCGTCACTGTTCATCGGCGAAGGTTTCGGAAGGGCGCTGATCATCCATCTGAAGCGGGGAGATCTGCTGCTGGAAAGCATCCGGGATCTCCTGGCGAAGGAAGGCATCAAAAACGCGGTCCTGTTCGGAGCGGTGGGTTCGATGCGCAAGCTGGTGTACCATCTGCCCACCAGCACGGGACCGACCTCCAACGACAAATTCATCACGGTGGAAGGCAACGGCCCGATCGAGCTCGGCTCCCTGTCGGGGAACGTGATCGACGGCGATCCCCACCTGCACATCGTCGCCCAGGACGCGAAAGGCACCTATGTCGGCCATCTGGAAGAAGGCACCGAGGTGCTGTTCCTGGCGGAAATCATTCTGGCGGAAATCAAGGATCCGGGCATCCATCGGGTGAAGGACGAGCACGGCGTCGTCTACCTGACCCGCAAACCGCAAGCCGCGTGCAATACCAATCCTTGACCTTGGAGGGAATCCGTCATGCCCATGACTGACCAGGAACTCATCCGCGAGATCCGCAAATGTCGACTGGCCGACCTGTCCGACGGCATGGACGCCCTCGGACTGGTGGACGTGGGAGCCATGTCGCCGGAAATGCGGCCGCTCCGCCCGGGCATTTCCTTCGCGGGATTCGCCTGGACCGTGAAGCTCATTCCCGCGCAACGCACGTTCCACCCGTGCAAGACGGTGGAAGAGTACATGAAGATGAATGGCGAATGGTGCTCCGACACCTACACCTTCGCCCGGATTCTCAAGCAGGAAGACATGTCCGACAAGGTCCTCGTCATTGACATGGGCGGCTATCCGGGCGGCGTGCTCGGCTCCGAAAACACCATGGACTTCAAGCTTCGGGGCGTGGTGGGCTACGTGGTGGACGGCGGCTGCCGTGACTCCTACGAGTGCAACAAACAGGGGGCCAACGTCTTCTGCACAAAGCGCACCTTCCGCCACGTGTCCGGGCGCATGGTGTTCGGCGGCGTCAACATCCCGGTCCAGTGCGCGGGCGTGACGGTGCGCCCCGGCGACGTCGTATGCGCCGACGACGACGGCGTTCTGGTCATCCCGCGGGAGAGGGCCGAGGAAGTGCTGATGTTCGCCAAAGCCATCCTGGAAGCCGACATGAAAGTCCGCGCCCGGCATTACGAGGCCCTCGGCTTCGAGCCCGACGAAACGCTGAACCGGTTGAACCCGTAGCCCGAATCATCCGCCATCGCCGAAGGAGAAGAACGCAGTTGGAGATTTCCGGCTACAAATTCGAACCCGTTGAAACCCATTCCCTGGTCGTCGAGCTGACGAAACGCCTTCTGGATTACATTTTCTCGGGGAACGTCCGTCCGGGGGACAAGATCCCCGCGGAACGCCAGCTCTCCGAAGCCCTGGGCGTCGGACGGTCGGCGATCCGGGAAGCCATCAAGGCGCTCACGGTCCTCGGCATCCTCGAAGTGCGGCAGGGCAACGGCACCTATGTCAAAAATACAAGTTCCTCCCTGCTGATCCAAAGCATCGAATGGGGACTCCTTCTGGGCGAAAAAAACACGATGGACCTGGTGGAAACCCGGATGCTTCTCGAAGTGTCCATCGCGCGTCTGGCCGCCCGGCGTTGGGCGGGGAGCGAACTTGCGGAACTGAAGGAAATCCTGGAACGCATGAAACAATGCAGCCTGGCCGACTTCGTGGACGCCGACGTGCAGTTCCATTTGAAACTGTGCGACATGGCCAAAAACTCCGTGCTCAAGAACATGCTTTCCAGCATCCGCAACCTGCTGCACACCTGGATCAAATGTGTGATCGACAAAGCCGGAGAGACCGCGTTCTCCTACCTGGACCATCTGGCCATCTACGAGGCCGTGGCCGGAAGGGATCCCGACAGAGCGGCCAAAGCGATGCAGCTTCACATGGACGACGCTTCCAAACGGCTGATCGAGGCGCTGAAGGAAGCGGAACAGGTGAGCTGACCGAAAAGGGATGGTTGTGACCATGCATTACCGCCATTCGATTCCCACGGTTGTGGAATGCGGCACCGGTCTCGCCGGACGGGCCGGGGAGTTTCTGAAAAACTGGGGAGCCAAAAACGTCTTCGTCGTGACCGACCAGGGCATTCGCAACGCCGGCCTGCTGGGCCCCGTCCTCCGTTCGCTCGAGGAGCACGGACTGAAATACGACGTCTTCGACAAAACCGTCCCCGACCCCAGCGCCGAGAGTGTGATGGAGGGGCTTGAGCAACTCGGACGGCAGCCGCATGACCATATCCTCGCCCTGGGAGGTGGGAGCAGCATTGACACGGCCAAAGGCATCGCGATCATGGCCGTCAACAAGGGGCACATTCTGGATTACGAGGGGGTGAACAAAATCCCGCGGCCCGGACTGCCCGTGGTGGCCATTCCCACCACGGCGGGTTCGGGCAGCGAGGTGACCGCGTCGACGATCATCACCAATCTCAAGACCAGCTTCAAGGCCGCGGTGATCAGTCCGTACATTTTCCCCAAGGCGGCGTTGCTTGACCCGGCGCTCACGGAGAATTTGCCGCAGGAACTGACCGCCGCCACCGGAATGGACGCGCTCACCCACGCCATCGAATCGTACACGTCCAAAACGGCCACGCCGTTCAGCAGGGCGCTCGCCATTGAAGCGGTCCGCATGATCGGCGGGAACATCCGGAAAGCCTATTTCGTCGGCAATGACCTGCAAAGCAGAGAACAGATGCTGGTCGCTTCCGCCATGGCGGGCATGGCGTTTTCGCAATCCCGGCTTGGCAACGTGCACGCCATCTCCCACACCCTGGGAGGCGTGTTCCACATCCCCCATGGGGTCGCCAACGCGGCGCTGTTGCCCTACGTCATGATGTACAACCTGCCGGCCTGTCCGGAAAAGATGAAGGACATCGCCGAGGCGCTGGGCTGCCGGGTGGACGGACTGTCTCCGACCGAAGCGGGAGAGCGCGCCGTACACGCCGTGGCTGAACTCAACCGGACGCTGAACATTCCGTCGAATTTGCGGGAACTCGGGGTGGACTTGAAAGCGCTCCCCAAGCTGGTGGAAGACGCCATGCGCAGCGGCAACGTGCTGGTCAATCCGAGACGAACCGGTCCGTCCGACATCGAGAATATCATCCGAAACGCCTACGAAGGCAATCTGTCGAGCTGAAATCCAATATCGGACACCATGGAGGGAAGATGATGAAAAGGAAGAAAAAGTTTGGCATCCTTCTTCTGGTCATTCTGCTTCTGGTGCTCACGGCCTGCAGCGGCGGCAGGGGATCTTCTCCGTCCGGCGGCGCATCCCCGTCTCCGGACGGCGGCTCGTCTCCGGGCGCTGCTCCGTCCGAGGGAACTTCGTCTCCGCAGCAGACGATCGAACTGCGGATTTCCTGGTGGGGCAACGCCGACCGGGCGAACCTGTACGATCAGATCCTCGACATGTACGAACAGGAAAATCCCCACATCAAGACCGTCCGCGAATGGACCAGCTTCAACGATTACTGGCCGAAGCTGGCCACGCAGGTCGCCGGCGGCAACGCGCCCGACATCTTCAGCCTGCACGTGCTGCTCTACGGCGGCGAGTACGGAAGCAAAGACATTCTGGAACCGCTGCAACCCTATGTGGACCGCGGCCTGATCGACCTGGACGGGTGGGATGAAGCCGTCATCAACGCCGGCAAGCTGAACGGCGAATTCTACGCCCTGCCGAAAGGCGTCACGGCCAGCGCGCTGATCGTCAACGAGACGATGATCAAAAACGCGGGCCTCAGCCTGCCCGAGATCACCACGATCGGCGAATTCACAAAGTATCTGCAAGAGCTCCGGGCCAAACTGCCGAAGGACGTCTATCCGATCATCGACGGCAGCTTCGACGACCACTACATCGAATCCTTCGTGCGCACCAAGGGCAAATCGTTCCTGACCAGCGACGGCAAGAGCCTCGGCTTCGACAAGGCGGACCTGGCGGAATTCTGGACCATCTGGGAGGACTTCCGCAAACAGGGTCTGACGGTTCCGGCACAGATCACCATCGAAAACACCGGCCAGCCCGCGGAAAACTCGCTGTTCGTGAGAGAGCGCATCGCCATCGACATCAAGCCGAGCAACCACGGCAAGATCTACAGCCGCTCCCTCACCGACCGGGACATCGCCATCCTGCGCACGCCGAGCGCGGACGGCGCGCAATACCGCAGCGGCGAAAACCTGCAGGCGCCCTCCTGGGTCATCAACAAGAACTCGCCGCACAAGGATGAGGCGGCCAAGCTGATCAGCTGGTTCGTAAACAGCGTCGAAGCGCAGCAAATCTACGCCCTGGAAAACGGGATTCCCGGCTCGTCGAAAATTCGTGAAGCGCTCAAGTGCCGCCCACGGACTACCGTCCGCAGGGCGCGGCGGAAGTCTTCACGCTTTACAAGAAGTACCTGGAGCAGCTGGCCTTCGGCCGCATGAGCGTCCAGCAGGCGGTGGACGGCTTCTTCCAGGAAGCCGCCACCGTCCTCGGATCGTGATCCTGCCGCAAGGCAAGTCAGGCAAGCCCCGGCGGTCCGCACCGCCGGGGCTTGTTTCGTGCCGCCCGCATGCTCCGTCCCCTCCCGGGGAACAATGGACCCAGTAATTGAACAAGAACACAATCCGGCGGGTGGATTCCGATGTTCAAAAAACTGCTCAGCAACCTTATCCGCAGCGCCGCGAACGAAGCGATGGACAAGGCCATTGAACGGCTGGTGCGGGACCCGTACACGGAAAACCTGTTCGAGATGGTGCCCTCGTCCCGGAAGGTCGGACTGGTACAGCTTGCGGAAATCGCCATGCGCACGAAAACCGGCCTGCCGCCGGGGCGTCCCCTCGGCAGTTACATGCGGTTTTCCCCGTGGGACAAGCTGCTTTTCAACCCCGTGCATCTGTTCCGCTTTCCCACGCCGGACGGCGAAACCATCGACACCGCCGTCACCATCGGCCCGAAGGCGGACAAGCCCCTCCGCATCGCCATCCCGATCATGATCGCGGGCATGTCCTTCGGCGGCGCCCTCAGCAAAACGGCCAAGATCGCCCTGGCCCGGGCGGCGACGCGGGCCGGCACCGCCACCAACACGGGCGAAGCGGGGCTCATGGAAGAGGAACGCAGCGAAGCCGCCCTGCTTATCGGCCAGTACAACCGCGGCGGCTGGCTGAACGACCGGGAAAAATATTCCCGGCTGGACGCGATCGAAATCCAGCTCGGCCAGGGTGCGCAAGGGTCCAGCCCGCAGCGCACGGCCGCCGACAAAATCGGCCCCGAATTCCGGAAAGTTTTCGGCCTGCCGGAAGGCGCCGACGCGGTCATCCATTCCCGGCTGCCCGGCGTCGATACGAAGGAAGACTTCTTCCGGCTGGTGCGCCGGTTGAAAAAGGAAACCGGCGTTCCCGTCGGCCTGAAGATCGCCGCCACCCACCACCTGGAACGGGAGCTGGACATCGCCCTTGAAGCGGATGTCGATTTCGTCACCGTCGACGGCGCGGAAGGCGGCACGCATGCCGCGGCTCCCATTCTCGAGGACGACCTCGGCCTGCCCACCATTTACGCCGTCTCCCGGGCCTCCCGCCACCTCGCCGCCAAGGGAGCGGCCGGCCGGGTCAGCCTGATCGCCGCCGGCGGGCTCATCACGCCGGGCGATTGCCTGAAAGCGATGGCCCTGGGCGCGGACGCGGTCTACATCGGCACGGCGGCGATCATGGCGCTGGTCGGCGACCAGATGGCCAAGACGGCTCCCTTCGAACCGCCGACCAGCCTGGTGGTGTACGATGCGAAAATGACCGACCGGCTGGACCCGGACCGCGGCGCGGAACAGCTGGTCAATTTCCTGAACGCGTCGGTCCAGGAGATGAAGCTCGTCTGCTATTCCCTCGGCAAAAAAAGCCTGTCGCATGTGAACCGCTCGGACCTGTGCGCGCTGGACCCGTTCCTTGCCCGGGCGGTCGGCGTGGAGCTCGGCTTCGTGGCGCCGGAAGAACAGGACGCCTACTACGCCGGTCTGCCGGCATGGGCCGCGGCGGAGCGGATGCCGGCGGAACGGAAGCCGGCGGCCGGGCGGCAGGACGGCTTGTCCGCGCCGCCGGAACGGTCCGCCGACGGGGAGGAGCCCCGCGAACTGCCGGAGCTGCGGCACTGACCCGCGGACGCGGGTACGCCGCATCCGCCGCAGACGCGCCACCAGCCCGCGGACGCGGGTACGCCGCATCCCGCCCCGGTTGCGTTACCGGACGGCCCCAAAGGCGGGCCGGCGTTCCGGCGGACCGGCCCGACCCGGGCCGGCCCGCCTTGTTTTCATGCGGCGCCAAACAGGGCCATCACCCCGCCGATTCCCTGTTCGATCAGGCGGATGATGACAAACGGCCGATCCCGGGCGATGCCGTACCACAACACGTAGGACAGAACGGACAGGGCGAAAAACAGCGCCGCGTCCCGAGGCAGCCTTTTGACCGCGAGGTAGACCAGCACCGGCCCGACCACCAATAAGAACCACAGGTGGAACATGAGCACGCCTTCATCCCCCCGTCTCCGGACGCGTGCCCGAACCGGATCGCGCGCCTTTCCCCGCCGATCGCGCACCCCCGCCGGCCCGCGCGCCTCTCCCCGCCCCGGGGCGATTTCCCGCCGCCAGACGGATCAGGGTGACGGCGATGAGCAGCGCGGGAATTCCCAGCCCGAAAATCGCGTCATGGATGAACGTGTACTTTTTGCTCCACTCCCAATTCTGGATGCTGTTTTCAAAAATGGACGGTGCCATGCCCGCCATGACCATCGAAACGCCAAGCAGGAGGGGCCAGCGCTTCACGGGCCGGAACGTCTGGCGCAGTGTCTCGAAGGCCGCGTAATACAGCACCTGCAATTTGATGAAAATGAGCGTCAGCAGGATGATCGAAATGACCGACTGGATGTTGATGAACACGTCGTTGACGGCGACTTCCTGGACGAGGGAGTAGATGGGATAGGTCAGCTTGGCCGACCGTTCCACCCCCAGCGATCCGATGATGGCAAACACCGTCAGGCTGATGGAGGCGGCGGCCGTGGCGATGCCCGCCACCAGCGCGCGGCCCGTCTTGCCGCCGACAAACGGGAAGATCATGAGCAGCGCGACCGGTTCCAGGAAGGGAAAGCCCAAAATGCCGCTGAACCGGAACACGCCGGCGAGCGATTCCGGCCGGAAGGCGGGCGCAAAACGCGTCCAGTCCCAGTTGACCGACGCCAGCAGGATGACGAACCAGAAGGGAAACGCGAGCAAAGGCGTGAGCAGCTGGTTGAGCCGCGCGATGGTCTCCACCCCATGCGCCGCCGCATAGCTCGCCACGATCAGAAACATGACGTGAAAAACGGGCCCGGGCGTCCTCGGCAGGATGGTGCCGGTCAGAAAATCGCTCAAATTCCGCAGCACGAATCCGGCAATGACGCTGAAGTAGAGAAAATACAACGTCGCAACCGCCGTCCCGAGAGGCCGGCCCAGGGCGGACAGGGCAATCTGCGCCAGGCTCATCCCCGGGTAAAGGCGGCACAGCCAGATCCACAGGAGGGCAAACAGCACCCCGGCGGCTCCGCCCCAGAGAGGGATCAGCCACGCGTCGCGGCCTCCCGCCTGCACGAGGGACTGGATGAGCACAAACAGCGTCGTCCCCAGACAGAAATTGACGGTCAAAAAATAGTACTGGCTGCCCCGGATGACCGTAGCGCCCAATTGTCGTCCCCCCTAAAACGTTTGGTTGATGCCGCTGATGTGTTCCAGACGGGCGGTCACCTTGACCCGGACGTCTTCCAGATTCCGGATGTTCGGCAGCGTCAGCCCGAGTTTTCGCCCCTGCCGGCACACCTCCCGCATTTCCTCTTCCAGCTGCGCGGCCACTTCCCGTTCCAGCTTGTGAACTTCCTTCTCGGTCCGCGGCATTTGTTCAATGGCGAATTGAAGGGCCACGTCGATGTTGATCAGAATCCGGGGAGCGTCGCCCAGCGACCGTTCGATTCTGACCAGCCGGCCGGTCAGGGTGATCGGCTTTCCGTCCACATGGAATTGCCGGATGAACCATCCCTTGTTCCCCTTGAGCAGGTTGTAGGCGATGAGCAGATGGTTGTCCAGCGTGCCCGTCATGCGGTAATCCCTGATGACCGCGCCTCCCGTGATTTGCATGTTGCTGTTCCGGACATCGACGGTTCCGGTCATGCGGGAAAATTCCGGCGAAGGCGCCTCTCCGACGGTTTCCAGCATGGGCAGCACGACGCTCTCCGACCGCTCCATCCGCTCCACCAGGTCCCGCACCGCGATCCGCTTGCCCACCAGCAGCGATTCGTCCTTGAGCAGACTGAGCCTCAGGCTGACCGATTCGCCGGGGTACATCTCCAGCGGGGTCAGGGTGTACATCACCTTGTCCATGGGCTCCCGGGCGATCAGGACGGGTACCGAAGCCCGCCCCTGGGGTTGAATCTGGATCAGATTGACCTTATCCCGCAGATCGCGGCGTGCCATCCGTTCCGACACGACCACCGCCCGGTAGTAGGCGATGAACAGCTTGCGCGGCAGGATCCGGTAAAGGGATGCGCGGATTTCGCCATACGACCGTCCGCTCACCTCATAGGTATAGACGGGCGCCTGATCCCCGCCGGCCGTTCCCCTGGAAGTCACCGCCATGAGAGGATTGACCACCTGGTAATAAATCGTTTTCCGGCCCGTATCCGGGTCTTCGTCCAGCCCGACCATGGTGACGATGGCCAGTTCGTTCAGTTCCGTCTTGTCCCAGCAGGAGGCAAGCAGCACGGCGGCCAGCGCGAGCGCAAGACAGGCCGCCGCCCGCCGCCCGGAGCCCAGAGGGACGGAGGCCGGCGCGGAGCCGGAACGCGCCGCCGTCCGGCTTCCGGCGCGGTCTTCGGAAATGCGATTGGCGGGGGTCCATGCTCTCATGCGGATCACCCGGTCATCTGCCCTTTTTCTTCAAATTCCGCACGAATTGCGGGGCGAGGGCGCCCATCTGCGGCCTCGGCACGCGGAACAGCACATCCCGCCAGTCCGCCGGATAGGACGGCACCACCGGCGATAAATAGGGAACGCCGAAAGACTTCAACGACGACAGATGGGCGATGAGCAGCAGCGTGCCGCACAGGATTCCGAACAATCCCACGAAGCCGGCCAGGATGATGAAGGTGAATCGGACCAGCCGCTGGGCGATGCCGAAACTGTAGGCGGGCACGACAAAATTGGCGATGCCGGTCACGGACACCACAATGACGATGGCGGCGGTGATCAGCCCGGCGTCCACGGCGGCCTGGCCCAGGACGATGGCGCCGATGATGGAAAGCGCCTGGCCGGCCACCCGCGGCATGCGGACGCCCGCTTCCCGGATGATCTCGAAGATGAGCTCCATCATCAGCACCTCGCCGAAGGCGGGCAGCGGCACCCCTTCCCGTTGCGCGGACAGGCTGAGGAGCAGCGTCCCCGGGATCATTTCCTGATGGAAGGTGGTCGCGGCCACATACAGGGAAGGGACAAACACGGCGATAAAAAAAGACAGAAGGCGGATCCACCGGATGAACGTGGCGATATCCGCCCGCTGGTAGTAGTCCTCCGGGGAGTTGAACAGTTCGAAAAACGTAATCGGTGCGACCAGCGCGTCCGCGGCGCCGTCCACCAGCACGGCCGCCTTGCCGTCCAGGAGATGCGCCGCCACCACGTCGGGACGCTGGGTGCTGAGCAGCGTCGGAAAGGGAGACAGCGCGCTGTCCTGAATGAATTCCTCGATATAGGCGCTCTCCAGCACACCGTCCGTCCGGATGGCCCGGAGCCGGCGCCGCATTTCCCGGACGAGTTCGTCCGGGGCGATGCCTTCGATGTACGCCAGCACCACGGTGGTGCGGGTAACTCGGCCGATCTGCATGCTTTCGAAGCGCAGCTGCGGCGTTCCGATCCGTTTGCGGATCAGCCCGATGCTGGTGGAGATGCTCTCCGAAAACCCCTCGTTGGGGCCGCGGATGCTGACCTCGGCCACCGGCGTATCCACCTGGCGCTGCTTCGGGTCGGTGATGCGGACCAGACGGACGCCGCCGGATGAGTCAATCAGGACGCAATAACCTTTGACCAGGCCGTCCGCCGAGCGGCGGGCCAGTTCCTCCGCGCCCAGGTCCTCCGGAAGTTCCTGCACGAAGGCGTTGTCCTCCGCGCCGGACGGTTCCCTTTCCGAGAACTCGCCTTTCCGCAATGCGGACAGGATGTACCCGTCGATGTCCGTCCGGTTCACCATCGTTTCCAGGTACAGGCACAGGACGGGTTCCGCCGCTTTCTCCGGACATACCGAATGGCAGACCAGATCCGGCGGCGAGCCCAGCAGCGCCTTGATTCGTGCCAGCAATTCCGCTTCCGCCTTTTGTCCCTTGTTTTCGTCCCGCCTTTTCGTGTATGCCATGGCTTCCCTCCGGTCCTCCGTCTGTCCGGTTCGGGTTTCCCGGTCATGTCCGGCGCGGATTTCCCGTTCGGCTCCCCGTTCTTCGGCCCGGTCCGGCTTCGCTTCCCCTCCTGTCCGCCGTCCCGCCTCCCGCAGGCAAGGGTAGAGCCGTCCGCATTGTGGATTATTTCCCTCGCGTGCTGTTTTATTCCGCCCTTTCATGTCCGTTCCTCCGGCTCTCCGCATCCTTCCGCGAAATAAAACAACGGCGGCGTGTCTGCCGCCTGCGGTAACATTGCCGCCTGCGGGCACGCCGCCGTTCACCCGCGCATGCTCAGATGCGGGTCAGCGCTTCCGTGATGGCATCGGCATACCGCTTCACCAGCGGGCCGATCCGGGTTTCCAGCTCTTCCTTCGTGCAATCCGCCGTCATGCCGATGGCATTGATGCACATTTCCATTTTGTCCTGGTCCATGAAGATGGGCGCCGCCGCCCCGATGATCCCCTTGAACAGTCCTTCGTACGAAACGGCGTACCCCCTGTCGCGGACCCGGTCCAGTTCCCCCATGGCGCGTTTCCGTTCTTCCGGGCGAGGAAACATTGGCCGAAGGCGCCGTCGGTGATGTGGAAATGCCGCCCGATGGCGACGTGTATGCCGAAGTCGTCCTTTTCCGCCTTGGCCACGAAGGTCAGCCGGTCGTCCCCGACCCGTTGGACCAGCGCCGTGGTCATCCCGATTTCCTGCGGCAGCTTCTCCATAAAGGGAAGGCAAATCGAAATGTAGTCCAAGACCACCAGGTAAGAGCGTACTTGGGACGACGCTCCCGCAGCATCTCGTTCAGCTCTTCGGGGGAAGCGCCCTCGACGGCTACGATCACCGATTCGCAGCGTAAATCCACACGCCGTTCTCCATCCTTTTCGACACTTTCCCCGCCGCTTCGAGGAAATCCAGCATGCCGTTCACTTCCGACATGACCAGGTGAAACTCGTTTTGCAGCGCCTTCGCATAAATCGCACGGGCCACTTCGTAGGGGCTCATCGGCCGCCCGGCCAGCAAGTCCGCCACACGGTCGGATTTTTCGATCATCCGCTTCAGGCGGTGTTCGATGAGCTCCCGGTGGCCCGAGAACGGCTCGCCGTGTCCGCTGTAAACCACTTCGGCTTCGAGCTCCGCCGCCCGCCGCAGCGAACGCCGGTAGATCTCCCACACCGGCCTGCGCCGGCCTTCGTCATCCGGTTCCACCAAAGCGTTGGTGGAGATGTCCCGGATCAGAAGATCGCCGGCGAACAGCCACCGTTCACGCGGATCGTAAAACACCACGCTGTCAAAGGAATGCCCCGGCGTCTCCAGAATCCGCACCGATTCCAGTCCGGGAATCCGGTCGCCTTCGCGGATCGGCACGATGCAGTCCTCCGGGGGCGCAAGCTCCCTGGAGGCTTCCCATTGGGCCCGAAAGGCCTCCAGATGCGGCTCCCCCGCGTCGCCGCAGCCGGATTCGCGGTACAGCCGCCTGCGGAACTCCAGACGCATCCGGAACACCCGCTCATCGCGTAGCACATGCGGAATGCCCGACGGATGGATGTAGACGGGAATTTTCCGGCGTTCCGTCAGATGCCTGATGAGGCTGGTATGGTCGTGATGGTGGTGGGTGACCAGGATGCGGTCGATCCGCTCGGGACCGTATCCCAGATCGTCGAGGGCCTTCCGGAGCAGCGGCAGGCTTTCCTCCGGCCGGTAGCCGGCGTCGACGAGCGTCAGGCTGTCTCCGTCATCCAGCAGATACATGTTGACGTCCCAGGGACTGCGCTCCAGGGTCAACGTGACGCGAGATATCCTATTTTCCATATGACCCTCCGCCATTCCGAAAAAATTGAAAAAACAGGGCGGCCGGCCATTCCGCGGAACAAGCCGGTCCGCGAAGCCGTGGCAAGGCCGCCGCCCCGGAGAAACCGCAAGGAAAGCATGCAAACCGCACGGCACGCTTCAGTCCAGCGAACGCTCCAGAATTTCGGCGACGTCGAGGGCGGCCACCCGGTCTTCGGCGCCCAGCGCCTTCGTGCCGTCCGTCAGCATGGTCAGGCAATACGGGCAGTTGCTGCCGATGACGGTGGGACCGGTCTCGAGCGCCATTTCCGTCCGGACCGCGTTCATGCGCCTGCCCTCGCGCTCCTCGATCCACATCCTGCCGCCTCCCGCGCCGCAGCAAAGGGCGTTTTCCCGGTTGCGCCGCATCTCCTTAAGTTCCACGCCGGGAATTTCGCGCAGGATGTCCCGCGGCGCGTCGTAAATGTTGTTGTAGCGGCCGAGATAGCAGGAATCGTGGTACGCGACCCGCTCGCGGACTTCTTTCGCGGGCTTCAGGCGCCCGCTCCGCACCAGGTCGGCGAGCAGCTGCGTATGGTGCAGCACCTCGGCCTCGAAGCCGAATTCGGGATACTCGTTCTTGAAGGTGTTGAAAGCGTGCGGGTCGATGGTGACGATTTTTTTGACGTTGTATTTTCGGAAAATCTCGATGTTCTGCAGGCACAGCTCCTGAAACAGGTACTCGTTCCCGAGGCGCCGCGCGGTGTCGCCGGAGCTTCGCTCCTCGTTGCCCAGGATCGCGAAGCTGACGCCGGCCCGGTGCATGAGGCGGGCGAAGGACCGCGCCACCTTCTGCGCCCGGTTGTCGAAGGACCCCATCGATCCGACCCAAAACAGAAATTCGAAATCCGGTTTTTCCTGTACGGTTTTGACGATGTCCTCCATGCCCTCGCGCCACTTGACGCGGTCGTTGCGATTCAGGCCCCACGGGTTGAACTGCCGTTCGATGTTCTGCAGGGCCCGGGCCGCGTCGGAGGGCATGCTCCCCTGGGTGAGCACCAGGTAGCGGCGCATGTCGACGATCTTGTCCACGTGTTCGTTCATCACCGGGCACTGGTCTTCGCAGTTGCGGCAGGTGGTGCAGGCCCACAGCTCATCCTCGGTGATGACGTCGCCGATCATGTTCTCGGCCGGCCGGGCTTGTCCGAGCGCGATCCGGTTGGCCGCCGCGTTCGCCATGGCGAAGGCGGGCATCCACGGCGTGCGGGAAGTGACAGCCGCGCCTTTCTCCGTCAGGTGATCCCGGAGTTTGAGGATGAGATGCATGGGCGACAGCGTCTTCCCGCTTCCCGTCGCCGGGCACATGGCCGTGCAGCGGCCGCATTCGACGCAGGCGTACAGGTCGATGAGCTGGCGGCGGGTGAAATCCTCGATCTTCCCGACGCCCAACTCCTCCGCGCCCTCGTCTTCAAAGTCGATTTTGCGCAGGCGTCCGGCGGGTTCCGGCTTTTTGAAGAACACGTTGAAAATCGCAAACAGCTCGTGCGCCTGCTTGGATTGCGGCACGAACACCATGAAGGAGTACACGGTGAGCATGTGCACCCACCAGAAGACGTAGAACAGCACGGCGCCGGCCGTCTCGCCGATTCCCGCAAACAGCGCCGTCACGACGCCGGAAAAAGGCGCGTGGACGAAATCCGGCTCCCGGGCCAGCATCACCCTCTCGAAACCGAGCGCGAGGAAGATCGAGACGGTCAGCACGGTGAGGGCGATGTACACGAACGCCGCCTTGCCGTCCCGTTTCCACTGCAGACGCGTCAGCTTCTCCCCGTACCTGCGGTACGCGGCGTAAAGAACCGCCAGCAGCATCAGAAACACGGTCCATTCCTGCACGAGGCTGAACACCTTGTGCCCCGCGCCGAGCGGATATTCGTACCCGCGGACGAATCCTTTGCCGATCAGTTCGATGAGGCCGGCCTGGATGATGAAAAAGCTGTAAAACAAAATAAAGTGAAAAACGCCGCTTTTGGCGTCCTTGAACAGCTTCCGCTGCCCGAACACGTTGACGAGGACGGCGCGGATCCGCTCCCGCCGGTTCGGGGGATCCTGCGACGGCTTCCCCAGCCTCATGAACAGGTACCGCGTATACACCACATGGACGAAAAGATAGACGGCGTATACCGTCACGGCAACGAACAACGCGAGATGAATCCATCTCCACACGATGGCCGCACTCCTTTGACGCCCCCGGGGAAACGGAACATCCGGAGCCCGCGGCCGGAAGCGGGCGGTCCGAAGCCCGGAATTCCGTGCCCAGGGTTCATGAATGCGTTTTACAAAAACGTCAGCCAGCGGGAACCGGACGGTTCATTGTTAAAAATGACACACCGGAGCCTTTGCCGCAACCCGCAATAAATGTATGGCTAATTCCATGCCGCCAATATTGGCAATAATTGCGCTTTCGTATTTTTATACCGGAAGCGCCGGCCCGCAAAGGACCGGCGCCCGTTCTTTTATTCGCTTTTCGCCGCGAGGCGCTTGCGCCGCGCCGCAAGCAAGGCGAGAGCCAGCACCAGCGCCGCGGCCGCAATCGCCGCGTAAAGGTACGGCGACGTCCACGGCGACGAGACCTTGGCGATGGGCTCAGCGGAGAGCGGCACGGCCTCCGCCGCCCCCGCCGCATCGCCGGCGCCGGGTTCGGAAAACGCCGGCAAATCGACGGCCGGGCCGCCGGGAACGGCGCTCACCGGCCGGTCCGGATCGGCGATCGGACCCGCCTGGTTGCCGCCGTCGCCGGGCGCGACGGGTTCGGGCAAGGCAGGGACTGCGCCCGGCGCAGCCGCGCCGCCGGAACCGGACGCCCCTCCTCCGGCCGACGGAGCCGTTCCGCCGGGGTAGGCCGGTTCGGCGCCTCCCTGCGCCCCCGGCGCCGGCGCGGGAAGGATGGTCATCGGCCCCTCCATCGCCACCGCTTCAAAGCCTTCCACCACCACGATCTGATCGCGGCCGAATTTTTCGTACAGAAACTCCGCATGGCTTTCCTCGTAGGGCAGGATGCCGATCTCGACGCGGTCGCCCGACGGCGCGGTGTGCGTCGCCTTGAATCCGCGCCCGGCCAGCTCTTTACTGCCTTCCGTTCCGAACACGTAGGCGTCGATTTCCCGCTGCTTGGCGAGCACGGCGGGATCGATGCCCGGGACGGACCCGGTGACGGGTTCGGCGCGGTCCACCACCGTCACGCCGTAGCCCTGTCCGCGGCTTACGCTTGCGCTTTCGTCCGGCGCGGCCATGGCGGCGGCGGTTCCGAAGGCGGTGACGCACCCCGCGATCAGCAGCGCGCCGACGGATTTGATCCAACGATGGTTCCTCATGTCGATGACCTCCCTGCAGCTTTCGATTCAATTTTCCTCCGTTGCCAACGGGATCGAACGGGCGATCTTCACCGCTTCTTCTCCGGTGATCGCGCCTTGCAGCTCATATTGGACGCCGCCCGCGAACCAGTGCAGTTCGGCGGCCGGCCAGGGCGCCGCCGGCGCTTCCGGCGCGCTTGCCGGGACCGTGCCTTGCGCCTCTGTGGGCGGCGCTCCGGGCGGGGCGCCGTCCGTTCCGGCTTCCGCCGGCGCCGGCATCCCTCCCGCCGGCGGGGCGGCGTTCAGATACCCGACGGCGCCATTGATATCCACCGTTTGCCAGGCGGGGAAAAATTCCGGCCGCCCGGCCTTCCGCAGCGTCAGCCAAAACGTCCTGTCTTCCGACATGTACATCAGCGTGACGGCGAAGACTTCGCCTTCCCGTTCGCCGAAGGCTCCGATTTGCCTGAGCGAGAACCCGTCCGGCAGCCAGCCGGGCATCGCGAGACCGGGCCCGAAGGCTTCCGCCGCCTCTTCCGCGGACAGCGGCGTCCACGACACGCCTTCCCGCACGGCGGGCCCTTCGGAAGGCATCCCCCCGGCGAAAGGCGCGGGCGTCGTCGCGCCTTCCATGACGAGGACGTCGCCGGCCCCTCCGGCGGGCGACGGTCCCGGCCCGCCCGCGCCGGACAGGATGACGGTCGATGCGGGCTGCCGGTCGGGAGACACCTGCGGAACGATGACGAGCAGGAGCGCCGCCGCGGACGCCAACGCCAGCGCCCCCAGCGCCGTTTTCCGGACCCGCATGCTCCTTGCGCCCGCCGCGCGTTCTTTCCCGATCCGGTCCCGCACCTTTTGCTTCAACGCATCGTCAAACCGAACGTCCCGAAACCAGAACTCATCCGCTTCTTCCTTGAATCTTCGGGCAAGCTCCCGGTCCGATCGCGTCATGAGGTCCGTTCCTCCCTTTGCAGGCGTTCCGCCAGGAGTTCCCGCGCCCGGCTCAGCCGGCCCCGCACCGTTCCTTCCGGGGCGCCGGTGGCTTCCGCGATTTCCTTCGTGCTGAGATCCAGATAATAGTAGAGATACAACGCTTCATGGTAATGGGGCGGAAGTGCCGCGAGATGCCGGAGCAGCCCGGCCCGGCCGAGACGGCGCATCGCTTCTTCCTCGGCGCCGCGCCCGGCGGCGCGGCCGGCGTCTTGCCTCAGCAGGGCGGGATCGGCGGGGACCTCGGAGGCGCTCTTCAGCCTCAGCCGATCGCGGCACAGGTGCACCGTGATTTTTGCCAGCCACGCCTTGACGCTGCCGTCCCCCCGAAACGACGTCCAGTGCCGGTAGGCGCGCAGAAAGACCTCCTGGCTGACGTCTTCGGCAAGATGCCGGTCGCCCAGATAGAAAAAAGCGGTCCGCAGCACGTCGTTGCCGTGGCGTTCCATCATGATTTCGAGCGCGGCGGAGGGGTCCGCGGGATAGTCGACCCTGTCGTTCCGGTCGACTTGGCCGGCCGGCCGTTCCATTTCACCACCCCCGTCGCCCTTATAGACGTGCCGGGACGCGATTTTGCTACAGGAGAACGAAATTTTTTTGCGGTCCGATTCCGTTCCGGTTCGGCACTTGTATCATGAAGAGCTTTTCAGATGACAAACCGATCAAACAGTTGTTAACACTTTTGGGGCCGGTTTTGAAGTTATCCCGCTGATCAACCGTCGGACGCGACGCTGCAGATGGTTGGACGCCCAATCGGAGAATAAAGTCGATTAAAATTTTAAGCGTTCTTTAATTTTCCTTAATTTGAATTTACAACTGGCATGATATGATGAAAGCGCAATAAGGTTAAGGGAGGAACCCGGAATGGACAAAGAAAAGAAAATCCCCATCAATCCGAATCGGAAGCCCGCCGGCTGGAGGACCGCGAGTTGGACCAGATCACCGGCGGAAATCTGGAAGAAATGTTTGAAAAAATAAAATCAAACCTTGATGTAGTACCCTATTGCAATACCTGCCAAAAGGAAGTTCCCGGCGGCGAAGAACTCCACCATTTCATGCAAAATCATCAATTGACGATCAAGAAGAGAAACAACGGCTGAAAACCCGCCTGCGGCAGGCTCTTGACGCCAGGCAGACGATCGTGGCCGCGCCGGCGGGTTCCTTCTTCCGATCCGGTTCATGGGCCTTCCTCCGTCCCGTCCCGTTTCAGCCGCATGACGTGCCGGCGGCTTCCCGCCGTGCCGTCCTTCACGAATCCGCATGCCTCAAAGCAGGGAACGAAGCCCATGAACGGCACGCCGCGCGCCGGATGGAATGCCGGGAAGTCGCTGCCGAGCCCGGTTTCGACTGACGCCGCCCGGCGGCCGCGCATATCGTCCCTCCGAGCATGCCGTCACTTCCCGCCCACAATTCTCGTTTTTCATGTTAATCTGTAAAGAGGGGGGATGGCCATGATTTCGGAACAGGATCTCGAATATCTGCGGCGGTGCGTCGAATTGGCAAGAAAGGCTCTGGAGTCCGGCGACCAGCCGTTCGGCTCGGTGTTGGTGTCGGAAGACGGCCGGGTGCTGTTTGAAGACCACAACCGCGTGTCCGGCGGCGACAACACCCGGCATCCGGAATTCGAAATTGCGCGCTGGGCGGCAAATCACCTTTCCCCGGAAGAGCGCAGACTGGCGACGGTGTACACTTCCGGCGAGCATTGCCCGATGTGCGCGGCGGCGCACGGCCATGTGGGCCTGGGACGCATCGTGTACGCGGTGTCTTCGGCGCAGCTGACCGAGTGGCGGCGCGAGATGGGCGTCGAGCTGCCGCGCGTTCGCCCGATTCCGATTCAGGAAATCATCCGCGACGCCATCGTCGACGGTCCGGCGCCGGAGTTTGCGGAAGAAGTGCGCGAACTGCATCGGCGATATTACGAAAAAATGGCGGGCCGGAAATAGGGCCCGCCTTCTCATTCCCGGGGGTTGTCGTGCACGCTGACCTGGTTGCGGCCGCCGCGTTTCGCTTCATAAAGCGCCTTGTCGGCGCAGTGCAGCACATGCTGCAGGGACTCGCCCGGTTGCCATGAAGCGCCGGCGATCCCGAAACTGGACGTGATGGCCACCTCCTGACCGTTCACCACAAGCGGCTGGGACTCGATTTGCCGGCGCAGCGTTTCGGCGAATGCTTTCCCGTCCGAAACCCCCTTGCCCGGCAGGGCCAGCACGAATTCCTCCCCGCCGTACCGCGCCAGCAGCATGTCCTCCCCGAGGCAGCGCCGGGTGATGCCGGCCACGTGCACGAGCACCCGGTCGCCCGTCTGGTGGCCGTGGGTGTCGTTGATCCGCTTGAAATAGTCGATGTCAAACAGGATGACCGTAAACGGGCCCGACGCTTCCCTCGCCTTCTCGAATTCCGCTTCACAATACTCGAGGAACGCCCTGCGGTTGTAGATGCCGGTGAGGTCGTCGTAATACGCGTGCCGCTCCAGCTGCCGCTGCATGCGCTTCGTTTCCGTGATGTCGGAGATGATCATGACCGTTCCCGACGAGGCGGTTTTCCGGTGCTTCTTCAGCGGCGAGATCCGCACGAGATAGGTGCGTCCGCCGCCTTCCCCCGTCGGCACCTCCAGCTGCTGCGCACCCGCTCCCAAATCCGGCGCGGGCGGCCGCGGGCCGAACATCGCGGACCAGACCCTCTCCATCGGTTGTCCGATCATCGACCGGTCCAGTCCGCCGAACATGCGCCGGCAGCTTTCGTTGAATTCCACCAGCCGGCCCGACCTGTCCAGCACGACAACGCCGTCTCCGATGCTGTAAAAAACGGCGTCCATCGCCACCGGAAAGACGGTGAGCATCCGGGACGATTCGATCGCCCACATGATGAGCACGGACGATAAGCCGACCACCATCGGCACGGGATCGATTCCCTCCGGCGTGACGCCGCTCAGGTACAGGATGTTGGTCGTCATCGGGATCAGATTCGCGAACGCGAGCGCAAGCAAATGACGGCGGACCCGCGGAACCGCATGCCGCCAGCGCGAAAGGACCAGCACGATGCTGCCCAGCATGCAGAGATACAGGTACCAAATCATGATGATGTAAGTGGGTCCGATCTCGATGTGGAAAAACGGGGCTCCGAGCGTTTCATGGACCCGGTATGTCCTGTAATGCAGATGGTGCCAGTCGTTGGTCATGTTGCTGAGCAGAATGGCGACGGAGATCGCCAGCAGGCCGGCGATTTCCCGCCGCGTGACCCGGAACCCCAGATATTGCAGAACGAACAGCAGCCCGAAGGGCGGAGCGAACAAAATGCCAAAGTACTGCACGATGTTCCAGAAACGCATCTCGGCCAGTGTGGCAGACGCCGCCAGATTGAACGCGTAGCCGAAGCAGTAGATGATCTTGGCCGCCACGCCCAGCAGGAAGAACGTCGAGATGCTTCCGTAGCTTTTCCGTTTCGGAAACACGTACAGGAAAAGAAGCAGGTTGATGGCGCCAGACAGGCTTGTGAGGGCGATGTAGGCTGTCAGCGGAGAACTCATGGTGTCGACCCCTGGGATGTCCGGTACTGGAATGCGAAACCACAACCTTAATTATATCATCATCATCCGGTTTCTGCGGCGTGACGAGACCGAAGTCCTGTGATAGAATAGATTTATGAAAGCGCATACATCAAACGACATCTTGGGAAAGGCAGGGTTGTGTCGTGACGGAAAAAGCGGATGTCATCATTGTCGGTTTCGGAATCGCCGGAGTCTGCGCCGCCATCGAGGCGGCGGACGCGGGCGCCAAAGTGCTGGTGCTGGACCGCAGCCACGGCGGCGGAGCGAGCGCGCTGTCGGGCGGCGTCGTCTACGCCGGGGGCGGCACGCGCATCCAGAAGGAAGCCGGTGTCCGCGACACGCCGGAGAACATGTTCAACTACCTGAAGCAGGAAGTGAAGGGCATCGTCTCCGACCGGACGCTCATGCGGTTCTGCGAGACGAGCCCGGCCATGATCGAGTGGCTGATCGGCAACGGAGCCGAATTCCGCGGAACGGTCTGTCCTTTCAAAACGTCCTACCCCACCGATCCCCATTACCTCTATTATTCCGGAAACGAGAAGGCCTGGCCGTATATCGAGCACGCCGAACCCGCGCCGCGGGGCCACCGCCAGGTGGCGAAGGGCCTGAATTCCGGCAAGGAGCTCATGAAGCGCCTCATGTGCACCGCCTTTGAGAAAGGCGTGGAGCTTCGTCCCCTGAGCCGGGTACATGAACTCATCATGGAAAACGGCGCCGTGGTCGGCGTCCGTTACCGGACGGTGCGGGACCCCTCGGTCGTGGCCCGTCACCGCAGGCTGGTGCAGCGGAGCGGCAAGCTCGGCAACTGGTTCCCGAAATACGGCGCCAAATTCGACGCCCAGGCCGAACGCCTCTGGCAGGCCCACGCGCAGGAGGCGGAAGCCCGGGCCGCGGGCGGCGTCATCCTGTCGGCCGGGGGTTTCGTCTACAATCCGAACATGATGGAAGAGCATGCCGGCGGCTACCGGGACATCTCGCCCCTCGGCACCGCCGGGGACGACGGGGCCGGCATCATGCTGGGGGTGTCGGCCGGCGGCATGACCCGGTATATGCACCACATGACGGGCTGGCGCTTCCTTTCGCCGCCGACGGCGTTTACCGAAGGCGTGGCGATCGGGCCGAGCGGCCGCCGCATCGCCAACGAGGACCTGTACGGCGCCACCTTCACCCACATCATGGTGACGGAACACGGCGCCCGGGGCTTCCTCATTCTCGACTCGAACCAGTGGAAAAAAGCCAGGGAACAGCTGAAAACGCAGACGCAGATCTTCCAGAGGTTGCAGCTCTACTATTTGTTCACCCTGGGGCACAAGAAAGCGGGGTCCCTGGAGGAGCTCGCGCGCAGGATCGACGTTCCGGCGGACGCCATGCTGGAAACCATCCGGGCCTACAACGAAGGCATCAAGTCCGGAAACGGCGATCCCTTCCACAAGGCGGAAGACCTGTGCAGCCCGATCGAAACGGGGCCGTTTTATGCCATCGATATTTCGGTGAAAAATTCCGCGGCGTTCCCGACGCCGGGACTGACGCTGGGCGGCCTCGTGGTCGACGAAGACACCGGACTGGTGAAAAAGGAAAACGGCGAGACGATCCCCGGGCTGTACGCGGCGGGCCGCACGGCGGTGGGGATCTGCTCCAACGGCTACATCAGCGGACTGTCCCTGGCGGACGGCGTGTTCTCCGGCCGGCGGGCCGGCGCCCACGCGGCGGCGCAGGCGAAGGCATAAGAAGCATATCAGGCTGGAAAACGCACAAGGCAGGGGTTGAACGCCCCTGCCTTGTCATGTGACCACTTCCGTTTCCATGGCGGCAGCTTCTTCATCATCCCGAAAATGGGGGATCATGCTCATTACGAATTCTGTTCCGATATGGGGTCGTAGGCCAGTTTCGGGATCGCGCCGCGCACCCGGAACCAATATTCCTTGGGCTGTCCGTCCTCGCCTTGGGTGCCGACGGCCACCACCCGGAACTCGTAGGAAGAGAATTTGAAATTGTAGCCGCCGTCCCGGATGACCAGTTCCCGATCGGGGTACGTTTTCGCCAGGTAGGAGCGCACCGTTTGTTCCGCCAGCCATTTGCTGACCGGGTTGCCGTTGAACCCGTCGTAGAAAATGAGAACGCCGACGGCCAGCGCGGCGGACAGCACGCGGAGGGAAATCTTGCGGAAGCCGTCCAGCCAGGCGATCGCCATGCCGGCGACGGCAAACACGGTGTGGATGCCGGCCAATGCCAGCGAACCCGGCAGCACGCCGGCGATCCCGAGTTCCCCGGGGTTGCCGGCCTGATCCGCGATCCCCCACACAAACACCGGGACAAAGGATAGAAGCAGCACCAGCCACATGTTCCGATAGAAATGGAACACGACCCCGCCAAGTACAGCGAACCACAGGATGAACCCGAGGCTGTTCGCCAGCATCGTCGAACCCATCGCCGCGATGAAGGCAAGAACCGTGAGGATCAGCCGCAGCGCCCGCACCTGCCGCCTCAGACTGCGGATCGTCGCTTCGGCGTCATCCTTCGGGCCGTTTCCGATGGGGCCATTTTCGGCGTTCGAACGAGTCGTTTGATCCTCCACGGTCTTCCCCCCTTTTTAACAACAGTTATACCACGATCAGGGAGGAGCGACAAAAAAACAGGACAACATTAATAGTTGCATATTGCAAATAATTTGGCGTATCATGAGGGAAGGAGGAAGGCCCGATGGAAGAAGTCCGCCACACGCTCCAATCGATCATCCGGCACCTTGGAATCCTCGACAAAAATTGCTGCTCGGCCTGCGGGAAGGACGTCTCCCTGACGCAAAGCCACATCCTGTACGAGATCGGCCGCCGGGACCGCCCGTCCATGCAGCAGGTTGCGGACGCGCTGGGCATGGACATCGCCACGTTCAGCCGGCAGATTCAATCGCTGGTCCGGAAAAGGCTCGTCAAAAAAACGCCTTCCGACCGGGACCGCAGGGTTTACCGGCTGGAACTTACAGAGGAAGGAACGGCGGTCGCGGCATCGATCGAGCAGCAAGCCCTCGGGTATTTGCGGCAAATTTTTTCCCATATGAACGAGTTTGAAAAAGAAACCGTGATTCGCTCGCTCAGGCTGCTGCACGCCTGCATGGAAAAAGCGGGATATTGCTGCCGGTGACAGCGGGGAGCGGAGGCGGGGATTGGCCGCGCCCAATATTTGCATTTTGCAATTAATCCATCGGAGGGGATGTTGTTCATGAGCGGTCCCACAAAGGATCAGATCCGGCGGCATGTCCGGAACCGGTACAGACAAATCGCCCTGCTGGAGGCGGACGCCGGGGCCGGTTGCCGGTCGTCTTCCGGCTGTTGCGCCCCGTCCCCGGAAATTTCGCACCGGCTCGGGTACTCGGCGGAGGACTTGTCCGGGGCGCCCGAAGGATCCTATCTGGGCCTCGGTTGCGGCAATCCGCTGGCCGCCGCGGAGCTCCGACCCGGGGAAACGGTGCTGGACCTCGGGAGCGGCGGCGGTTTCGACTGTTTCCTGGCGGCCCGCCGGGTCGGAGAGAACGGCCGGGTCATCGGCGTGGACATGACGCCGGAGATGATCGACAGAGCCCGCGCCAACGCGGCGAAGGGCGGCTATTCCAACGTGGAGTTCCGCCTAGGGGAAATCGAACACCTGCCGGTGGCCGACGGGTCCGTCGACGTCATCCTTTCCAACTGCGTGATCAACCTGTCGCCGGACAAACCGCAGGTGCTCCGGGAAGCGTATCGCGTGCTGAAGCCGGGAGGCCGGCTTGCGATCGCCGACGTGGTATTGACGGCGGAATTGCCGCCCGAACTGAAAAACGACCCGGACGCGCACTCCCGCTGCATCGCCGGAGCCCTGTCCGTCGAGGACTGGAAGCTGGCCCTGGAGCAATGCGGGTTCACCCGGATCGCCATCGAAACGAAAGACGAATCGCGGGCGCCGGTGAGCGATTGGCTGCCCGGAACCCGCCTCGAAGACGTGATCGTATCCGCCGTCATCAAAGCGGAAAAACCTTGACGGCAAGCGGTTTTCGCTTCCGCGGGATGCGCCCGCGTCACAGGTGCGGCACCAGGTCCCGCTTCCGCATGAGCAGCTCCAGATGCTCCGCGCCCACATGCACGGTTCCCGGCGGCTCACCGTCTTCGCCGTAATTGCCGTGGTAATCCGATCCGCCCGTCACCGCCAGGCCATACCTCTCCGCCAGGGCCAACGCGCGCCGGATTTCCGCCACCGTATGGGAAGGGTGATAGGCCTCGATGCCCATGAGCCCGCAGCCGACCCATTCTTCCACGGCCTCGAAGTTGCCCAGCTGGCCGGGGTGGGCCAGCACCGGCACGCCGCCGGCGTCGAGAATCGCCCGGATGGCGGTCTCGGCCGCCATGTAGCGGACCGGGACGTAGGCGATGCCCGGCGGCCGGCCGTTGTCCCCCCGCGAAAACAGCCGGCGGGCCAGCGCGCCCCGGATGCTGTCGCAGTACCCGGCGTCCATGAGCGCGTGCAGGATGTGCTGTTTGTAGACCGTCGTGCTGGACGCGGCATAGGTTTTGACCGTTTCCCAGTCGATCCGGTACCCGGCCTCGGCCAGTTTCTCCGTCATCTGACGGGCAGCCTCCTCCCGCTCCGCAAGCAGCCGGCCTCCGACGGCTTCCAGCGCGGGGTGGCCGGGTTCGACGAAATACCCGAGAATGTGCGCTCGCCGGTTGCGCTTGCCGTCCCACGCCGACAGTTCAATGCCGGGGATGACGGTGATCCCTTCTTCCCGCCCGCACCGGATCGCTTCCGGAAGGCCCGCCGTCGTGTCGTGGTCGGTGATCGCAAGATGGGTGACGCCGCGCGCCCGGGCCAGCCGGATGACGCTCCGGACCGGCTGGTCGTTGTCCGACCAGGACGTGTGGCAATGCAGATCCGCGACGACGCGACCTTGCCCGTTCCTCAAACCGTGGCTTTGAATTTTGGCAAAACCGGCCATTCGGATTCGTACATCTCCCTGATTTCGTGGATGAGGAAGACGTCGGCTTTTCCGCCCAGCCACTCCGCGATTTGTTCCATCGGAATTTCCCCGAAACCGATCGGCATGTGGAGATCCCCCCTGCCGAGGGCGTACAGTTCGTGTTGGTTCTTCTCCGCGGCAAAGCTGGGCTTTCCGAAGTTGTCGTGGACATGGAGATGCACGACGCGGGAGCGGACGCATTCGATCTCCGTCTTCGGGTCCAGCCGATAGAATTGGCAGGCGAGGTAGAAATGGCCGACATCCAATACGATGCCGACATGGGGGTGGCCGATGGCGGCCACCTGCTCGGCCAGCTCGCCCGGGATGACGGCGTAGCTGTATCCGGGGCATTCCGGCCAGGGACGCAAATTTTCCATGCCGATCCGCACGTTCCGGGCCTTGGCCGCATCGCCGGCCAGCCGCATCAGGCGCCGTTCCTCCCGGAGCAGCGCTTCCTTCTGGTCTTCCGTATATTCCGGCCACAGACGGGGGTACAGCAAGCGCTCTTCTCCCACGTAGCGGCCGGGATGCACCACCAGCGTTTCGGCGCCCAGAACGCCGCCGATTTCGATGGAAGCCATGAGGCACCGAAAATCCGTATCCCGGTCATCCTGCCGGAAAAGGTTCAGGTCAAAGGGCGCGTGCAGCGTGACGGCCAGCCCGCTGCGGCGGACCGTTTCCTCGTACCGGCGCAGCTTCCGGTCGTCCAGCTCGCCGCCCCGGATGAGCCGCATGGCCTGGATCGGCAATTCCACGCAGTCGAAACCGAGCCGGGCCGCTTTTTCCAGTTTCCGCTCCAGCCGCTCCGGATCGCCCACCGTCTCGTTTACCGGGAGGCTCACGCCGACACCTTTGGTTACGAGCATCAAGATCCCGCCTTTACGGCAAATTTTGCAAAGCCATGGAGCCGGACGGCACCGCGGCGGTCTCCTTGTACGCCATCAGGCAGACCGTCCGTCCGCCGACCCAGACGCGTTCCACCACGGGCCTGTCCCCGTGCATCCCGACCATGATCAGATCCGCCGCCTTCCCCGGCTCGATGGAGCCAAACTCCCCCGACAGTCCGAGCACCGACGCCGTGTTCTTCGTGACCATCCGGACCGCGAGGTGCAGCGGCAGCCCTTCCCGGTGCAGCAGGAAAACGGATTGCAGCATGGCGGGCGGATAGTAGTCCGAGCAAAGGATGTCCACGACTCCGGCCCGGATCGCCTCGCGGGCGGACAGGTTGTTGCTGTGCGACCGGCCGAGCATGACGTTGGGCGCGCCCATGACGACGGCCATGCCGCGCCGTTTGGCGCAGGCGGCCGTTTCCATGTCCACCGGAAACTCGCTGATGGCGGCCCGCCAACCGCTCACGATCTCCAGCTTTTCGCAGGAATCGTCGTCATGGGACGCCAGGGGAATGCCGTGCTCCCGGGCCAGGTCCGCAAGGCGTTGCAGCGTATCCGGCGGTACTTTGGGCCGCCTGCGGCTTTCCTCGAATCGCCTCAGCACTTCCTGTTCGTTCAGGTTTTGCCGCTGCATGACGTACCGCTTGTGCAGCTCCTGGTCCCGGTACTGGCCCTGGCCCGGCGTGTGGTCCATGAAGGAAAGCAGATCGATCGTCCCGTTCCGGATGAACTGTTCCACCAAAGGAACGCCGCCCGTGTTGGTGATTTCGAAGCGGAGATGCACCTTGTGGCGAATGAGCCGGTTCGTCCGGCTCAGCTCGCGGACTTTGTGGACGTACTCGGCCACGCTGGCGTTGCGCCGGGAGGCGTTCGGCGTGTCGCCGTCCACCATGCTGAACGAATGGTAGATGGTCGTGATTCCCTGGGCTGCCAATTTTCGTTCCAGTTCCAGGAACGACCACTCCAGGGGGAAGCGACTGTTCGGGCGCGGCTGCATCTCGTGCTCGATGGCGTCGCTGTGGGGGTCGATCATGCCCGGCAAAATCCAGCACCCGCCGGCGTAGACGTCGCCTGGGCCCAGAATGTCACACCGCCCGGAGACTTCGGCGATTTTGCCGCCTTCGATCACCACCGTACCGCCTTCCAGCACCCCGTCGGGTGTCACGATCCTGCCGCCGCAAATGCGCTGCATCCGGTCCATCGCTTCACGCTCCTTATCCGTTGTACGCATGGAAGGCCTCCGCCCTCCGCCGGTTCCAGTCGGCCAGATCGAAGACCTCGTCGGCCAGCCGCGCCATGGCGTCGCGGTCGTGGAATACGCCGACCATCGTCGTTCCTTCCCGTTTCATGTCCCGCAGGAAGCCGATGACGATTTCCTTCGTCTCGGGATCAAGGGAAGCGGTCGGCTCGTCGAGGATGAGCAGCCTCGGCTTGACGATCAGCGCCCGAGCGAGGTTGATGCGCTGCTGTTCGCCGCCGGAAAAGGTGGCCGGGAAGGCGTCCCACAGCGCCGGCGGAATGCGCAGCCGCTCCAGCATGGCACGGGCTTCGCCGCGTGCCCTGTCCTCCGGCCAGCCGAGGGGGAGCAGCCGCTCGGCCACCACGTCCACTGCCGGCACGCGCGGAATGACCCGCAAAAACTGCGTCACGTAGCTGATCTCCGTCTGCCTGAGCAGCAGGATGTCGCGTTCGTCCGCCTGGGCCAGATCGATGGGACCCAGCCTTTCGGATTCGTAGTAAATGTTGCCGGTGGTCGGCAAATAGGTGCGGTAGATGCATTTCAGGATGGACGACTTGCCGATGCCGCTCGGCCCGACGATGCCCAGGAAGTGCCCCTTCGGCACGTGGAACGATACGCTGTCGAAGGGACGGACGGTCATCCGGTGCGTCAGGGCGAGCTCGAAGGTTTTGGACAGATTCTCGACCGTTAACACGGCTTCACCTCTCCATTGGTTTGGATTTTCGGGTTCCGGGTCTCCGCCGGGTTTTTCGGGTCACAGCAGGGAATGGACCAGAAGCTGGGTATAGGGATGCTGCGGGTCCTCCAGGATCTGGTCGGTGAGCCCGTGTTCCACGATCGCGCCGTGCCGCATCACCATCGTGCGGTCCGCCAGCATGCGGATGACGCCCAGATCGTGGGAGACGACGATCATGGCCACGCCGAGCTCGCGCCGGATGGAACGGATGAGATCCAGCACCCGGGCCTGCACCGACAGATCGAGTCCGGTGGTCACTTCGTCCAGGAGCAGAATCGGGGGATCGTTCGCCAGCGCCCGGGAAATCTGCACGCGCTGCTGCATGCCGCCGCTGAAACGGGCGGGCGGTTCGTCCATGCGGGCGAGGGGGATCTCCACCCGCTCCAGCAGCTCCGCCGCCCGGCGCCGGACGCGCCCGACATGGAATTGGGAGGCCGCGAACAGCTTCTCCGCCACGTTGCCGCTCGACGAAAAATTCATGCGCAATCCGAGGTAGGGATTTTGATAGACCATCCCCATCAGGTGGTTGCGGACGTAGCGTTTGCGCTGCGAGGATGCTTGCAGCAGATTGCCGTCCCCCGGGCAGACGGAGAGGGTCATTTCCCCGGATGTCGCTTCTTCGTCGAAATAGAGGCATTTCACCATGGTGCTTTTGCCGGAGCCGCTCTCGCCCACGACGCCGAGGATTTCGCCGGGATACAGATGGAAGTCCAGCGAGCGGCAGGCCCAGATCGTGCCGCAGCGGGGGCAGCGGGAAGAATGCCACTCGCCGGTTTCCGGCTGATGGCAGGAGGAACAGCCGGGACCGTACCGTTTGGTCAGGCCTCTGACTTCCAGCAGCTTTTCGTCCGCGCGGATGCGCGCCGTCCACGTCGGGACCGCCCGTTCCGCCGCATGTTCCGTCACCTGGATCACGGAAGTTCCTCCCCTCTCCGCTTGCGGCAAAATGCCGTGTCCGAACATTGATATACCGTAAAGCCCGTCGCCTCGTCGGTCGTTTCGTCCAGGAACGTGTCCGTGCTGCCGCAATGCCGGCAGGCTTTGCCGTCGAACGATTCCTTCCGGAACCGGTAATCCTCGAACTGGAGCGGAATCACGTCGGTGTACGGCGGCACGGCGTAGATTTTTTTCTCGCGTCCCGCTCCGAACAGCGTGAGATGCTCGGCCTGGTGGAGCTTTTCGTTGTCCCAGCGGGGGATCGGGGTGGGCGCCATGATGTAGCGTCCGTGCACCATCACCGGGTAGTCGGCGCCCAGGGTAATGTCGCCCCAGCGGACGATGCCTTCGTACAGGGCGAGCCACATGGCGCTGTAGTCCATTTCCGCGTGCTTGCGCCGGGTCAGCCGCTCGCTGCGCTCCACCCTGCGCAGCGGCTCCGGCTGGGGCACCTGCAGCACCAGGATCTGGTCGGCGCGGAGCCGTTCTTCCGGGATCCGGTGGCGGGACTGGATCAGGGTGGCTTTCGCCGTGTCTTCCGTGGTAGCCGCGCCGCTCGTCTCCGCGATGAGGCGGCGGATGCTGACCGCGTTGACGCTGTCGTCATGGCCCTGGTCGATGACCTTGACCACATCGTTCGGGCCGAGCAGCGACAGCGTCAGCTGGAGGCCGCCGGTGCCCCAGCCGCGGGCGATCGGCAGCTCCCGGGAGGCGAAGGGCACCTGGTAGCCGGGGATGGCCACCGCCTTCAGCGTTTTGCGGCGAATCTCCCGCTTGGACCCTTCGTCGAGGAAAGCGAAGTTATATGCCGCCGCCGGCCGGTTCATCCACGGCCGGGTGTGCTCAATCCGCGCGGCTTCCATGGGTCAGCGCCTCCTTGTCGGCTTCGGCGGTTTTTCCGGCGGCCGCCGTCGCCGTCTCCGTCTTCACGCCCACCGGCGTCCCGGTCTGCGGCTCCGGCGCTCCTTCCCCGGCTTCCTTCCCCCCGGCCGCCCGCTGCGCCCGGCGAATGCGGTCCAGCGACGACTGGAAGGTGATGTAGTGGGGCAGTTTCAGGTGGGATACGAAGCCGTTTGATTCCACGCTGTCGATGTGCAGGAGCACGAATTCCTCGTCCTGGGCCGGCGCCGTACCCGACGTTTCCAGGCTTCGCTCGAGGATGGCCATGGAGATGGCCTTCACCTCGTTCTGGCCGAAACAGAGGCCGTAACCGGGCACAAACAACGCTTCCCCGGAGGCGTTCTGGGTGAACGGATGGATCGTTTCCACTTCGGTGAGCAGGATTTCCCCGATATACAGCGGCTCGCCCCGGGCGCCGCCCTCGTCGAGGGGATACGGCACGGCCACGGGAACGTAGCCGACGCGCAGCTCCCCGATGGTCGGGTGCACCGCGCCGTAGCCGCGCATGCTGCTGTAGGCCAGGGCCGTCATCGCGCCGGTCTCGCCCCGGGCGAGCATTTGCAGGCGGCCGGAACGGGGCACCGGAAAGATCAGCTTTTGTCGGGTAATGTCGAAAGGTTCTTCTTCCCGTCCTTCTTCCGCCCGGCCGCCTTCCGCCGCCTTCATGAAGCCCTGTTTGCGCAACAGGTCCGCAATCTTGGGAAACGCCGGAAGCGCCGCCCGCCCTTCCCGATCCGTCGCCGGCTCCGCCAAATCCGCAGGCCGCTCCCGCGGAAGGCTCGTTTCTTCCCGATATTTCCCGAGAAATGATTCCGCATCGTCCATCGTTTCTTCCCGGAGCGCAAACTTCAGCAGCCGATGGGTGTAATCCCGCGTCGGGCCCAGCACCTGGCCGCCCGGCATGTCGCGGAACGACGAGGAAATCCGCCGCAGCACGCGCATGTCCGCCGGATCGATCACCGTCGAGACATGGTTGCGCGGCAGCGTGGAGCGATAGGCACGAAGCAGGAAAGCCGCTTCCGCCGGGTCGCCTTCCGCCTGCTTCAGGGCCAGCGCCGCGTATCCGGGCGCGTACAGGCCGCCTTCGCCCATGACCCGGTCCACGAGCAGGCGGAGCTGCGTTTCGATCATTCCGACGGTGAGGATCGCCTGCGCGTCTTTCAGCCGAAAGAATTCCGTCAGTTTTTCCGCTTCCGCGATCGCCTCTTTTCCGCCGGTTACCGCCGTGTATGCCAAGACGCCGCCTCCCTTCTCACCCGGGTGGTCCGTGGAATCGCCATCATCAGGCCCTCGTCCGTGAAAAAGAACCAATCCGTGCCCATGGGGAATTCCGCGTTCAGCCGTTCCCGCTGCGTCCACCATTCCGGGTGTACGCCGGAGATGGCGCACCGCCATTCGCCCGGAATGCCGGGGCCCGAAAGCACCAGCGTGTCTTCGCCTTCGCCCGACCCGTCCCGGGCCGGCGCAAACCGGTCCACGCGCAGCAACACCATGGCGCTCTCTTCGGGCGCTTCCAACGTGCCGGTCTTGAGTTTCCCGGCGATGCTCCGCACCGCCCCGGCGTCCGCGTGCCCTTCCGCAAACACGTAGTCGGCGGATGCCGCATCGGCTTCCGGACTGAAGGTCATGCGGCGGATGAAGGCGGCGAGCTTCCCCCCGTCGTCCAGAAACACCGCATGCGTGACCTCCCGGTCGAGCAGCGTGAGCGCGATGGCCGCGGCGGCCGGACTGCAACCCGCTTCACTGCCCAGTTCGCGGGCCGCCGCCGCAAAACTTTTGACGGTGCCCGGACGGGCGACGGCGTCAAGCATGGTCCGATATACCAGCTGGGTGCCCAAAACATCAGAGGCGATTTCCATACGAATCCTCCATTGTGTCAAATTGGACTTTGGTCCGCATCACGCGTTCCTGGTCCTTTTTCCAACGTTCCACAAGTTTCCGTTCTTCCCGCTCGAACTCCGCCGTCCAGCCTGCCGTTTCCGGCAGCCGGGCGTTCAGGGCCGCGTCCACCACGGCCAGCTCGTATGCCTTCTCCGCATCCTCGCCGAGAAGGATGCCGAAGCCGTGTGCCGGGCCGATGGCCACCGTGCATTCCGTCGCCAGGATCTCGCCAAGGTAAAACGGCTTGCCCGACACCGGGTCGCGGGCTTTGCCCATCACCAGCGTCCTCGACGGCGGCCGCACCGGCTCCACCCGGTACCGCTCCCCGATCTGTCCGCACAGGCGCTTCAGGAACTCCCGGTCGCCTTCGATCAGCACCTGGGCGATGCGCGATCTGGTCATTTCCGCCACGGATGGTCACCCCCTCAGGCGAATCCGGTTTTTCAGGCGATTGGTGGCGAATTCCACGCTGTACACCATGGCGAAAATGACCATGCCCACAAACGACGCCGTGTCGAACTCATAGTTCCGCATCGCGTTGGCCATCTCCCAGCCGATGCCGCCCGCCCCGACGACGCCCAGGATGGTCGATTCGCCGATGTCCACCTCCAGCCGGAACACGCTCCAGGCCAGAAAAGACGTGGCGACGCAAGGCAACACCCCCTGCAGCATCACCTGCAGCCAGCCGGCTCCGGTGGCCCGGAGCGCCTCCAGCACGCCCTCGTCCACTTCCTCGATGGACTGGGCGAACATTTTGGTCAGCATGCCGACGGCGTGGGTGAAAATCGCCAGAATCCCCGGCAGCGGTCCCATCCCCACGGCCACAATGAAAATAAGCGCCCACACCAGCGTCGGAACCGCCCGGAGCAGCGAGACGAACCCCTTCACCAGCGGCGCCGTTTTCGGCGCCACATTCTCCGCGGCGAAAAAGGCCAGCACGAACGCGACGGCAACCGCCAGCACCGTGCCGACGACGGCCACATACAGCGTCTCCAGCGCGGCGGCCAGGATCGGCTGCCACTCCGCCGCGTTCGGCGGGAACAGATACGCCCAGGACCGGACGAACGCCAGCGTCCCTTTCCACAGCTGCCCGTAGTCGAAATTGAGATGGATCAGGCCAAAGACGAAGAACACCGCTCCAAAAATGGCCGCACCGGTGAGCACCGGATCCCGGCGCCGTCTGGCGGGCGTCTCCGTCCGGCCGGTCTGCCGGGCGGCGCCGGCCGGCGCCCAATCCACTTCCATGCTCATATCAATCGCTCCCTCAACTTTCCGGTGATGAATTCCGTCGTCAGGACAAGCACGATCACCATCAGGATCGCCACGCACACTTCCTGGAACTGGAACAGTTTGAGTCCCTTCTGGATGGAGAAACCGAGCCCTCCGCCGCCCACCATGCCGATCAGGGTGGACGCCCGCATGTTGAGTTCCAGCTTGTACAGCGACCATCCGACGAATCCCGGAAAAAACTGCGGCAGCACCGCGTGGGCGATCACCTGCGGCCAGGACGCCCCGGTGGCCCGCACCGCTTCCACCTGGCCCATGTCGATTTCCTCCAGGATCTCCGCATAGGCCCTGGTCAGCGTGCCGACGGAGGTAAGGATGAGCGCCAGCGTGCCCACCAAAGTGCCCAGCCCGTAGGCCGCCACCAGGAGGAGCGCCCAGATCAGCGCCGGGATGTTGCGGAGCACGGAGCACACGGCCCGCACGGACGCCTGCAGCCAGCGGTACGGGGAGGTCGTCGCCGCCGCGAAAAAGCTCAGCAGGAGCGACAGCACGGCGCCGACCACCATCGCCACGAAGCTGATGCAGATCGTATCCACCGCCGGGCCGATCAGCGACCGGAAGGCGGAGAAATCCGGCGGGAAAAAGTCCTGTCCGATGAACCGGACGATTTCCCCGAATCCGCGGACCACGCTGACGACGGAAAAATCCGTTTCCCGGGCGGACCACGCGGTGATCAGGACGATGCCCGCGGCCGCCAGCCAGATCTGCCGTTTTTTTCGTTTTTGCAAATCTTCAAGCAACTGCCCCGACCGTTTCATGGCCCGTATACCTTCCCTACGGCTTTGTCGTCCAGCGCTTCCGGCGGCCCGTCGAACACGACCGTCCCCTGGCGGATGCCGATGATCCGGTCGGCGTATCGCTTCGCCACGTCCACCTGGTGCAGGTTGACCAGGCACGTGATGCCGTCTTCCCGGCAAATGGCGGACAGGATTTGCATGATCGTCTCGCTGGTGGCCGGGTCGAGGCTGGCGATCGGCTCATCCGCCAGAATGATGAGCGGCTTCTGGCTGAGCGCCCGTGCGATGCCGACGCGCTGCTGCTGGCCGCCGCTCAGTTCGTCGGCGCGCTTGTACATCTGCTCGTGCAGTCCGAGGCGGCGCAGGATGTTTTTTGCTTCTTCGATTTCCTGCCGGGAAAACAGCCCGAGCGCCCCGGCGATGGGGTTCCGGTAACCGAGCCGGCCGTGCAGCACGTTGCGCAGCACCGTTACCCGCTCGACCAGGTTGAACTGTTGAAAAATCATGCCGACTTCCCGGCGCAGACGGCGGATCTGCCGGCCGGACGCCTTCACGGCGTCCACGCCGTTGACGATGATGCTGCCGCCGGAAGGTTCCACCAGCCGGTTGATGCAGCGCAGCAGCGTGCTTTTGCCGGCGCCGCTCGGGCCGATGACGGCCACGAATTCGCCGCGGTGGACCCGCAGGCTCACGTCCTTCAGCGCCAGAGTGCCGTCCGCGTACCGTTTCCGCAGATTGCGGATTTCCAGAATGGCCGACATGGCGCGCCTCACCCCAACAATTCTTCCGGACTCATGTTCAGGGCTTCCGCCGTCCTGCGGATCACGTCGTAATCCTTGTCCTCCACGGGAATGAACCGCTCGGTGCCGTCATCGAAGTAGTCGGGGTTTTCATTGTGGTAGTTGAAAAAAAACGCTTTGATCGCTTCCACCAAATTTTCCGGAAGGTCGTTCCGGTAGGTGAAGGGGCTCGTCGGAATCGGATCGGACTGGGCGATGACCCGGTAGTCGTCGGCGTTGACCAACCCGGCTTCGATCACGCGCTCCACGCACGTCGAACAGACGCCGGCGCCGTCCGCCGTCCCCTTGGCGATGGCCAGGATGGATTTGTCATGGCCGCCGGAGAAGGACACGTTGCCGAAGAATTTCTCAATTTCGTCGTTGGAGATGCCGAGCAGTTCGATCAGCTTGGCCCGCGGGAACAGATGCCCCGACGTCGAGGCCGGATCGGCGAACAGGAACGTCTTGCCCCTGAGTTCCTGCACGGTCTGGACCGGCGAGTCTTTCGGCACCACGATCTGGCTGTAGTAAAAGGCTTCTTCCTTGCTGCGGGCCTTGACGGCGAAGGGAATCGCCCCGCTTCGTTCATGGGCGATGATGTAGGAAAAGGGACCGAGCAAAGCGATCTCGATATGCCTGGTGCGCATCGCTTCCACCACCGCCGTGTAGTCTTCGCCGACGAACAGCTCGGTCTTGATCCCCAGCGCTTTGCCCAGATCTTCCACCAGCTTCCGGTTGCCGCGGCTGAGCTTGCCCACCTCCTCCCCCGGTATCACGCCGAGCCGCAGCACTTCCGGCCAGCCTTTCCGTTCGCCGGAACCGTCCGTCGCCGCGGCCGCGGACACCTTTTGTCCGTCTTGCCCGCCGCCGGAAACTCCGGTCCCGCCGTCCGCTCCGCCGCTGGCGTTTCCGCCGGCTGTGCCGCAGGCCGCTAGCAGCACCAGGATCGACAAGGCCATGGCCCTCGCCGGCGCCGCAATGAGCCGCCACTTTTTGCGCATGTCGTCTCCACTCCTTTTTTTCATGGATTTCACAGAGGTCAAAAATCGATCGTCACCCGGCACAAATCTCCGCGATACCTGGCACTGGTGAATTCCGCGGGTTGGCCGCGTTGGTCTTTCATCAGGCTGTCGATGACGAGCAGGTTCTGGTGGGGGGAAATGTGGAGAAGCCCCGCTTCCGCAGCCTTCGGATGCGCCGTCCGGAACGTCGACCGCACCCGGGTGAGGCGGGTTCCGTAGTGGTCCAGCAAAATGGCGTGCAGGGAATGAAACGGCTCGGGCCCGTTCAGCAGACGGAGCAGTCCGGGAAACAGCTCCGCCCGGAGCCACGTCTCGTTCCGGGCGACCGGCACCCCGTCGACGAAACGCAGGATGTGAAGGCGAACCGCGCGCTTTCCTTCCGACAGTTCCAGGGCCCGTCCGATCTCCTCCGGCGGCACGAGTTCCTCCGCCCCCAGCAGCCTGGCCGACGGACGGCAGCCTTGGCTCGCCATCATTTCGGAAAACCGCATCGTCGCCGTGATGGTATACTGCACGTCCAGCGGCTTCCCGCAGACGAAATGGCCGATGCCCTGGCGGGCGCAGAGCTTTCCCGTTTTCACCAGCAGGTCCAGCGCCTTCCGGATTGTGTAGCGGTTCTGCCCGAACCGCCCGCACAGCTCCGCCTCCGACGGAAACCGGGCGCCGGCGGGGTATTTCCCCGCGTCGATTTCCGCCCGCATTTGCTCGGCGATGGCCATATATCCCGGCACGTTTCCGGCAAGCTCCGGCTCCCGCTTCACCCGGCATCCCTCCTTCCGCGTCTTGCCCGAACCACCCCGAACAGCCCGCCCATCTGCAACGTAACTTGTCAACAACAACGCAGTATTAAGGGAATGTAAAATTTGCGTCAAAATTTTGGACATAAAAAATCCCGGACACATGCCCGGGAGAGGGTTGAACATGACCTGAAATTTTGACGGGTTCAACTTCCGGATCGTCGCTTTAATCCACCGAGACCGCTTTTTCGCCCTTCCCGCCCCGGATCGCCATCCTGCCCCGCGTCTCCTTCCTGCCGTGCAGCACATGATAAAGCCCGCTGATGGCCAGCATCAGGATCGCAAGGATGACATACAGATTCCTGAACCCAAGGATCGGAATGAGAAAGCCGAGCAGATACGGACCGATTCCCATTCCCGCCTCCATGGTCACGAAAAACGTCGATACGGCGCGTCCCATGCGGTGTTGAGGCGCGGATTTCACCGCAATGGTGTTGGCAATGCTCTGCAGGTTCCCGAAACCCAGCCCCAGAAGCAGCCCCGCCAGCAGCAATACCGCACCCGAACGGGCCGTCCCGAACAGGAGCAAGCCCGCCGCGTAAAGCACAAAAGCGGGATAGATCACGACATTGGCTCCCCGCGCATCCATGATGCGGCCCGTGACGGGACGCGAGGCAATCACGGACACCGAATAGACCATGAAAAAGAAACTGGCCGCATTCACCAGATTGGTTTCCGACGCGTACAGATTGATAAACGAAAGCACGCTGGACCAACCCAGGGCAATCCCGAACACCACAACGCCAAGGGGCAAAACGTTCGGCTCGATATAATCGGACAGCCTGAATCCCGCCGAAACCTGCTGCTTGTCCGGACTCTCCGCCTCCGGCAGGCGCAGCAAGATTCCGCAAACCAAAGAAATCACGCCCAACGCAAAACACAATCCGTAAATCAGGTTGTAATCCGCATGCTGCATCAAATAGAGCCCGATGAAAGGCCCGAAGGCCGAGCCCAATACGCCGCTCAGGCTGAAATACCCGATCCCCTCTCCCTTTCGCGACTCGGGAAGAAGCCGGGAAACGACCGCCCCGGTGACCGTGAGCGCCACGCCCACCGTCATCCCGTGAAACAAGCGGTTAACCAGCAGGAAGGAAATCCCCCACCGCGGAAAATAAAAAAGCATGTCAAGCGTCATAAGCGCCAGGCCGGCCAGCAGGATTTTTTTGGGGTCGAGCGAATCCACGAACCGGCCGACGATCAACCGGGCAACCAGAGCCCCCAGGATATAGATTCCCGAGACGAGACCGGCCAGACTCTCGGACGCCCGGTATTGATCGATCGTAATGGAAGCCATGGTCACGATGAGCAGAAAAAACAAAAAAGCCACGCAGAATTGAATGGCGAACAGGATCGCAAATTCTTTGGTCCACAATTTTGAGCCGTCCTGATCCATGATGGCCTCCCATAAGAACATGAGACCTAATTCCCGGGCAAAGGGAATTAGGTCCGGTTTTTTGAATGATGAGGGACATGAGCGGCGTGCCACGGAGATGATTCGCTCACCTTATTGTAAAAGGCTGCGATGATCACTGGCAAGATGGAAGTAAACTTTCCTCAAATCAATATGGAAGTTGACCTCCTGCAGCTCATTGTTGATCATCAAATCGAGTTTTCGTATATCTTCTCAAATTGGAATATTTTCCTGTCGCGCACGAGTCAGCGCCAGCAAGACCGGGATGAGATGCTTTTCCGTATTCAATGCGACGTCACTTTTTCAGGCGATGTGCCCGATCTCCCGGGAGAGTTCGTCGTCAATGTTCCACCGCGTCCGGATATTCGGCGATTTCGTAGACCAGAAGCCGCTCCGCCAGTTCTTTGTCCTGCAGCCCGAGCAAATAGTCCGTGCGCAGCACTTTCTGGATGACGGCCAGGAACCCGTGCTCACATCGCATGTCGATCTTGCGGGACGCCACGAACCGGTTGCCTGCCCGATTCAAATCGGCTCCGCCCGCCAGGGTGTCCGCAGTCGCATAGCGAACCCGGCGGACCCCCGCCATGACGATGGCGCCGAAGCAGAGCACACCCGGTTCGGTCGTCGTGGATAGCGTGCATTCCGGGAGCTTTTGGGCTTCGCCGATGCCGACCTGAAGCAGGACGTTCAGCTCGGCATGGGCCAGTTTGTTCGCACAATTCGTCCGGCCGGCACGGACCGGTCGTGGATCCGGTTGCGGCCGCGGCAGATGATCTCGCCGGACGCGTCGGCAAGCACGGCCCCGATGGGGATGGAACCGGCGCAGTAAGCCTCCCATGCTTCCGCAAACGCAAGCTGCCAGGGTTTCGGAATGCTTTCCCACATGTGCGGCCCATCCGACTTTGAAATTGGAATATTTGGTCCAGGTTCAAGAGAGATGCGGGGAAATCAACTTGTGGAATTCCCGTTTGGTCACCGGATGATAGGTGATCAGCTTGCCGTTGTAATACACGCCGAACACCCCGTATGCGGCCGGGACGCACTGTCTCGCCTGCCGCGCATCGGTCAGGGGAATCAAGTTGGTCTTTAGCCCGAATTCCCTGGATGCTTCGGTAATGACATCGAGGGCGGCATCGATGTAGGGACACTGGTGGGAATAGCAGACAGTGACTTCGTCGCCCTGGGGCGGCGTTTCCCGCTCTTCATCCCGGATGAAGCGGGGATCGGGGGCGGGCGCCCATTTTTTGACGAGCAGTTCAAAGGCCGGCGGCGCGGTGTCCACCACCTTGAAGCCGTGTTTCAGGAAAAAGGCTTTGTCCGGCAGCCAGGTTTGTTTGCTCGTTACCACGGCGATGCCGGTTTTGCCGGATTGCCTCGCATCCGCTTCGCATGCTTTTAGGAGCATGCCTCCGTATCCTTTGCCCTTGTTTTTCCCGAGAACCCACAGGCAATGGATGACGTACATCCCCTCCGCCACGACGGATCGCCACGTGTATTCGCCGGGAATGTATTCAATGAACCCGAGGGGAAAATCGCCGTCCCGGATGAGCTTCAGCTTCAGTCCCTCGCGAAACCGGCTCTTCAGCCACTGGAGCTTGTTTTGGTAGCCCGCCGCGTTCCGTTTGCTTCTCATGCAAAAGAAGCCGTATTGCTCCACATTGGATTCATTGATGTCAAGAATGTTGATGGGGCTTGAATCCATGGGATTTCGCCTCAATTCGGATGATTTACAGTTTTTGTCAAGGGGTCCATGTGATATTTTACCGTATTCTCAAATACGTGTCTTCTTTTGCCGTGGGACAAACAGCATATTCTCTTGAACTCGAAAACGACCTGTTGCACGTTGTCACCGCCGGGATATAATTGACCCTGCAGCGCCGGAAAGAAAATGACCCACCCCTGTAGAATCGTCTCCCTCTGATGAGGAACACAGCAAAGCTTCAGAGGGGAGACCGATGCTAAGGAGTGGGACTGTGATCAGCTTACATGAACTTTACGCCAGTGGCAAGAGCATTCGGGAAATTGCCCGCATCACGGGACATGCCCGAAATACCGTGCGCAAATACTTGCGCGCCAACGGCATTCCC
>LZRV01000106.1 GCA_002159065.1 Paenibacillaceae bacterium ZCTH02-B3 | reverse complement strand
TATCCGTTTCTGGGCTCCCGACGGATCGCGGCCATCTTAAACACGGAAGGAGAGCGTATCCACCGCAATACCGTGCAAAAGTACATGCGGGAGATGGGAATCGCGGCGATCTATCCCGGTCCCAGTCTCAGCAAACGAAATCTCGAGCACCGGATTTATCCGTATCTGCTCCGCGGCATCACGATTGACCGTCCCAATCAGGTGTGGGGAATCGACATTACGTATATCCGCATGCGACACGGATGGATGTATCTGGTCGCGATCCTGGACTGGTACTCACGTTACGTGGTCGACTGGCAGCTCGATCAGAGTCTGGAAATCGGCTTCGTCATCGAAACTGTAAAACGCGCGCTGCTTGTGAACAAGCCGGAAATCATCAACAGTGACCAAGGCAGCCATTTTACGAGTCCACATTACATTGAATTGCTCAAAGACCAAAACATCCGCATCAGCATGGATGGCAAGGGACGGGCTGTGGACAATATCTTCACCGAGCGTTTTTGGCGCAGTCTGAAGTACGAAGAAGTCTATTTGCATGACTATGTGAGCCCAAAAGAAACACGCAAAGGAGTGAACCGCTACATTGAGTTTTATAACCATTATCGACCGCATCAGTCTTTGCAATATCGAACGCCGGCTTCGATGTACATAGGGAATAACACCTGCACTTTTGCCTGACCTGTGTCTTCTGTCAGTGAACAAAAATCAGTCACCAGACCATTCCATATTTGGTTTTCAGAAAATCCATCGAACAACAGAGAGAGATCATGATGTGAAAGATTTCACCCCTTAAAATTCATGAAAAAATTGTCTTGACATCGTGTGCCACTATACATTGCTTATCGGATCTATTGAAAATTTGTAATTTTTTTGAGTTAACAGTTGCTCGATTTTTTCATGAACTGTGCGATCGAAGGATCCATTATAAATTATATGCATATTCCAAATACATGCATGATTAAAAAAACAAAACCATGCCCGATTTAATAAGAGATATACTTTTTCAAAGTGGTTGACGGTCAATTGAACAGCTAACAAAAACCATCCTAAAATGATGGTGCCATTCAATATCCATTGTTCGGTTCTAAACAGTGAGTAGATGAGAAGCCCGAAAAAAATCAGCCATACTAAACCAGTTATGGCTTTTTTCATGGGCTATGCTCACCTCCCCGAAATTTATTATATGATACCTATTGTGATAATGACAATCATATGTTCGGTTATTAATCAGGGGATTAAAGTGAGGATATGAACGTGGACCAGCATCCCGACGGCGAATATTGCGCATACCCCCGGGAAGAAAAGCTAAGAAAGAGAAATAAGCAAGAGACTTACGTCGACTGTCACCAAAGAAGGGGATTGGTACGTCGCCCGTTGCCTGGAAGTGGAAGTCGCAAACCAGGGAAAAACGTTGGGAAGGATCCTTGGCCAACTTACGCAAAGCGCTGGTGCTTTATTTTGACGACGCCCAATCCCCTTATGCAATTGTCCTCACAACCGTTTAACCCAACCGGTTCTGCCCCGTCCAGGCTCCTTTCAGAAATGCGTCACCGGCAGATACGCCTTCTTGTGGTCCCGTTCCGCCTTCAGCATCTCCACCGCTTCCCGGAAACGCAGGGCGTGCACCACTTCCCGCTCCCGAAGGAACTTCAGCCCGTCCTGCAAATCCGGATCGTCGGTCATGTCGATGAGCCACTGATAGGTCGCCCGCGCTTTTTCCTCCGCCGCGATGTCTTCAAACAGGTCGGCTATGGGATCGCCTTTTGCCTGAATATAGGCCGCCGTCCAGGGCACCCCCGCCGCGTTGTTGTAGAACAGCGCGTTGTCGTGGTTTACGAAATGGGCTCCGAGTCCCGCCGCTTCCAGTTGCTCCGGCGTCGCGTCCTTGGTCAGTTTGTAGACCATGGTGGCGATCATCTCGAGATGGGCGAACTCCTCCGTGCCAATGTCGGTCAGCAGGCCGATCACCTTGTCGGGGATCGAGTACCGCTGGTTCAGATAGCGAAGCGCCGCCGACAGCTCGCCGTCGGCTCCGCCGTATTGTTCGATCAGAAACTTCGCCATGCGCGGATCGCACTTGCTGACCCTTACCGGATACTGCAATTTCTTTTCATAAATCCACATGCCGCGCTCCTCCTCACACCTGCCACGGCCAGGGCGTATTGGGCCACTGCCAGGGATAGCGGGAATAGCTGTGGCCGAACTGCATGAGCGGCCCGTATTTCATCTCGAATTCGCCGGCGATCCGGGCGCGCTGCTGCGCCAGACGGTTGAACTGCCGGATCGCCTCCAGATCCGTCGGATGGGTGTTCAGATACAGCGAGAGCTCCACCAGCGCAAAATCGACCTTCTGCAGTTCCAAAAGATCGCGCCGGTATGCGTCTCCGCCCCGGAACGACTCCGTTTCCCCGCCGGAATCCCCGGCGCCGTTCGCGACGCTTCCGGCTGCGCTTCCGGCGCCCCCGTCCGCACTCCCGCCGACGCCCCCGAAAGCGGCTCCTTTATCCCGGTATTCCATGCTGTCCGTCCGTTCTTCCGCCATGTCTTCAACCTCCTTCAGGCCCGCCTCGACGGATAGGGGCTGTACAGCGCGGGCCACAGCGTTCCCTTGCGCAGCGCCTCATCCAGGGAAAATTGCGGCAGGTTCATCGGCTGATAGACAATAAATTGGTTAGGCGGCACGTTGTAACGCTTGACGCGGATCGGCGGACAGGGGTCATACGGGCTGATATAAGGTTCCCATTCCCGCCATTGGTTGTCGCGCACGGATGCATACCTCCTTGTCGGGCCGGGTCGTCATGATCGGGCCGGGCCTGTCAGGCTTCGCCCGGGCTTGATCGGATCGGGTCGGACTTGGTCGGACTTGGCCGGGCTAGTCGCGCGTTTCCCGGCCCAGGCCCCGATTCCGACATATTCTATGCGGCAACATGGGCGAATTGACCTTGTCTGGGCATGTCATTTCGAAAAAAAGCCCCGGCGCCGCGCATGGCGCCGGGGAATCGGTAGCGGTCACCGGAAATGCCGGATCCCGTCGGATCAATCCACCTTGATGCGAAACTGCAGCAGGCCGGCCCGGCGGGCCGCCAGAAAAATCATCACCACGATCGGGCCGAGGAACACGCCGATCACGCCGATCAGCTTGTAGCCGACATACAGGCTGATGAGCGCAGCCAGGGCGCTGATGCCGATGGCGTCGCCCAGGATTTTCGGCTCGATGATGCGCCGGATGATCGTGATGACCAGATACAGCAGGAACAGGCCGATGCCCGTCACGATGTCGCCGGTCACGATGAGATAACCGGCCCAGGGAACGAGCACCGTGCCGGTGCCGAGCACGGGCAGGATGTCCACGACGGTCACCAGCAGCGCGATGGCCAGCGGATAGCGGATGTCCAGGATCAGCAGCCCGACAAACGTAAGCACATATGTCAGGGAGCTCAGGATGAACTGGGCGCGCAAAAAGCCGAACACCGATTTCCGCAGGTTGGCGAGGACGGAGTCGATCTGGTCCCGCGACGACTCATGGAACAGCGACAGGAAAGACGCCTTCATGTGCGGCAGGCTGTAGGCGAACAAATAGACGGCCACCAGATAGACGATGAAAAAGATCAGCATGTCGGGCAAAGCCTTGGCGAGATTGAACAGGGCCGACGAAATGGTGCCCACCAGCCTCTCGAGGGCGCTGGTCAGGCTCGCCACCCCGCTCTCCAGCGGAATGCCCTCCTCGCCGAGTTTTTCCGTCAGCCGCTCCACCCAGCTTTGGACGATGAGGTTCACTTCCCGGATATAACCGGGAACCCTGCTCCAGAAGGCGATCAGCTCGCCCACGAGCCTCATGCCGAGAAATCCGAGAAGTCCAAGCAGGGCGCCGGAGAAAACCGTGGCGGAGATCGCCGAGGCAAGGGCGCGGTTCAGGCGGAATTGCTTCATCAGATATTGGGTCAGCGGCTCGAAAATGATAACGGAAACGAGCGCCAGCAAAAACGGGGCTCCCGCGGTAAACAGCAGGTACAAAAATAACAGCCCCAGCCCCAGCATGAGCAGCAAACGAAACGACATCCTCGTTCTCCTTTCTAACCCTCTTCTCCGTTCCGTCCACGTACCGGCTCCCGTCCGGAAGCGCCGGCATCTGTCGCGTCGGACGCCGGTGCGCTTTTCGCCTTGGTCACATGGATGCGCTGGATGCGAAGCCTTTCGGCCTGCGCGATCTCGAAAACATGACCGTGCGCCGTCACGCTGCGCCCGACCTCCACGTTGCCCTCCAGCAGCCGGAACAGCCAGCCGCCGATGGAATCCACTTCCTCGTCCTCGATCTCGATGCCGAGCAGGTCGTTCACTTCCTCGATCAGCATCCGGCCGTCGATGGAGATGACATCACCCTTGATCACGACGCTCGGCAGGTCGTCGTCGAATTCGTCGTGGATCTCGCCGACGATTTCCTCCAGGATCATCTGGGCGGTGAGCATCCCCGCCGTTCCGCCGTATTCGTCGATGACGATGGCCAGCTGCGACTTGCGTTTCTGCATCAGCCGGAGCACCTTGCTGATTTCCATGGATTCCGGCACCGTGAGAATCGGGCGGAGCCATCTTCGCAAATCGTGTTTCTCGCGCGGGTCCGCGGTCAAAAGGTCGGAGATGTGCACGAAGCCGACAATGTGGTCCTTGTCCGCGAGCGCGACGGGATAACGGGTGTGCCTCGATTCATAGACCACCTTGAGATTCTCTTCAAAGGGGCGGTTGAGATAAAGGACGTCCATGTCGGTGCGAGGCAGCATCACTTCCCGGGCAACCCGGTCGGAAAATTCGAACACATTGTCGAACAGCTTCATCTCTTCCTTGTCGATCACGCCGCTTTTGGCGCTCTGGGACATCAGGATGCGGATTTCCTCTTCCGTGTGGGCGGTTTCGGTCTCGCCGGCCGGCTCGATGCCGATCGCCCGGAGCACGAGATTGGCCGTATGGTTGAGCAGCCAAATGACGGGCAGAAACAAACGGTAAAAAGCGTGCAGCGGCCAGGAAAGCCAAAGCGCGACGCCTTCCGTGCGGCGGATCGCCAGGGATTTGGGGGCCAGTTCGCCAAACACGATGTGCAGGAAGGTGACGATGGCGAAGGCGATGATGAAAGAAACGGAATGGCTCAGCTTATTGTCGCCGGCGAGGCCGAAACGTTCCAGAAGCGGAGTGACGATCAGATCGTCCACCGCCGGCTCGCCCACCCAGCCAAGCCCCAGGGACGTCATCGTGATGCCCAGCTGGGTCGCGGACAGATAGGCGTCCAGTTTCCGGTTGATGCGAAGGGCCTGTCTGGCAAGCACGCTGCCTTCGCCGGACAGCTGGGCAAGGCGGCTCTGCCGCACCTTGACGATCGCAAATTCGGCGGCCACGAAAACGCCGTTGAGAAAGACGAGCAGCGCCACGAGCAGCAGGTTCCAGAAGATCAGGCCCCATTCAAATTCCGCGTGGTTCAATTCCGCCGGGTTCCTCCTTGCCTTGCGCGGGGGATAAAGGACGGCGGACGCGCGGCCGGCCGCGGGTCGGATCTTGCGCCATCGGCCTGTCCGGACGGACGGCTCCGCGAAGCCCGCCCGCAGGCCGCTTTACCGGCAAAGCCGGCCGCATCCCGCCCTTCAGGCCCGCTTCGCCCTTCGCCGGGTGAAATCGACACCCCGGTAATACATGTCGGTTACCAGGAGGTTCGGCCCGCAGCAGCCGGCTTCCGGACAGTGGCAGCCGACCGCCCGCTGGAGCGGGTGCGCCTGCCAGCGCGCGAACATGTCATCCAGCTTTTCTTCCCGGATATTGCCGATCGGCGGCAGCTTCGCGAAATCCGTCACGTACACGTTGCCGGTGAACAGATTGACGTTCACCCGGCAGCGCCCGTCCGGATCGTTGCGCACCGTCACGTTGGGAGCCGCCCGCAGCCTGGCGATGAGCCTCAGATCCTCCGGATCGTCGCTGCAGGCGAAAAACGGCAGCGTGCCAAACAGCATCCACACGTTCGGGTCCCTGGCCTCGAGCAGATCGAAAATGACGCTCCGGATCTTATCCCTGGGCAGAAGCGGCAAATCGGCGGCAAACGCACTGGGGTACATCGGGTGCACTTCGTGCCGGCGGCAGCCCATTTCGACCACCAGCCGATGGATTTGCGCCATGTTCCGCCAGGTACGGTAGTTGATCATCGATTCCGCGGAGACGAACAGGCCGCCTTCCGCCAGCCGGCGGGCGTTGTCCATCATCCGCTCGTAAATCCGGGCGGCGGTCTCCCCGCCGGCCGTCTTCCCGGAGCGGGCGAACGTGATCCGGCGGAAATCCTCCGGTCCGGTGTAATTGAAGGAAATGTGCATCACGTCCAGATGCGGCGCGATGGCGGCGTAGCGTTCATAATCCAGCGTCACGTTGGAATTGAGCTGGGTGCGCACGCCCCGGGCCCGGGCGTATTTCAGCACCGGCAGAATGACCTGATCGATCGTTTCCCGGGAAAAGGTCGGCTCGCCGCCCGTCAGGCTGATCGTCTCCAGATGTTCCACTTCATCCAGACGGCGAAGCACCAGATCGACGGGAAGCCGCGGCGCCTCTCGCGTCGTCAGGGTGTCGCCCACGGCGCAATGCTCGCAGCGCAGGTTGCACAGATGGGTAACCGTCAACTCCACGCTGGTCAGGACATGGCGGCCGTATTTTTGCAGGGAAAGGATCGGGTCCCACGGATCGTACTCGGGCGTGATCGGCCTAAGCTCCGGCGGAGGAGCGAAAGGAGCGTCCGTTCTTGTGCGGGACAAAGGTTGCATGTCGGTGGATCGCCTCTTCAGACAAAAAATACAAGAATGCCATTGTCATTGTACCCCGCCAAGGCCGGATAAAGCAAACAGGCGGCCGCGAAACCGCCCGTGCGGACGCCTGTCAGATGGAAGTCAGCATGCCTTTGCGGCTGCCGGTGTCTTCCGTCAGCACTTCGCGTATGACAATGGACAGGTTTTTGGACAAATCCACCTCATAGGGTTGGGACAACTCATTCCCTTCCTCGTCGGTCAGCACCCGGACGACGGGACGCTGCACGCTGGAGGCGTTAAGATCGACGACCACCGCCTCCTGCCCGGTGCTCAGGCGCACGCCGATGCCGACGGGATAGATGGCCACGTGGTCGCGGAATACCTTCAGCATATCGGTGTCGTAAAGCGTGCCGCTTCCCGCGTAGAGGGCTTCCACCGCCTGGTGGGGAAGCAGCGTGCTGCGGTAGACGCGATGGCTGGTCATCGCGTCGTAGGAATCCACGATGGCGATCCATTTGGCGAATTCGTGAATTTCGTCTCCCGTAAGCCCTCGGGGGTATCCGCTGCCGTCGATCCGCTCGTGGTGCTGAAACGCGCAATGCGCCGCGAGCAACGGGATGTTCGGTTCATCCTTGAGCAGCAGATAACCGATTTCCGCGTGGCGCCGCATTTCCTTCAGTTCCTCTTCGTTCAGCTTGCCCGGTTTGAGCAGCACCTGCATGTTGATCTGCGTTTTGCCGATGTCGTGAAGCAGCGCCCCGAGCCCGAGGGTGAGCAGGTCCTCGCCTTCATACCCGTAGGCCAGCCCGAGCATCGTCGCGTAGATGCAGACGTTCAGCGAATGGGAATACAGGTAATGGTCCACCGTCTGCATATCCATGAGCATCATCATGGCGTCCCGGTTGCGGCTCAGATCGTCGACGATGAGACGCATGACTTCCCGCATTTCACGGCCGACGTAAGGATAGACGCCGTTGGCGTGCTGCGAGGGCCGGTCGATGTAGTCGCGGAACGTGCGCTTGATGGCGTGCATCGCCCGCCGTCTCGTTTCCTGGCTGATCGGCTCGCGGACCTGGATGCCTTCCGTCCGCGGATCGCGTATGTACAGAAATCTCAGGCCCAGATCCTTCAATCGGTTCAGCAAGGGGTCGGTCAGTTCCACCCCTTCGGCCAGCAACACCAGACCTTCTTCCGAATAAATGCTCTTGGCAAGCCTCATGCCTGATCGACAGGCGGAAATCGGCAACAACCGCATGGCCCAAAGCGCCCCCGTTTTTCATTTGGTGGGTTGTTGGTTTTCAATGGTTTTCAAACTGTAATTTGTAAATCGCTTGCCGTTAATTGGAGTTTAAAGTTAATGTACGGTATTTTTCTGAAAATAACAAGACATTTTTCACAAATTGTTCATCATTATTGGTAATTTTCCGCTTGCTTTCGACGAATCCGTGTCGACAAAAAAGCGAAAAAAAGCAGCCCCGCAAGGATGGTTCCCCCGCGAAGACCGCTTCCAAATTATTGGACGGATGTGTCGTCATAGAACCGCCAGCGGGGCCTGAGGGAACTGCGGACCGCCAGCGGATCACCCAGGGCCCTGGCCAGCACGTCCCGGATGAATTCCGGAAGCAGGTACCGGATCACCTGGCCTTCCTTGAGGGCTTTGTAACCGACACCGAAGGTGAACATGTCCAGCGTTCCCACGGTGTACTCCTTGCCGTCGTCGATGGGTTCTCCGCCGATGCGGACGTCGACCAGCCGGTAACGGGGCGGCTGCCGAAGATCGGCCACCGCCTCCATGCCGTCGAAGCTGAGTCCGCCCAGCGCCACCCCGCGGAAGCCGAACCCCTGAAACTTCATGCCGTAAAACTCCGGCAGCAGGCTTTCCTCCAGCGCCTGTCTCAGTTGCCTGCCACGGATGGTGATCAGGGCGGGATTGATGGGAGACGGGCATATGGCGTGCAAGGTCTCCCAGGTCACCGTGCCCGCCGGCAGACCGGCCAGCAATTGGCCGTTGTTGGTCAGGCCGATCTGGGCGCCCGTCGCCTGACGAAGCGCAATGGCGAGCAGCACGGGCAGCGGGGATTCCCGGTGGAGCCGGACATCCAGCGGCACTTCCAGTTTCGCCACCGGCCGCCCCATGGCCTGTCTGGCTTGCTCGCGCGCTTCGCCGATGATGCGGAGGATCCCGGGATCCCCGGGACGTCCGTCCAGAAGCACGCAGCCGCCGCGAACGTCGGACACCCCGCCCCCGGGCAGACAGTCAATCTCCAGATGGCCGATGTGCCGGCCGGATTTGCCCGCCGCGCAGATGTAGGTGTTCCCGACGCGGACCGGCCGTTCCAGCAGATGGTGGGTATGGGAACCGAGAATCAGGTCGATGCCGGGGACTTCCCTGGCCAGCCGTTCATCGCTGGACAGACCGAGGTGGGAGAGCACCACGATCACATCGCATTGCGTCTTCAGGCGTTCCACCGCGTCCCGTGCGGCGACGAACGGATCGTCGACGCGCCAGCCGAGGGGTTCATAAAACAGGCTGAACGGCGCGGTGAGGCCGACCAGGCCGAAGCGGACGCCGCCCTTGCGCACCACGGCCACGGGGCGAAGCCATTCCGGCTGCGTCCCGTCGGGACGTGCCGCGAGATTGGCGCACAATACCGGGAAAGGGACGTCTCCGTACAGGGCGTCCAGTTCCGGCCGGGTAAACGTCAGTCCTTCGTTGTTGCCGATCGCCACGGCCTCGTAGCCGGTCGCCTCCAGGATGGCGCGGTTGACCCGGCCTTTCGTCCCTTCGGTCTCCAGCCGTGCCCGGTCCATGTGATCGCCGCAGTCCACCAGAAGCAGCCGGTCGGCGGAAACGCTACGCCGCACATCCTTGACGTAGGCCGCGATGCGGGCGGCGGCTTCCAGATCGCTGTGCAGGTCGTTCGTATGGAGCAGGGTGACCGTGGCCGGATTATGCTCGTTCATGGAAACCTCCCGCGACCGGAAATGGCTCAAAATCCTCCCATAACGTGATGATAGCAATTCAGGCAGGGAACGGCAACGCGGGCCGGTCTGCGGCGGACTGTAACGGTTCTGCGCCGGTCCGCGTCCGCCGGGATCCGGGGCGGTTTTGCGCCGGTGAACGGTCATGCCCGATTCGTGCGGTCCGCTCATCGGCCCGAGCCGCCCCGCCGCGGGACGACAGGCGGTTGCCGCGGAATTTTGCGGATCAATCATATATATAAAATTGTTGTACAATTTTTATACCAAAGATATGTAAAAATACGAAATGATAAGGTAGAATATATTTCATCCGATCCTTACCGGCATGACAAAGACAGAATCAAGCGGGGTGAAAGCCATGCGCATTCACATCACGGACATCATGGACGGCGACATCCTGATCGAAGACGTATTCAACCACCACGGCGTGCCTGTGCTTTCCAGCGGAACGATTCTCGGAAAAAAGGAAATCGCCCGGCTTCTGCAGCATAACATCTCCTATGTCAAAATCGCCCGCAGCCAGCCGGAACCGGAAGAAGAGGCGGCTCCTTCCATTCTCAAGGTCCAGCCGGTGTACCAGCAAACGGTTCGTTCGTATGAAGCCCTTTACCATGACGCCTATGAAAACGGATACATCAGGGAAAAGGACGTGGATGAGTCCTTCCGGCCCCTGGCCGAACAATGCCGCTCCGAACTGGACGTGGTGCAGCTGCTCCTGGCGCTCCGGGACCCGGGCGAATACACCTACCGCCACTCGGTCCAGGTCGGGATCTTGTGCCATTACATCGCAAGCTGGCTCGGCTGGAACGAGGAAGACACCTATCATGCCGGCAAGGCGGGCTTCCTGCATGACATCGGCAAATGCCGGATTTCCGGGGAAATTCTGAACAAACCGGACAGGCTGACGGAAGCCGAATTTGAAATCATCAAAAAGCATCCCCAATACGGGCACGAGATCATCGAGGCGTCGTTTTCCGACAACCTGTGCGCCCTCGCCGCCCTGCAGCATCACGAACGGGCGGACGGCAGCGGTTACCCGTACGGGCTGAAGGGGGATCAGATTCATATCATCGGCAAAATCGTCGCCGTGGCGGACGTGTACAGCGCCATGATCTCCACCCGGGTATACCGGCAGAAGCGGGATCTGTTCGACGTGCTCAAGGAGCTGTACCAGCTCAGTTTCGACGGGCTGGACCCGCATGTCACCCTGACTTTCCTTCGCCGGATGCTGCCGAACTTCATCGGCAAGAAAGCGGTACTCACCAACGGAGAAATCGGCGAGATCATCATGATCCACAACGTCGACCTGTTCAATCCGCTGGTGAAGGTGGGTGACCGTTTTATCGACCTGAGCCAGCGGAACGATTTGAACATTGTGAGGGTGTATATGTAAGACCGGAAATATGAAAAAGGACGCACTGGCTCTTTATGAGCAGTGCGCCCGCACAAGCTGAAAGTTATCCGATGCTGCCTTCCATCTCGAATTTGATCAGCCGATTGAGCTCCACGGCGTACTCCATCGGCAGTTCCTTGGTGAACGGCTCGATGAAGCCCATGACGATCATCTGCGTCGCCTCGTTTTCCGGAATGCCGCGGCTCATCAGGTAGAAGAGCTGGTCCTCGGACACCTTGGAGACGGTCGCCTCGTGTTCCAGCGTGATGTCGTCGTTGTAAATCTCATTGTACGGGATCGTGTCGGACGACGACTGGTTGTCGAGGATGAGCGTGTCGCACTTGATATTGGCCTTGGCCCCCGTCGCCTGGCGGCTGAACGAAGCGAGACCGCGGTAGGTCACCTTGCCGCCTTGGCGGGAAATCGACTTCGACACGATGGTGGACGTCGTGTCCGGCGCCAGGTGGATCATCTTGGCCCCGGCGTCCTGGTGCTGGCCCTTGCCCGCCACCGCGATGGACAGCACCATGCCCTTGGCGCCGCGTCCTTTCAGAATGACCGACGGATATTTCATCGTCAGCTTGGAGCCGATGTTGCCGTCCACCCACTCCATCGTGGCGTTCTCTTCCGCCACGGCGCGTTTGGTCACCAGATTGTACACGTTGGGCGCCCAGTTTTGGATCGTCGTGTAGCGGACGCGGGCATTCTTCTTGACGATGATCTCGACCACCGCGCTGTGCAGGGAGTACGTGGTGTAAATCGGCGCGGTGCAGCCTTCGACGTAGTGCACGAAGCTGTCCTCGTCGGCGATGATCAGCGTCCGTTCAAACTGCCCCATGTTTTCCGCGTTGATGCGGAAGTACGCCTGCAGCGGAATTTCCACGCGCACGCCCTTCGGCACGTAGATGAAGCTGCCGCCGGACCAAACCGCGCTGTTGAGCGCCGCAAACTTGTTGTCCGAGGGCGGCACGACGGTGCCGAAATATTCCTCGAAAAACTCGGGATGTTCGCGCAGGGCCGTGTCCGTGTCCATGAAGATGACGCCCTGCTTCTGCAGATCCTCCTTGATGTTGTGGTACACGACTTCCGACTCGTACTGGGCGGACACGCCGGCGAGGAACTTCTGCTCCGCTTCCGGAATGCCCAGCTTCTCGAAGGTCGCCTTGATTTCCGGAGGCACTTCGTCCCAGCTGCGGCCCTTCTTCTCGGAAGGCTTCACGTAATACTTGATTTCGTCGAAGTTCAGTTCATCCAGATTGCCGCCCCAGCGGGGAATCGGCATCTTGTTGAACTGCTCCAGCGCCTTGAGGCGGAAATTGAGCATCCATTCCGGCTCGCCCTTCATCTGCGAGATGGTCCGCACCACCTCGGGGGTGAGCCCCTTGCCCGATTCGAATACCGCACGGTGTTCGTCGCGGAATCCGTATTTGTATTCTTCCAGTTCGATCGCCTTTTTCGCCACCGCCATCAGCCTCCTTTGGTATGGGTGGTTCAGGCCTTGCCGTCAGTGTTCCAGACCCTTGTGCTCGCCCCGTCCCTGTTCGATGCCTTTGCGAAGGGCGTTCCACGCCAGCGTGGCGCATTTGATGCGCGCGGGAAACTTGCTGACGCCGGAGAGCGCCTCCAGATCTTCGTATTCCTCGAATTCCACCGGCTGCCCCCTCATCATCAGGGAGAACCGTTCCGCCAGGTCCAGCGCCTCGGCGGTGGTGCGGCCTTTGACCGCTTCGGTCATCATCGAGGCGGACGACATGCTGATGGAGCAGCCGTCCCCCGTGAATCTGGCGTCCGTCACCACGCCGTCGTCGATGCGAAGCTGCAGCGAGATGCGGTCGCCGCAGGTGGGATTGTGGAGGAACACGGAAACCGTGCCTTCCTCCAGGGCGCCGCGGTTGCGGGGTTTTTTGTAGTGGTCCATGATCACGCGGCGGTAAAGTTCATCCAACTGCATGCCCGAAAAACTCCTTTGTTTTCACCAGCGCCTCGGCCAGCCGGTCGATGTCGCTTTCCGTATTGTACAGGTAGAAGCTGGCGCGGGCCGTGGCGGTGACGTTCAGCCACCGCATGAGCGGCTGGCAGCAGTGGTGCCCGGCGCGGATGGCGATGCCCTCGGCGTCGAGCACGGTCGACACGTCGTGGGGGTGGATGTCCCCCAGGTTGAACGTGACCAGCCCGACGCGATCATGCCGGGGTCCGTACACGGTGATCCCCTCGATGGCGGTCAGGCGCTCCAGGGCATAGGCCGCGAGCTTCCGCTCGTGGGCGGCGATATTGTCCAGCCCGACCTGCTCCAGGAATTCGATGGCCGCGGCCAGCCCCACCGCGCCAGCGATGTTGGGCGTGCCGCCTTCGAACTTCCAGGGGATCTCCTTCCAGGTGGATTCGTACAGCTCCACGACTTCGATCATTTCGCCGCCGAAATCCAGCGGGTCCATGGCGTCCAGCAGGGCCGCCTTGCCGTACAGCGCGCCGATCCCCGTGGGCCCGCACATCTTGTGTCCGGAGAAAGCGTAGAAGTCCACGTCCCACGCCTTCACGTCCACCTTCATGTGCGGCGTGCTCTGCGCGCCGTCCACCAGGATGACCGCGCCCTTGCGGTGCGCGATTTCGGCGATGCGGTCCACCGGGTTGACCGTCCCCAGCACGTTGGAGGCGGCCGTAATGGCGACGATGCGGGTGCGATCGGTCACCGTCCGTTCCACGTCTTCCAGCCGGATCGTGCCGTCCGGCTGAAGCGGAATATACTTCAGTACCGCGCCCGTCTTCCGTGCCGCTTCCTGCCACGGAATCAGGTTGCTGTGGTGTTCCATCGGGGTGATGACGATTTCGTCGCCTTCCCGCAGGTGTTTCCGCGCATATCCGTGGGCCGCGAGGTTGATCGCCGAGGTCGTGCCGCGGGTGAAGATGATTTCCCGCGGCTCCGCGTTCAGGAAGCGGGCGACCTTCTCCCGCGCCCCTTCATAGGCTTCCGTGGCGCGGGCGCCCAGGGTGTGCACGCCGCGGTGCACGTTGGCGTTGTCACGCTCGTAGTAGCGGCGCATCGCGTCCAGCACGGCGCGGGGCTTCTGCGAGGTGGCGGCGTTGTCCAGATAGACGAGCGGGTGGCCGTTCACCTCTTGGTGAAGGATCGGAAATTCTTCCTTGAGCGCAAGCGGATCGAGCGCCATCGCTTATCCCAGCTTTCGTTCCAGAATGCGGCGAAGCGTGTCGCGCAAACCCTCCAGAGGGATCTCGGCGACGGTCGGCTCCAGGAACCCGTGGATGATGAGCCGCTCCGCCTCCCTGCGCGTGATGCCGCGGGACATGAGGTAGTACACCTGCTCCTCGTTCACGCGGCCGACGCTGGCGGCGTGTCCCGCCTTGACGTCGTCCTCGTCGATGAGCAGGATCGGGTTGGCGTCGCCGCGCGCCTTCGGACTGAGCATGAGGACCCGTTCCGTCTGCTCGCCGTTGGCCTTGGTGGCGCCCTTTTCGATCTTGGTGACGCCGGTGAGGATCGACGTCGCTTCGTCCAGCATGACCGCGCGGGTGATCATGTTGCTTTCGGACGCCTTGCCGACGTGGCGGGCCCGCGTGGTCAGGCTGATGCGCTGGCTGCCCGTGCCGACGGTGATCACCTTGATGTCGGTGACGGACCCTTGGCCCTCCAGTTCCGAATGGAGATCGGACAGGAGGTTGCCGCCGTGCAGATCGCCGACGATCCATTCGACGCGGGCGTCCGTCCCCAACACGGCCCGGCGGTACGCGATGTCCACGGCCGCGCTTTCCATATGATGCACCGACGCGTAGCGCACATGCGATCCGGCTTTGGCGAAAATTTCGACAGCGCCGTTCACGAGAAGCGCATCCGCGCCTTCCGGCAGCGCCGAGTACATGTGTTCCACCACGGTGACGCGGCTCCCCGCCTCGGCGATGACCAGAATGTGCGGCGCCACCGTCGCCGCGGGGTCGTCCGCAAAGACGACGATTTGCACCGGCTGTTCGATTTCCACGCCCTTCGGCACATAAAGGAACGCGCCGCCGTTCCAGAGCGCGGCGTGCAGGGCGGCGAGCTTGTGCTCGTCCCGCCGGTAGGCGACCATGAAGTGGTCGCGGAACAGCCGCGCATGGCTGCGGGCCGCCTCTTCCAGGCTCGTCAGGGTGACGCCCTTCGCCTTGAGCGCGTCGGGAAGCCGTGCCAGCACCACGCCGGAGTTGTGCTGGACGATCAGCGCTTCCGCGTTTGCGTCGGACAGAAGCTCGGTGAGCGCCGCCGGCAGCTCGGACGGATCGGCGACCGGCCGCCCCGGACGATAGTCGCCGTACACGTCCAGCTTCCAGCGGGCAAGAGGCATTTTCTCCGGTTTCGGCAGTTCGAGCCGCCCGGCCAGATCCCCCGCTTCGGCCCGCCATTCCACCAGCCAGTCCGGTTCGTTTTTGCGGCGGCCGAGGGCGGCGGCGGTTTCACGGTCCAGAGATGTCACCGGTGTGCTCATCGTGTTTCAGCCTCCTCCGCCTCAGACCTGGCCGACCGTTTCGTCGACGATGCCCAGCTCTTCCTTGATCCAGTCGTATCCTTCCGCTTCGAGGCGTTCCGCCAGCTCGGGACCGCCCGACTTGACGATGCGGCCCTGCATCATCACGTGGACGAAATCCGGCCGGATGTAGTTGAGGATGCGCTGATAGTGGGTGATGATCAGGAAGGCCCGGTCCGGCGAGCGCATGGCGTTGACGCCGGCGGCGACGATTTTCACCGCGTCGATGTCGAGACCGGAGTCGATTTCGTCCAGGATCACGACCCTCGGTTCGAGCATCATCATCTGGAGGATTTCGTTGCGCTTTTTCTCCCCGCCGGAGAACCCTTCATTGAGATAGCGGTGCATCATCTCGGGGTTCATGTCCAGCTCTTTCATCTTGCTTTCCATGAGGCGCACGAACTTGATGAGGGAAATCTCGTTGCCTTCCCCCCGGCGGGCGTTGATGGCGCTGCGCAGGAAATCGGCGTTGGTCACGCCGGTGATCTCGGCCGGATATTGCATGGCCAGGAACAGCCCGGCGCGGGCGCGCTCGTCCACGGACATTTCGAGCACGTTTTCGCCGTCCAGGTACACTTCCCCGTCCGTCACTTCATATTTGGGATGGCCCATCACGGCGGAAGCAAGGGTGCTCTTGCCGGTGCCGTTGGGTCCCATGACCGCATGCACTTCACCGCCCTTCAGGGCGAGGTCGACGCCAGTCAGGATCTCCTTGCCTTCCACGGACACCTTCAGCCCGCGGATTTCAAACAATGCCGACATGTTCTTCCCTCCATTGGTGGGTGCGTTGGTGCATCCGCGTATAAAAACCGGCTTCGCTCCTGCCGGGGCAACCCCCGGTCACAGGAGGAATCCGGCGTCGCACCTTGTTTAGAATTATTTTAAATTGATTCTCAATGAGATTCAAGCCTCATTTTAAAAAATGGGGGGGCAAAAAGCAAATGACGGTGTCGTATGGTGCGTCGCCGCAGGCAAGGGCCCCGTGACGCTGGAGGAAACCCTGTTAGCGCAATCGCTGACGGACAGACCCGTCAAGGGCATGCTGACCGGCCCGGTCACCATGATCGCCTGATCCTTCGTCCGGGACGACCTGCCCCTGCCCGTCATCGCCGGGCAAATCGCGAAGACGCTGAACGAGGAGGTGCTGCGCCTGGAAGCGTCGGGTATCGGCATGGCGATGCTTCGCCGGCGTGAAGGACGATACGCAAATCCACATCCATAGGTGCTATTGCGATTCTCACGAAATGCTGGACGCCATCGAAGGGATGGACGCGGACGTCATTTCCCTGGAGACATCGCGCAGCAGCGGCGTTTTGCCGGACGCGCTGCGGGAGAAGCCCTGTTCGCGCGGCATCGGACTGGGCGTCTGCGACATCCACAGCCCGGTGGTGCCGGATACGGAAACCATGCGGAACCTTATCCGGGAAGCCCTGGAACTGGTGCCGGCCGAAACGCTGCGGGTCAACCCCGACTGCGGCCTGAAAACGCGCGGGGAACCGGTGGAATCCCTCCGGCGTATGGCCGATGCCGCCCGCCAAGTTCGCCGGGAAGCGCCTGACGGGAAATAGCGCGGCAAGCGGCCGGCGGGGCCTGCGGATTCAGCGCGTGCCTTCCCCGCCGTGCAGCAGGGCAAGAAACCGGTCGGCCTGCACGGGCTTGGAGAAGTAGAACCCCTGAGCCTGGTGGCACCGCAATTTACGCAAAAATTCGGCCTGTTCTTCGCTTTCCACGCCCTCCGCGGTGACGACCACGTTCAGGTTTCGCGCCATTGCCGAAATGCCGGACACGATGGCCGCGTCGGTGCGGTCCTTCGCCACATCGCTCACGAAGGAACGGTCGATTTTCAGCTTGTCGATGGGCAGCCGGCGCAGATAATGAAGGGAACTGTATCCGGTGCCGAAATCGTCGATGCAGATGCGCACGCCGATCCGCCTGAGTCCGTCCAGCGTGCGCGCGGCGTTGGCCGCGTCGAGCATGACGCTTTCCGTAATCTCGAGTTCGAGGCAATCGGGCGGAAGTCCCGTCTCGTCCAGCACCGCGCGCACCCGTTCGCACAGGTCTTCCTGGCGGAACTGCCGCATGGACAAATTGACGGAAACGACCAGCCGTCCCGCGCCTTCGTCCTGCCACCTTTTCGCCTCGCGGCAGGCCGTGCGCAACACCCATTCCCCCAGCGGCACGATCAGGTCGTTCTCCTCGCAGATCGGAATGAACTCGCCGGGCGGAATGAGGCCGTGCTGGGGATGCATCCAGCGGACCAGGGCTTCGGCGCCGACCAGGCGTCCGGTTTCCAGATCGACCATCGGCTGATAGTGGACGACGAACTGGTTCTGTTCCAGCGCGATGCGCAGATCGTTTTCCAGCTGCAGACGCTTGATCGCCTTTGCGTTCATCTCGGGGGCGTAACGCCTCCAGCCGTTGCGCGTCTCCTTGGCGGCGTACATGGCCGTGTCCGCGTTGCGGAGCAGCGTCATCGGAGAGTCCCCGTCGTCGGGAAACACCGCGACGCCCGCGCTCGCCGTGACATGCAGGGAATTGACGCCGACATCCAGCGGCTCGCGGAACAAGCCGACCAGCTGTTCGGCGATCCGTTCCGCTTCCCGCGGGTCCGTGAGGCCGGGAAGCAGGACGCTGAACTCGTCTCCCCCCATCCGGAAGACCTTTTCCCCGTTTTCCGACCAGGCATGCAGGCGCTCCGCCGCTTTTTTGAGCAGACGGTCGCCGAAGGCGTGCCCCATCGAATCGTTGATTGTCTTGAACCGGTCCAAATCCAGGAGCACCAGGGCCGCCCGCTGGCGCGCGTTGCGGGCGCGGCCGATTTCCGCCTCCAGCCGCTCGCCGAAATGCCGCCGGTTGGGCAGTCCCGTGAGCTCGTCCCAGTAAGCCAGATAGTTGCTGCGGGCTTCCGCTTTTTTCTGCCGCCGGAGGGGCTCTTCAATGGTGATCAGGTAAATGCCGTTGAGCAGCGTATAGTAGCCGATCAGCCGGCAAGCGTGTTCCAAAAGCATGTCGGGGCTCATAAAATCCGCGGCGAACAGGTTGACCACTTTTGCGGACATCAGCCAGACGATGGACCGGATGACGGACAAGAGGACCTGTGGACGTTCCTTGCGGTTCCGGTACAGGATCGTCGCGGCGGCCGCCGCGTATAGGATAAGCGCCAAGACGTTGGCAAAAGGGCGAAGGGATCCCAGGACATGATCCGGCAGGGGATGCATGTAGATGACAGCGCTGGTCACCACGGCCACGGCCACGGCCGATCCGATCGCGACGCGCCGCATCCGGGGCGACACGCCGGTCTGCCGCAGGGAAAAGACGATCAACAGCCCGGCTGAAGCGAACAAATCCGCCAGCCAGTCCGCGAGCTGTCCGGGACCGCTGCCGGCGGCCGCGCGGTACAGCGGCATTCCCGGCGAAGTCAGCCCGCCGAGCAGAGCCATGAGGCCGACAACCGCAAACAGGGCGGCGAGGATCAGCCGCTGCCGGTCCAGGGTGGAGACGAACACCATCCATCCCAGGGTGACAATGACCAGACACAGGGAAAATTCAAGCGTTTTCAAAATGAGATGCGCCACCGGTCCGGACCAGGGTTCAAGCGCCGGTTGCAGCCACGCGCGGCTTCCGAAGTAGACGCCAAGCGCGGCTGCGGCCGCCAGGACCGTCCATATCGTTCGCATCTCGGCTCTGCTGATGATCATGCGCGGCATCCCCCAAGGTTCCGTGCAAGGTCGTTGCGGCATGCATGGCTGCATTCCGATCGGATTGGACCAGAAAAGTCAATTCAACAGGGGATTTTGGGATTCCTGCCATCTTGCTCAAATCCAACCAATCCTGCGTCGCATGGATATTGCGGTTCATTTGGGTTTTCACGTTTTATCTTTCATTGGAATTACCGGGATGGCGGTTTGGCCGAAGCGGGAGAAACGATGCGAATTCCTGCGGCCTCGAGGCCGCGCCGCAACGACGCCGCCAGCTTCGCCGCCCGCGGCCGGTCGCCGTGGACGCAGATCGTTTCCGCGCGGAGGGCGATTTCCCCGCCGTCCACGGTGCGGACGGTTCCGCGCCCAGTCAGGGCCAGCGCCTGGCGCAACGCTTCTTCTTCGCTGCCGATTTCCGCACCGGGTGTCCCGCGAGGCGCCAATTCCCCGCCGGCCGCGTAGCCCCTGTCGGCGAAACCTTCGACGACCACGCGCAGTCCGATGGCGCGACCGGCCCGTTCCAGCTCGGATTCCGGCGGGACGAACAGCAGGAGGCCGGGATCCAGGCGGTAAACCGCCCGCGCCACGGCCGCCGCGATGTCCGGTCTTCGCGCGGCCATGTGGTACAGGGCGCCGTGCGGCTTGACATGGGCCAGACGTCCGCCGGACGCGGCGGTGAACGCCAGAAGGGCGCCGGTCTGATACAACACGAAATCCTCCACTTCCTGCGGCGACACCGCCATCTCCCGGCGACCGAATCCCAGCCGGTCCGGCAGGCCGGGATGGGCGCCGATCGCCACTCCGCGCCTGAGACAGGCTTCCACCGTCCGCCGCATGACGTGCGGGTCGCCGGCATGAAATCCGCAGGCGATGTTGGCGGAACTGACGATCGCGAGCAACGCCTCGTCGTCGCCCGCTCTCCAATGGCCGTAGCCTTCGCCCACATCTCCGTTCAGATCGACGGTTTCCCCGAGGTCTCTATCCGTTTCCACGTCGCGTTTTTCCGTCGCCCTCCCCGCCTTGGGTTCCATTTCCTTCATTTTGTTTTCGTCATAAAATGACAATTCCCTTTTTCTCGGGTCATATTTTTAGGGAATTCTCATGATTCTTTATGATTGTGTGTTGACTCTTCATGATTCCTCGCGAGCCTTGCCGTCATGGACGGAACCAGCGAAGACGGATGCCCGTTTCCGCCAGGCGCAGCTCGCGTTCCCGCATGGCCAGGAGGCGAAGCGCTTCGGTTTCGGTTGTCGGCCGAAACACGACGCGGTCGCCGGGGCGAAGCTGGGCCAGCTTCCACCAATCCGCGCGGATGACATGGGCGATGATCGGGTATCCGCCCGTCGGCTGACAGTCCCTTCCCAGCACGATGGGCCTTCCGTTCGCCGGCACCTGGACCGCGCCGGGCACGACGCCGTGGGACACCGTCTCGGCCGTGTCGGCCCGCCTGAGCTCCGGTCCTTCTTCAAGCCGGAGGCCCATGCGGTCGGATTGCGGCGACACCGCGTACTCCGCTTCCGCAAACGCGCGCCGCGCCCCTTCGGTGAACCGTTCCCAGGATCGCCCGGGCAAAAAGCGCAATATCACCGGGCGGCCGTCCCAATGCCACGAATCATGCGCCGCAAAAGCGCCTTCCCGCGGGTCTTCCGAACGGCCGTCCGCCGCGGAATGTTCTTCCTCTTCCAGCTTCCGAAGCAAACGGCAGGCTTCCGGCGACGGATTTCCCGCGGGAAGCCGGTCCCCTTTCCGCAGCGGACGGCCGTCCAGCCCGCCGATGCCGGCGCGCAGATCGGTGCTGCGGCTGCCCAGCACCGGCGGAACGCCGATGCCGCCGGCCACCGCGAGATAGGCGCGGCAACCCCGTTTCGGCCGGCCGAACGAGAGCACCGCGCCGGCGGGCAGACGCACCGGGCGGCCGGCAGGGATCGGCCGGCCGTCCGCGAACATTTCAAAATCGGCGCCGAACAGCGCGGCCAGCACGTCGCGTTCGGCCCGGTACGCGCCGCCGCGCAGCGTCAATTCCAATACGGCGGCGTCCGGCGGATTGCCGACCAGGGCGTTGGCGATGCGCATCGCGTCCCGGTCCGCGGCGCCTCCCGCGGACATGCCGAACGCCTGCCACCCCGGACGGCCGGGATCCTGAATGGTGGAAAGCAGCCCCGGATCCAGGACGGTCAGCGCCGCTTCCCGCTCCCGCGCCGGATCCCGCGCGGCGTACGGTCTCCCGTCCGCCGGGCTTCCGGCGAAAAACTTCCGGGCCTCTTCGCGGTCCATGGGCTCGAACACCACTTTGTCCCCGGGGCGCAGCGGAAACGGGTCGTCCGCATGCGGGTTAAACAGCGGAAACGGCGTGCGGCCGATCAGCGTCCAGCCGCCCGGCGAATCCACCGGGTAAATGCCGGTCTGCCGGCCGGCGATGCCGACCGAACCCGCGGGAACCCTGAGACGGGGAACGTCCCGGCGCGGCTGGGCCAGCTCTTCCGGCAGCCCGGCCAGGTACGGAAAGCCCGGCGCGAATCCGATCGCCGCCACTTCGTAGACGGCGGACGCGTGCCGCGCCGCAAACTCCCCGGGCGTTAGGCCGCTCCTTGCGGCCGCTTCTTCCAGGTCCGGCCCTTCCGGCCCGCCGTATACGACAGGAATGCGCACCGTCCGCGCCTTCCGCCGCCCGGGCCGCCAATCCTCCAGCAGCTCCAGCGCGCGGGCGGCCATGACCGATGGGGGTACCGTCGCCGCGAAGTCGGCCTGCAAGGCAATGCTGTCATAAGCGGGAACCGCCTCCGCCAGCCAAGGGAAGCCGGCGAGGCGCAGCCGTTCGGCGGCTTCCGCCATGTCTCCCGGCCGCACGGGGCCCAGACGGCGCAGCAATACCGCGCCGTCGCCCAGCGGTTCCACGGCCCATCGCGGCCGCCCGGCTGCGCCGCTTCCGGGTTCCGCCCCGGCTCCGACGCCGTCACGTTTCATGCTCACGCTTCCTCATTTCACAATCCTGCTAATTTTTCTTTTCCACAAAATAACGCAAACGGGCGCTCTTGTCGATATGACGGAGTTCATGGTTTTCCGGAGCTTCGGGAGGGGGAGACGAGGGGGAGCTTAAGAGGACGGCGAACATCAAAAAAGCCCGCCGGATCTTCTCCGGCCGGCCGGTCATTCGCTTGCGGAAATCGGGCCGCTTCAGGCCGGGCGCTCCGCCCCCGCCCGTCCGTCCGCGTTCTTCTCCTCGGCTTTCATGTTCAAAGGCAGGCAAATGGTGAATTCCGTTCCTTCTCCCGGCACGCTGTCGACCCGGATGGTGCCGCCGTGATTGCGGATGATCCGGTAGCTGACCGACAGCCCGAGGCCGGTGCCGTCCTTCTTGGTGGTGAAAAAAGGATCGAACAGCCTCCCGATCGTTCCCGGATCCATGCCCTTGCCGTTGTCCCGCACGGAAACGAGCACGTGCCGTTTGTCCCTGCGCGCGGACAGTCCGATCCTGCCCTTGCGCCCGTCGCCCGCCGCCTGGATGGCTTCCAGCGCGTTCCGGAAAATATTCAGCAGCACCTGTTTGATCTGCTTGACGTCGACATCCACCACCATGTCCGCGTCGGAGATGTGGCAGGTGAGTTCGCAGCCCATCATGTTCGCTTCGCTTTCCGTGAGCAAAATGAATTCCTTCAGCAGGCTCTCGACCCGGACCGGCTGCTTGGTCGGTTCGGAGGGTTTGGACGAATTGAGAAACTCATAAATGATATGATTGGCCCGGTCGATCTCGGACATGATGACGCGGGCATACTCCTGTTTTCCTTTTTCCTCCAGATAGGGCGTAAGCAGCTGAATGAAGCCGCGGATGGCCGTCAGCGGATTGCGGATTTCGTGGGCGATGGCGGCGGCGATCTTGCCGAGCATGGCCAGCTTGTCGTTCTGCAGCGCGGATTGCTCGATCAGCTTGAAGTCCGACACGTCCTTCGCGCTGACCAGGTAGTCGCCGTCCAGTTCTTCGACCCGGGCGACGTCGACCAGGAGACACCGGCATTCGGTCTGGAACTCCATGCGGCAACAGCGGTTCCGCTTCACCTCGCCGAACAGCCGCACCAGCATGCGGCGTACCAGACGGGGCACCCGGCGATGAAAAAACAAGCGGTTCAAGGGAACGCCGATCACGACCTCGCGGGGCGTTTCGAGAAACCGCTCCATCTGCGCGTTCAAAAATCGCAACACCCCCCGGTTGTCCACAATGGCGACCCCGGTGTCCAGCTGCTGCAACACTTCCTCGAAACGGTCGGGTCTGTAGCCTGGTTCAAACCTGTCGGGAGCAAGGGATTCCGTTGCGGCTGCCGCGCCCGGGTCGGCGGAAAGCGATGCGGCGGCTTCCCTTCTGGCGGGCCATGAGGCGATTGGGGGAATGGGAGGCTTGGTCGAGTGCCGGCCGTCAACCTCGTCATGGGGGATATCTGCGGGTTTCCAAAATAGTCGGTTCAACCGGTCCCATGTCCAGTTGCCCAGGTTCTCTTCGAACGCTTTGCAACCTGGAAAATTACGGGCCTCCGACTTGTCCATGTGACAGACCCCCAATATTTGAGATGAGAGGAGAAATCAGGAAGCAAATTTTACATTAATCATAGTATCCCGCTCGCCCCACTGTCAATCGGAGAAGCTGTCGATTGGAATGCGGCTTCTGTCGAAGGTTCGTGGCTTTCCAAAACGTCAAAGCTCCGGCGTCCTGCCGGAGCTTGATGGGATTCCCGATCGGGCCTGGATCCGATACGGCGGCGAAAAGCCGCTTGCGGAAACAGCGCGCCGCGCGCGGAACAACTTACGTCCGCCTCGTCAGCAACTTGCTTCGTCTTCTGCTCAGGACGGCGAGACGGCGTTTCAGCTGCTCCTGCCATTCTTCGTCGTGGATGGCTTTTGCGAAGGAAAGCAAATCCAGCGCCATGTCGATCTGGTTTTGCACGATCTGGAGATCGTCCTCGTTGTCGTGGTTGATGCAGTTTTCGTGGAGGGCTTTGTCCGATTCGTCCACATAGTCGCGGAAGTCGATCTCGGCCGCACCGTCTCCGTGGGCGTATTCCGCCAAAATTTCATATTCGCTCTCCACCAGGTAGTGGACTTCCACCCGGTGGCAGACCGGACAGAACAGTATGGGAACGTTGTGAATCCGCGTGCGGTAGTGCTTCAGCGTTCCCTTCATGCCGATCATGCTGGCTCCGCAACAAAAACTCATCGCCATTCCCTCCCCCCGTCCGTATACGGTGCGATATTTCACAATATTCTTCCCGGTCAGGCCAAATTCCTGCCGGACGACCCGATTGGAAAAAAGAAAAAGCGCCGGATCCGGCGGACTCCGTTCCGGAAGCGGGCATGCCGGCGGAAGGAGTCCGCCGCCCGGCGCGGTGAAAGGCAAGTTCAGTTCCGCATGGCGGCGGCGATGAGATCGCCCATTTCCGTCGTGCCGACGGTTTTGTCGCCGGCCTCGGCGATGTCGGCCGTGCGGTGTCCGGCGTCCAGCACTTCGCGGACGGCCCGCTCCACCGCGTCCGCCGCGTCATGGTATCCGAAGGACAGCCGGAGCATGAGCGCCGCGGACAGAATCGTGGCGACGGGATTGGCGATCCCCTTGCCGGCGATGTCCGGCGCGGAGCCGTGCACCGGTTCGTACAGGCCGCGGTTGCCGTCCCCGAGGGAAGCGGAAGACAGCATGCCGATGGACCCGGTCAGCATCGCCGCTTCGTCGCTCAGGATGTCGCCGAACATGTTCTCGGTGACGATCACGTCAAAGCTGGCCGGCCGGCGCAGAAGCTGCATCGCGGCGTTGTCGACCAGCACGTGCTCCAGCTCGACGTCGGGGTACTCCGGCGCGATGCGGTTCACCGTCTCCCGCCAGAGCCGGGACGTCTCCAGCACGTTGGCCTTGTCCACGGAAGCGAGCTTCTTGCGGCGCTGGCGCGCGATCTCGAAGGCCCGGCGCACGATGCGCTCGATCTCCGGCACGCTGTACACGCACGTGTCCACGGCGATCTGCCCGTTTTCGGTGTCGCGGCGGTATTTTTCCCCGAAATAGATGCCGCCCGTCAGCTCCCGCACGACGATCAGGTCGGTGCCCCTCAGCACCTCCGGCTTCAGCGTGGAGGCCCCGATCAGGCAATCGAACACGACGGCGGGACGGAGGTTGGCATACAGCCCGAGCGCCTTGCGGATGCCGAGCAGCCCCGTCTCCGGCCGCAGCTCCTTCGGGTTGTTGTCCCACTTCGGACCGCCCACGGCGCCGAGCAGCACCGCGTCCGCGGCCTGGCACATCCGCAGGGTGTCCTCCGGCAGCGGCGTCCCTTTCTCGTCGATGGCGATGCCGCCAAACAGCCCGTGCTCGAACTCGAACCGATAGCCGAACAGCTCCTCGGTCCTTTTCAGCACCTTGATCGCTTCCGCCACCACCTCCGGACCGATGCCGTCCCCGGCGATTACGGCGATTTTCTTGGTTTCCGGCATGATCATTCCACTCCTCCGAATCGAAATGATTTCCTGTCAAACATCCGTTCACGCGGCCAAGGCGGCCGCCTTGACGCTACGCCGGTGCGGCTTCCTCCCGGGCGAGGGATGCGAGCGCCCGCAGCGCCGCGATGATCTCGCGCTCCACCGCCTGTCTGACCACGTCGCGGTGGGGATTGTATTCCGTGTCCACCCCCGTGGCGTCCCCGTCAATGGCGAGGATCGCTCCCGCCCGCATGCCGCGCAGGGCGGCCACCACGTACAGCGCGGCGATTTCCATTTCCACCGCCAGCGCCCCCGCCGCGGCATAGCGCCTGAGCGGCAGTTCCAGCACCCCGCTGTAAAACGCGTCCAGCGTCACCGTGACGCCTTTGCCGACGGGCCCTCCCCCCAGGGCTTTGGCTTCGCGGTAAAGGGCTTCCGTCACGGCGATGTCCGCCACGGCCGGAAATCCGGCCGGCACCAGCTGCTTCGTCAGCCCCTCTTCGCGGCCGGCGGCGGTGCTGACGATGAGGCTTCCCGACGGATACCGGTCGAAAGCCAGCGACCCCGCCGTGCCGACGCGGACGAGGGTCTTTACGCCCGCCCTTGCCAGCTCCTCGAAGCAGACCGCCGCGCCCGCCGAACCGACGCCGTGGCTGACCACGGCCAGCCTGACGCCGTCATAGGTTCCGACAAAAGTCCGGTATTCCCGGGCGAAAGCCAGCTCGCGCGCCCCTTCCAGCTTGTCCGCGATCTGCGCGGCCCGGAACGGATCGCCGCAGGTCAGGGCGTACGCCGGGATATCGGCCGGATCCACTTGCAAGATCGGCAATTTCATGGAAAGATCCGCTTCCTCCTTGTCGCATACAAAAAAATCGTCCGAAAGCCGGACGATTGGACCTTGGGCCATTCCACCATCCGCGGCTCGGATGAAGCGTCAGATCAGCGTGATCTTGTCGCGGCGGCTGCGCGCGGGCATTTTCCGCTTGTCCGCCAGGCGGTTCAGCGCCTGGATGTACGCCCGGGCGCTCGCCTCCAGGATGTCGGTGCTGACTCCGCGGCCCTGCACGCTGACATCCCCCTGCCGCAGCACGACGTGCACTTCGCCGAGGGCGTCGGGGCCTTCCGTCACCGCCTTGATCGTATAGTTTTCCAATTCGACCGGTTCGCCGGTGAGCTCATCGATGGCCTTGTAGATGGAGTCCACGGAACCGTTGCCCGACGCCTTCGTCTCCCGGACCCCGTCGGGCGTCTTGAGACGGACGGTCGCGGCAGGACCGGCCTCGCTGTCGAAGGTCACGGCCAATTTCTCCAGGGCGTACACTTCCGGCACCTCGACGAATTTCTCTTCGACCAGGGCGCGAATGTCCTCGTCCGTCACCGTCTTCTTGCGGTCGGCCAGCTCCTTGAACTTGGCGAACGCGGCGTTGATCTGTTCCTCGGTGAGGTTCTCGTAACCCAGGTCGAACAGCTTCTCCCGGAACGCGTGGCGGCCGGAGTGCTTGCCCAGCACCAGCTGGCTGGCCTTGAGGCCGATGGTTTCCGGGGACATGATTTCGTAGGTCAGCTTCTCCTTCAGCACCCCGTCCTGGTGGATGCCCGACTCGTGGGCGAAAGCGTTGGCGCCGACGATCGCCTTGTTGGGCGGCACGACCATGCCCGTCAGTTTGCTGACCAGCCGGCTTGTCTTGGCGATTTCCTTCAGGTTCAGGGTCGTCTTCGCCTGGAAGAAGTCGAAGCGCGTCTCGAGCGCCATGGCCACTTCCTCGATGGCCGTGTTGCCCGCCCGCTCGCCGATGCCGTTGATGGTGCCTTCAATTTGGTCGGCGCCGTTCAGAATGGCCGCCAGCGAGTTGGCGACGGCCATGCCGAGGTCGTCGTGGCAGTGCGCGGACAGCTGGATTTTTTCGATGCCGGGCACTTTCTCTTTGAGCGTCTTGAAAATGTTCCCGAATTCCTGCGGCGTCATGTAGCCGACGGTGTCGGGGATGTTGACGACGGTGGCGCCCGCCCGGACGGCCATCGCCGTCACTTCGCACAGGAAATCCAGCTCCGTCCGTCCGGCGTCCTCCGGAGAAAATTCCACTTTGCTGAAATACCGCTTGGCGTACCGGATGGCGCGTTCCGCCGTTTCCAGCACCTGCTCCTTGGTCATGCGCAGTTTGTATTGGCGATGGATCGGGCTCGTGGCGAGAAAAACGTGGATGCAAGCGTCTTCCGCGCCCTTGAGCGCCTCGCGCACGGCTTCGATATCCGATTCGGTGCTGCGGGCAAGCCCGACGATGGTGGCGTTCTTCACGGCGCGGGCCACGGCGTTCACGGCCGCCAGGTCTCCGGGCGACGCCGCCGGGAAACCGGCCTCGATCCGATCCACACCGAGCCTCTCGAGCTGCAGGGCGATCTCCACTTTTTCCTGGGTGTTGAGATTGACCCCCGGAGACTGCTCCCCGTCGCGCAACGTGGTGTCGAAGATGTAAATTTTCCGCATGGCAGGCGTAACCCGCACCTCCTGGATGAACCCGTCATATATCCGCCATTATACCACATTCCCGCGGCAGGGAAGAATTGCTGACGCAAAAAAACTTTGCCCGGCGGGCAGCCGCGCCGGACCGCTATCGGGGAATTGCGTCCGGGAAAACAGCCGGGCCCCCCCGAAAAAATTCGCCGGACCTCCCGGTCCGGGAGCGTCCGGCGAATGGGCGCGGCACGATAACCGCGGCCGTCATTTCTTGAGCCAATGCATCAGGCCGCGCAGCTGGGCGCCGACCTGTTCGATGGGATGTTCCGCTTCGCGGCGGCGCATGGCGGTGAGGACCGGACGGCCGGCCTGGTTTTCCAGGATGAATTCCCGGGCGAACTTGCCCGACTGGATGTCCGCCAGAATGCGCTTCATTTCCTTTTTCGTTTCTTCGTTGATGATGCGCGGGCCGCTGACATAGTCTCCGTATTCGGCGGTGTTGGAGATGGAATTGCGCATGGCCGCGAGGCCGCCTTCGTAGATCAGGTCGACGATCAGCTTCGTCTCGTGGAGGCACTCGAAATACGCCATCTCCGGCGCGTAGCCCGCTTCCACCAGCGTCTCGAAGCCGGCCTTGATCAGCGCGCTGATGCCGCCGCACAGGACCACCTGCTCGCCGAACAGGTCGGTCTCCGTTTCTTCCCGGAAGGTGGTCTCGATGACGCCGGCGCGGGTGCAGCCGATGCCCTTCGCGTAGGCGAGACCGATTTCAAACGCCTTGCCCGTGGCGTTCTGATGAACGGCGATCAGCCCGGGCACGCCGAAGCCTTCCACGTAGGTGCGCCGGACCAGATGCCCCGGGGACTTGGGCGCGACGAGCAGCACGTCGGCGTGGGCGGGCGGCACGATCTGCCCGAAATGGATGTTGAAACCGTGGGAAAACATGAGCGCGGCGCCCTGTTTCAGGTTCGGCTCGATTTCGTTTTTGTAGACGGAGGGCTGGGTTTCGTCCGGCATCAAAATTTGCACGATGTCGGCCCGGCGCACCGCTTCGCCGACGGACAGCACTTCAAAGCCGTCGTTGCGCGCCGCGTCCGCCGATTTGCCCGGACGCAGGCCGATGATGACGGACAGGCCGCTGTCGCGCAGATTCTGAGCCTGGGCATGGCCCTGGCTGCCGTAACCGATGACGGCGATGGTTTTGCCTTGCAGGATGCCCAGGTCGGCGTCCTTGTCATAGAACAGTTTGACTGCCATGTAGATCTGTCTCCTCCTTTGGTTTGTCCCCCATTGGGCCTATCGCTATTATACCGGAGACGGCGGCCGGCCTCGCAACCGTTCGGGAAGATCAGGCCGCCCGCCGTTCCGGACCGAGGCTTGATTGACGATCGCCGTTTCCGCCTGACCCCGGCGCCCGTGCTTCCCGATGCCGCTTCGAATTCGCGCGCAATCCGGTCAACCCCGCACCATGGCGGTGACCCCGGTCCGGGTCAGTTCGCGGATGCCGTACGGCTTGAGCAGCTCGATCATGGCGTCGACTTTGTCCGAGGTGCCGACCACCTGGATGATCAGCGTGTTTGGGCTGACGTCCACCACCGCAGCGCGGAACGTGTCCACCAGCCCGAAAATTTCCGGGCGGACCGAAGGCTCGGCGGTGACCTTGATCAGCCCGAGCTCCCGCGACACCATCGGCTGGGCGCTGACCTCGACGACCTTGATCACGTCGATCAGCTTGTTGAGCTGTTTCTGGATCTGTTCCAGCGTGCGATTGTCGCCTTCGGTTTCAATGACCATGCGCGAAAGCCCCGGTTCTTCGGAAGCGCCGACGGTGATGCTCGAGATGTTGAACCCGCGGCGCCCGAACAGGCCGGCGACGCGCTGCAAAACCCCCGGTTGGTCGTTGACGAGGATGGCGAGGGTGCATCTGCGGTTCATTCTTCATCCCCCAGAATCATTTCGTCGATCGTTCTGCCCTGCGTCACCATCGGATAAACGTTCTCCAGCTTGGGCACGACGAAGTCCACCACCGCCGGTCCCGGATGCGCAAGGGCGGCCTCCCAGGCGCGGCGGGCTTCTTCCTTGTTCGTGGCCCGGAATCCTTTTACGCCGTACGCTTCGGCCAGCTTGACGAAATCCGGGCTGCCCGCCAGATCGATGTGGCTGTAGCGCTCGTCATAGATGATCTCCTGCCACTGCCGCACCATGCCGAGCACCTGGTTGTTGATGATGGCCACCTTGACCGGTATGTTGTGGATGGCGCAGACGGCCAGTTCCTGGGCGCACATCTGGATGCCGCCGTCGCCGTTGATGGACACCACCAGGCGGTCCGGGTTGCCGATCTGGGCGCCGATGGCGGACGGCAGTCCGAAGCCCATCGTGCCGAGGCCGCCGGAGGAGATCCAGGAACGCGGCTTGTTGAATTTGTAAAACTGCGCCGCCCACATCTGGTGCTGCCCCACGTCGGAGGTGATGATGGCGTCGCCTTTCGTCGTTTCGTAAATCATGGAAATGACCCACTGGGGTTTCAGTTCGAGATCGGAATCCTTGTAGGTCAGCGGATGCTCCTGCTGCCACTTTTGGATTTGACGCCTCCAGTCCGCCACCTTCGGGTTGCTTCTCACCTCGGGCAGCAGGGCTTGAAGCACCAGCTTGGCGTCACCGACAATGGGAATGTCGGTGGGCACGTTCTTGCCGATCTCCGCCGGATCGATGTCGGCATGGGCGACCCTCGCGTGCGGCGCGAAACCGTCCAGCCGCATCGTGACGCGGTCGTCGAACCGGGCGCCGAAATTGATGATGAGGTCGGCGTTTTGCAGCGCCTTGTTGGCCGCATAGGTGCCGTGCATGCCCGGCATGCCCATGTGCAGCTCGTGTCCGCTCGGAAAGCCGCCAAGCCCCAGCAGCGTCGTCGTGATCGGAATGCCCGTTTTCGTGACAAATTGGTACAGCTCTTCGTGGGCGCCCGAATAGATGACGCCGCCGCCGGCGAGGATGACCGGCCGTTCGGCCTTCGCGATGGCGTCCAGGAGCTTCTCGATCTGCAACCGGTTGGGCATGACCTTCGGATTGTAGCCCCGCAGCTTCACTTCCTTGACCGGCTGGAACAGCCCCTTCTGCGCCGACACATCCTTCGGGATGTCGATGAGAACGGGACCCTTGCGCCCCGTATTGGCGATGTGGAACGCCTCGCGGATTACGCGCGGCAGGTCCTCGGCCTTCCGCACCAGATAGCTGTGCTTGGTGATCGGCATGGTAATGCCGACGATGTCCGCCTCCTGGAAGGCGTCCGTGCCGATGGCCTGCTGCACCACGTTGCCCGTAATGACGACAAGGGGCGAGGAATCCATGTACGCGGTGGCGATGCCCGTGACCGTGTTCGTCGCTCCGGGACCGGAAGTGGCGATGACGACGCCGACCTTGCCGGTGGACCGGGCGTATCCGTCGGCGGCGTGCACGGCGCCCTGTTCGTGCCGGGTGAGCAGATGATGGAAATCGGAAAATCCGTACATGGCGTCGTAAATGTACAGGACCGCGCCCCCCGGATAGCCGAAGACGGTGTCAACCCCCTCCAGTACGAGGCTGCGGAGCAGCATTTCCGAGCCCGTGATCACCTCGGGCTTGCTCCACTTTTCGATGAGCTCGGCTTTCGACCGTTGCGGTTGCGCTTGAGCCTGTGCGGCTTGCTGCACGCTCATGGACAATTCCTCCTTTCAGCTTCCGCTTCCGCGCGTGTCTGGCGCCTCTGCGCCCTGCGCGGGCGTGCGCCGGATGCGCAACAAAAAAGCCTTTCTCCCCGATACACGGTTGTCATCGGGGCGAAAGGCTGTCGCTTCCGCGGTACCACCCGGATTCACCGCATCCTCGCGAATGCGGCCTCGGCAGGTGCGGCCATGAATGGGACGATGATTCCCGGTTCCGCCCGTTCTCCGGCTGCAGCCGTTTCCCGATTGCCGGCCGTTTGCCGGCTGCCGGTCGCTGCGGCCCCGGTCCGTCAGGGCGCATCACCTGCGGCGCGTTAACGGGCGCCACGCGTTTCCCCCTACTGGCCGGGCATTTCGCGCTGAACGGTCCCGCGTTCAAGCCCGCGGGCCGCATCGGCATGCACCGGCGGTTCGGAAGAACGGCTCCGAGGCGACTTGGCGCACAGGGATTTTGGCATCGCTTCCACCTGCCCGACGCTCTCTGGACAAAAGAGCCCTGACGCCTCTTCCTCATCATCGCGGTTGTCGTCATGTGATTGGCTTCAATTATATGCTTCTCCGCGGCGCAAGTCAATATGTCCCGGACAAGTGTCACGGTTCCGTGAAAATGCCGGAGACCGGGCGGCTTGCGTTCCGCCGTCGGCCAGCCGTTCGGCTGCCGGCCGGCTTTCACCCCGCTGGATTCTTGCGGGCATTCGGCCGCCGGCCGGCTTCGCCCAACCGTTTCCTTGCGGACATGGAGTCCGTAAGAAGCGGCAGACAACGGATTTTTTGAAGAACAACGGACATATGGTCCGTAAGAAAGCAAACCGAATGATTGCAACCGTTTCCATCACGGCCGGGGCACGTTGTAGCGGACTAGATGTCCGTCACAAATTCCAAGGGCCCCATTTCGGTGCGTTAACGGACTGAATGTCCGTAGGGCACGAGTCCCTCCGCAACCGGACCACACTTTTGTCTCCTCCAAATTATACAATAAAACATCCGCAATCATTCAATGCCGGAGGAGAAAACGTTGGCATGATCCGCCCCGGAACGCCGCGGGATCATCCCGCCATTTTCAGATTGGTCCGCGACGAACTGGTTCCCCGTTCTTCCTTGCCGGCGCCGTCTCCCGCCCGGCTGCGACGGGACCTGGCCGCCCGCCTGGCCCGGGGCGCCACGTTTGTCGCCGTCAGCCCGCGGCGGCCGGTGGCCGGATTCGTGCACTTGGAAACGCGGGGCGCCACGCTGTTTGTCGACCTGCTGGCGGTGGATCCGGCCGAGCGAAACCGGGGTTTGGGCGGCGAGCTCATGCGGCGGGCGGAAACGTACGGCCTGGAGACAGGCTGCCTTGAAGTCCGCCTTTTTGTGGACGAGAGGAACGCTCGCGCCCGGCGGTTTTACAGCCGGCTCGGCTACTGGCCTGTCCGGCGCGTGCCGCCGCTGCGTGTCGTGGAAATGTACAAGCCGCTTTTTATGTAAAACAGGCCTGTGGAAGGCCTGTTTTCGCGCGTTATGCCGGCAGGACGCCGGCCCCATGCCTTGATGGCCGGGTTTGCCGGTCGCAGGAGCTCCGAATATGGCCGGTCCTGCAGCACGCCATTCCGGCACGCCAAACGCCGGCTTGCGGTTTCGGCGTCCCATCCCCGCCCAAAGAGGTCACCACCAGAAGAAGGGACCAAACTCGCCGAATCCGAACGGGCCGTAGCCGAACGGGGAGCCGAAGGCGAAGGGCGAAGTGCCGACCGCCAGAAGGTCAAATAATACCAGCGGGACAAGGGCGCTGACGCGCGCTTTGTTGCCGGACGCGGCACGCACATACAGTTTGTCGCCTTTGACGGCCACCAGCTTGCCGGACACCACCGTCCCATCCTTGCGCAGCGCGTATATCCGTTTCCCGATCAGCCTGCGGGCTTCCGAACGGGTGACGCGGGACATGCCCCATTCCTCCTCTCTTCGGAAGATCCCTGCAATATATGCGGGACAGCACACGCCCGCTTGTACACCCGCCGGACATACCCCGTACAAAACGCGATCCCGAAAAAAATCAAGGCCGCCCATCCGTCGGCATGCGCGAAGGCGCACGACGGATGAACGACCCGAAACTGCGATGTCCGGCGGCGGACGACCCGGCGCCGCGACGCGCGGCGGATGGAAGGCCGGACGCCCGATGCCGTCAGGCTTCGATTTTCCGTTTCGCGGCGGCGGCCAGGCTGTTGAAGGCGTCGATGTCGTTGACCGCCAGATCGGCCAGCATCTTGCGGTTGATCTCGATGCCGGCGAGTTTCAGCCCGTGCATCAGCTTGCTGTAGGACAGGCCGTTTTGCCGGGCGGCCGCGTTGATGCGCACGATCCAGAGCCGGCGGAAATCCCGCTTTCTTTGCCGGCGGTCCCGGTAGGCGTACATCCATGACCGCATGACCTGTTCCTTCGCCTTCTTGAACAGGCGGTGTTTGGCTCCCCAATAGCCTTTGGCAAGCTTCAGCATTCTATTGCGACGGCGGCGCGTCACATAACCGCCCTTGACTCTTGCCATCGTAACTCCCTCCTATCCGGAAATCATTTCAGGTTTTTCAGCTGCTGCCGCAGACGGCGCACGTCCCCCTTGGACATGATCGGCTGGGCCGCCAGGGCACGCTTTCTGCGGCCGGACTTGTGCTCCAGGAGGTGGTTGCGCCCCGCGCGGTTGCGCTTCACCTTGCCGGTTCCGGTCAATCTAAAACGGCCCTTGAGGGCGCTAAGGGTCTTCATTTTGGGCATGGGCTGGTCCTCCAATCAGTGGTTTTTGGGTGCCAGGATCATGATCATGCTGCGGCCTTCCAGCTTCGGCGGGCGCTCAACCACGCAAAGGTCGGCCGACTCCGCGGCGACGCGTTCCAGGAGCTTCTGCCCGATGTTGGCGTGGGTGATTTCGCGGCCGCGAAAACGCACGGAGCATTTCACCTTGTCGCCTTCGCGAAGAAACTTCTGCACATTGCGCAGCTTGGTCTGGAAGTCGTGTTCCTCGATGCTGGCGCGGAACCAGATTTCCTTCACGTCGACGATCTTTTGGTTTTTCCGGGCTTCCCGTTCCTTCTTCTGCTGTTCGTAACGGTATTTCCCGTAATCCATGATCCGGCACACGGGCGGCTTCGCATGGGGCGCCACGTTGACCAGGTCGAGATTGGCGTCCATGGCCATCTGCAACGCTTCCCGGAACGGCTTGATGCCGATCTGTTCGCCGTTCACCCCGATAAGCCGGACTTCCTTGGCCCGGATTTCCTCATTGATTTGATGCTCCCGGACTATCTTTTGCCACCTCCGCGTGTGTTTGGCCCCGCCTGCGCTCCCCGCATCCCAAACAAAAATGCGGGCCGCGAAGACCCGCATTCCGCTGCTGCCGCAATGCCGGCCGCCGGCAGGGCATGAACCCTTCCGCCAAGCCGGAATCCTTCGCGACGCGAACCAGCCGGCCGCGGCCGGGCAGGTGAGAAGCGGGCGCTTCTGCTTAGTGCGCGCTTTGGCTTGTGTACAATTGCCAAAACAATATACTACAGAGCAGTCAAACTGTCAAGCACCCGCGATCCGCGTGTTGTTGTTCTGTGATATTGTCGGAGTGCTGCGCCAATGCACCCCGCTTCGCACCGCTGCCGGACGAACACGTCGCAAGACCCGCCGTCTTGGCGTGTCATCCGATTTCCAGCACCACCTTCCGGACTTTGTCCGGACGGGTCTCGATGAGTTCGACGGCCCGCCCGACTTCCGTCAGGGCAAACCGGTGCGTGACGAAATTGTCCGCTTTGATCTTGCCGGATTGAAACCATCCGATGACTTCCGGGAACTTGTCCGTTTGCAGACGGGAACCGGCAATGGTCAATTCCTTTTTCGTAATGGAATATTGGGCGATCGACGACGGGGTAACGTCGAATCCGAGGCATACGACCCTTCCCGCGATGGACGTGATTTCCACGGCCTGTTCGAAGGTTTTCGGCGTGCACACCGCGTCGATCGTCACGTTGGGGCCGAGCCCGCCGGTGATCCGCGCAAGCTCCTCGGGGATGTCGCACTTCAGGGGATTGAGCGTGTAATCGGCGCCGAGCGATTTGGCGTAGGCCAACTTGTCGTCGCTCAGATCCGATACGATGCAGGTCGCGCCCTTGATTTTGGCCACCTGCAGGGAACACAAGCCGATCGTGCCGGCGCCCATGATGAACACGGTGTCGCCCGCCGCAACCCCGCCCCGCCAATTGGCCTGGGCTCCGATCGTAAACGGTTCGATCAACACCGCCTCGTGCCAGTCGAGCCGATCATCCACCTTGTGCACGATGCGTTCGGGAAGCACGATATATTCGGAAAACGCCCCGTCCCTGCTCACGCCGTAGACCTCCAAGCGTGCGCAGACATTCCTTCGTCCGGACCTGCAGGCGTAGCATTCTCCGCACCATTCGATCGGTTCCATCACGACCCGGTCGCCGGCCTTCACCCGCTTCACGGCGGGGCCGGTTTCGGCGACTTCGCCGACCATTTCATGGCCGATCACGCGCGGATAAGTCGCCACCGGTGAAGTTCCGTGATAAATATGCATATCGGAGCCGCAGATGCCGGCCAGGCGCACCTTGACCAGTACCTCGTCTTCCCGGGTGATGCGCGGCATTTCTTTTTCCACGATGTCGATCCTGCCCGGTCCGGTCACTTGCACGGCTTTCATCCGCCTTCACTCCGTTTCCGAAAACCGCCAATTTCTATCCGAGCAATTTCGGCAGGTACAGGGTCACTCCCGGCACATAGGCGACCAGGAACAAGACGATCAGTTCGACCGCCAGGAACGGCAGCAACGCCCTGGCCGCTCTTCCAAGGGTAACTTTTCCGATTCCGGCGGCGACGAACAGACAAACGCCGACGGGCGGAGTGACGAGACCGATGACCAGATTGAGCACCACCATGACGCCGAACTGCACCGGGTCCATTCCGATCTCCAGAGCCACCGGAAGCAGCACCGGGAACAGGATGACCAGCGCCGCGATCGTTTCCATGAACAGGCCCACAAACAGCAGAAACAGATTGATGAGCAGCAGCACCACGTATTTGTTCGTGGAGATGCTCAGAATCGTCTCGGCGATCAGTTGGGGGATCTGCTCGCTGACGAGAATCCAGCCGAACAGGTTGGCCAGCCCCACAAGGATCATGATGCCCGCCGAGGAAATCATGGACGAGACAAAAATTTTCGGCAAATCGCGGAAGCGCAGTTCGCGGTAAATGAATTTTCCGACCACCAGGGCGTACAGCACGGCCATGACGGACGCTTCGGTGGGGGTAAAGAGACCGCCGAGGATGCCGTACAGGATGAGCACGGTCATCATGATCGCCCAGAAGGCGTTGAAAAACGACTTGACAACGACGGACAGCGGCTGCCGCTCACCCTTCGGATATCCCCGTCGGACCGAAATGACGTACACCACGGCCATGAGCAGAATGCCGATCAGCACGCCGGGCACGATGCCCGCCACGAACATCTTGCCCACGGAAATGCCGGTCAGCGTGCCGACGATGATCATGGGCAGGCTCGGCGGAATGATCGGTCCGATGGTGGAAGCGGAAGCCACGAGCGCCGAGGCGAATCCCGCGTCGTATCTTTCCCTTTTCATGGCGGGAATGAGCACCGAGCCGAGGCTGGCCGTTTCCGCCAGCGCGGTGCCGGAAATCCCCGCGAACACCATGGAGGAGCCGACGGTGGCCAGACCGAGTCCGCCCCGGATGAACCCGATGACGGAGTTGGCGAATTGAATGATGCGGTTGGTGATTCCCCCCACGTTCATCAGGTTGCCCGCCAGCACGAATCCCGGAATGCAAAGCAGCGTGAAGGAATCAATGCCGACGTACATTTTTTGCGGAATGACGTTCAGCGGGATGTCCATGACCACGAGGTAGAGCAGCGCGGAAAGCCCCAGGCTGAAAGCGATCGGAACGCCGAGAAAAACGAGCAGGACAAAGGTGAGGAAGAGCACCAGCGCCATCATTGCCGATCACCGCCCTTCCGTGCCAGCATCCCGCTCAGGTTTCGCAAACAGTAAAGCGCCATCAGGAAAGAGGTGATGCTGATGCTGGCGTAGGGAATGGCCATCGGGATCGGCATGGTCGGGGATCGCTGATCCAATCCGAGCTTCAGGTAGTCGATTCCTTTGACGCCGACCAGGATCAGGAAAAGGAAGATCACCCCGGTGACGACGATATCGTAAATGGCTTTCGCCCGCCTTGAAAACTTGCCCACGATGAAGTCCACGTTCACGAACTCGTGGTCCCGGATCGCCAGCGGAGCGCCGAACACGACCGCGTAAATAAACAAAAAGCGCGACAACTCCTCGGTCCAGACTTAGGAAAAAGGCAAGAAACGGGAAGCGACCTGGAGGGTCACGACCAGGACCAGCATGGCGAGGGCGAGAAAACACGCCGTCTCAACGATTCTGTCTATCCATTTGAACCCCTTCAAGGCAAGGCACCTCTTCACGCGGATCCCGCAGGGCGGAGATCCTCCGCTTCGGGAAGATCCCCGCCCGTGCGGGATGGCCTTTTGCTATTACTGGATTTGCTGGATTCTCTCGTACAGCGCGAACTGCTCCTCGCTCAGATTTTTCCTGACGGCTTCTTCCATCGCCTGCTTGAACGCTTCGCGGTCGACGTCCTCGTTGATTTGCATGACCCTGTCGATCAATTTTTGACGGTAATCTTCGATTTCCGCGGTGAAAAGCTCCTGCCCGTATTCCTGGGCTTCCGCCGCCGCTTCGAGAACCGCCTGCTTGAGTTCGGACGAGAGCGACTCCAGCTGCTTGTTGCCGATTACCACGTACACCCACTGCCGCACGTGCTCGGTCTGATTGACGTACTTCTGGACTTCGTAGAGGGAACCGCTGTAGATCAAATCGTAGGGATTTTCCTGGCCGTCGATGACGTTTTGCTGCAAGGCGGTGAACACTTCCTTGAAATCCATCACCTGCGGCTTGGCGCCGACGGCGGCCCAGGCGTCCAGGAAGAGCGGCACGTTCGGCACCCGGATGCGGAAATTTTTCACGTCATCCGGCGAATGGACCGGTTTGTTCGACGTCAGGTTGCGCGGCGCGCGCAGATGGTAGTAAAGCGGAGTGACGCCGACTTTTTCGATGATTTCACTTTCGATTTCCCTTCCGATGTCGCTGGCGATGACTTTCTTCATATGTTCCTCGTCGCGGAATCCGTACGGCACCGCCATCAGCGCCGCCTTGGGCGCCCAGTTGGCCATCGTTTCGCCCGAGATGGTAAGGTCCGCCGTTCCGGCCCTGATGAGGTTCAGGACATCGACTTCCCCGCCGAGCTGGCTGTTCGGAAAGACCGTGATTTCGATTTGGCCGTCCGTTTTCTCGGCGACGAGTTCCGCGAATTTGACCGCCGTCTTGTGCCAAATGTGGTCTTCGACGACAATGTGCCCCATTTTCCACGAAATTTTTTCTTTCTTGCCCTCCGAGGCGTCAGAGCTTTGCGTCTGGCTTGGGCCTTGCCCGCCGGACTGCGATCCTCCTCCGGATCCGCAGGCGGCTTGGGTGACAAGCAGCAGGCCGGCCAAAAGCAGGAAGAGCATTTTTTCATGTCGGAATGAACCTCCCTTATGATCCGTCTTGATTCATCGCTTAGGTTGGGTTCCACCGATTCGCCACTCCGGCTGCACAGGCGTTGATGCTACTAATGAATTATACTAGTATACAAGAAACCCGTGCCGCACCCCCCTTCCAAGTGCTAAGAACTTTTTGCCAAAAGGTGATATGAAAGCGCTTCCGACACATGGAGAAAACGTTTCAACCGGGAGTATCCCCGCAACCCGCGTCATTCCCTGAAATACTGCGGATATTTTCGGGAAAGGCTTTCCGTCCGGTTTTCCAGCTGGCGAATGTGCCGGTTCAGGAGCTGTTCCGCAAGGGCAGCGTCCTTGGCCACAACCGCTTCAAAGATGGCTTCGTGTTCCTCCGCCACACGCCTGTAGTGTTTGGCCTCCAGCAATTCCAGGTACCGCATCCGGTTCAAATGGCTGCGCATCTGCCGAATGACGGAAATCAGGGTGGAATTGCCCGTCGCCTCCAGGATTAGCAGGTGAAAGCTCTCGTCTTTTTCGAAAAACGTGTCCACATCTTCCGCTTCCACCGCGTCCCTTTGTTCTTGCAGGATTTTTTTGACGTCCGCATGCAGCTTTTGAAACCGTTCTTCTTCGGGGTTCCACATCTCGGCGACCTGTTTGAAGGCGCAGGCTTCGAGACTCGCCCTCACGATGCGGGCTTCGTGGATTTTTTTCAGGGAAATGTACGCAATGCGGGCACCGCGTTGCGGCAGAACCTCAATCAATTCTTCGGCCATCAGCCGGCGGAACGCTTCCCGAACCGGCGTCCGGCTGACTCCCATCATTTTCCCCAATTCCGCTTCATAAACCAATTGTCCTGGCTTGAAACGCAGGGAGACTATGGCGTCCCTGATCACCCGGTAAACGTGATCGGACAGCGTCTCCCTTGACACGGCAAGCTTTGGAAAATCCAAATGTTTCACCTGCCGTTCCGCACGACGGTTTGGCAATTAGCATTATACTTGCATGCTTGCATACAAGTCAAGCGTTTTTTGAGGGAAGCATGGTTGTGTGGGAAAAATGAAAGTCGTCCAAGCCTTTCGACTTGGACGACGATCTTGCGCCGCCGCCATCGGCAGTCTTGCGGTCCAGGGATCCGCTCTGCAGCCGCTGCCGCAAACCTGCCTGCCGCATCCTCCGGAACCGTCCGTCCTGCTGCCGCTTCAGGCGCCTCAGGCCTGCCTGCCCCGCAGCTCCTCAAGCCTGAGCACCCGCGTGTGTCGCGTGTGGCTCCAATTGCGGTTGTTCTGCGTGAAAAAGGCGTAGATCGTAATGGGCCACCAGGTCAGGAGAAACACCGGGAACAGAAGCAGCATGGCGTACATTTTCCACGAACGGACCCCTTCCAGGACCATGGCGACGGGAAACTGGACACAGGAGAAAAAGATGACCGCCGACGTCACCCACCAGGGCAGATGGGCGTAAAGGGAATCCAGCGCCGGCTCCGGCCGCAGCTGGTCGATCCACAGGATGCAGGTGAGAAGAGCCCCGAGCAGCACGTGATAGACGGTGATCGTGTAGATCGCCGTGTCCAGCTTGGCCGCGCTGCGCTCTTTGAGCCCGCTCCAGAGCAGGGAGAAAAAGTACCGCCTGGCGACGGTGAAATGGCCCTGCATCCAGCGCAGGCGCTGGCGGGCGGAAGCCATGAGGGTGAGCGGCTTCTCGTCGTACACCTTCGCGTCGTAGTTCAGCACGGGGTTGATCCCGCGGCGGATGCACCGCACCGAGAATTCCAGATCCTCCACCAGGCTCGTGGCGCCCCAGCCCATTTCCTTCAGCAGCGCGGCGTCGAAACACATGCCGGTGCCGCCGAGGAAATTGGCCATGCCCAGCTGCTTGCGGGGCAGCTGCCACATCCGGTTGCAGAACCAGTAGGTGATGCCGTAGGCCGCGGTGATCCAGGAATCGTGGGGATTTTTCGTGTCGAGATAGCCCTGGATGACTTTGTGGCCCTCGCACAGGTCGTTGTTCATGTGCCGCAGAAAATCGGGGTCCACCAGGTTGTCGGCGTCAAACATGACCACGGCGTCATATTCCCGCGGCATGTTCCACAGCTGCTTCAGCATCCATTCAATGGCGTAGCCCTTGCCGCGCCGGTACGGGTCGCGCCGTTCCATCGCGCAGACGCCGGGATAACTTCGCACGATGTCGGCGGTCCGGTCCGTGCAGTTGTCGCAGATGACGAAAATATCGTAAAGCTCGCGCGGATAGTTCAGCTTCAGCAGATTTTCCACCAGGGCCCCGATGACGGCTTCCTCGTTGTGCGCCGCCACCAGGACGGCAAAGGATTTCCGCGGCGGATGCTCAACGGTTTTTCTCTTGCGGACGAGTCCGAACAGCGACAGGGAAAACTGGTATAAGCCGATCACGGCCAAATAAGCCTGGGCGACCAGAAACAAAACGTCCAGCATCTATGGTTTCCCCCTATCCAAATACCCCTGTTGTCTCTGTCTCTTTTTCTGTCTTCGTTTTTTCAGCTTTCTTTCTGTCTTGTTCGTATCCGTTTCGATGTGTCCGCACCGGCTTATTTGCGGACCACGGCTGTCCCGTTTCCCGCCTGCTCCCGTCTACCCCCCTTCTTCCGGCATCTTGTGTGCAAAAAGTTGCCGCATAAAAATGGAACGAATCAGGACGGCATGGAGTTGCATTTCCGGATTTGCCCGCCTTGCCCATCAGTGTGCCCATCCGCCCGTCCGTCCAAACAAAACAAGGGGAGCCGGACGGCTCCCGTGTCTTCAGTCCGCGCGCGGCGGCGGCTCCTTGGCGCCCCCGCGCTTCAAGGCTTCAACCAGACGGCGCCCGACCTCCTCCTCATGTTCCCGCAGCGCTTCTTCGCCGACGACCGCCTCCAGCCGGTAAATCGGCTGGCCCAGCCCGACGAAACGCATTTCGTATTCGGTCATCACCAGATCTTCCCGGATGCCGTCACGGTGCAGGTCCAGCGTGATGTTGCGCATCCGGATGCCGGCGTCGGAAAAACTGTTGAGGGAATACTCGAAAAGCAGCGCGGAGTCGGTCTTGAAATGGATTTCGCCCCTGGGCCCCAACACCCGCTTGTATTTGAGCAGAAAGCGCGGATGGGTGAGCCTGCGCTTCGCGTGTTTTTTCTTCGGCCACGGATCGCTGAAGTTCAGATAGATGCGCTCCAGTTCGCCGTCGGCGAACATCATCTCCAGATACTCGGCGTTGCCGCGCGCCAGGGCCACGTTGTCCGCCGGACCGGCGCCGGCTTCCCTCAGGGCCCGGATCTTCTCGCTGCAGCGCCTGAGCAACTCGTCGTAGATGTCCAGGCCGATGAAGTTGATATCCGGATGGCGCACACACATCTCGCTGATGAACTTGCCCTTGCCCATGCCGATTTCCAGATGGATGGGGCGGTCGTTGCCGAAAAATTCGCGCCACCGGCCCCGCCACCGCTGCGGTTCGAGCACCACCAGATCCGTCTGGCGCTGAAGCTCTTCCCGCGCGTTTTTTCTTCCCCTGAGCCGCATGTCCGCTCCTCCCGCGTTTGCGAAGGCCCCTGCCGGTCCCCCGCGTCCGCCGGGATGCGGGGGCCGTGTACGGGCCGGTTGTTTGCCGAACCTATTTTGCCCAAAGCGGAAGGGATTGTAAAGCCGCCGTGGCCCCGGCTTTCGGACGGGCAAATTGCCGGAAGCCGGTTCATCCGGTACAATACTTGTTGACGCCGCGGCCGAACGCGGCGGGAAACGGGGAGATTCCCGATGATCCAGGGACAATCGGGCATACAACAGGAAATCCGGCCGGACGTTCAGGCGCCGGACGCGCAACCGGCGGTTCGAACGGACGGCCGGCCCGCGGTGCAAGCCGTTCCGTCCGCTTCGGGGGCGAACGGCGCCTTCGGCACGGACGCCCATCCCGCGCCGGCATCCGAAACGCCCCGGATGTGGGGAGACAAGCGGTTCCACACCTGGAACTACGAAATGCGCCGGATGTTCGGCACCAAGGTGTTCAAGGTGATGCTGGACGCGGGCTTCACCTGCCCGAACCGGGACGGGACGATCGCCACCGGCGGATGCACGTTCTGCAGCGCCCGCGGCTCCGGCGATTTTGCCGGCGACCGGCGGGACGACCTGGTGACGCAGTTCAACACGGTGCGCGACCGGCAGCACAAAAAATGGCCCCAAGCCAAATACATCGGCTATTTTCAGGCGTTCACCAACACTTACGCGCCGCTGCCCGTCCTGAAAAGATACTATGAAGTGATCCTCGAGCAGCCCGGCGTGGTCGGTCTGTCCATCGCCACGCGGCCCGACTGCCTGCCCGACGACGTGGTGGAATACCTCGCCGAGCTGAACGAACGGACGTATCTGTGGCTGGAAATGGGACTGCAGACGGTGCACGAGGAAACGGCGCGGCTGATCAACCGGGCGCACGATACCGCCTGCTTTGTCGATGCGGTGGAACGCCTGCGGAAGCACAATATCCGCGTCTGCGCCCACATCATCTACGGTCTGCCGGGCGAAACGCACGACATGATGATGGAGACCGCCCGCCAAGTGGCGCGCATGGACGTGCAGGGCATCAAGATCCATCTCCTCCACCTCATGCGCAAAACCCCGATGGTACGCCAGTGGAAGGAAGGGCTCGTGCGCTTCCTGGAGATGGACGAATACGTGAAGCTCGTCGTCGACACGTTGGAGATCCTGCCGCCGGAGATGATCGTGCACCGGCTGACCGGCGACGCGCCCCGGGATCTCCTGATCGGGCCGATGTGGAGCCTGCGCAAGTGGGAAGTGCTCAACGCCATCGACGCCGAGCTCGTCCGCCGCAACACGTGGCAGGGAAAATACTGGAAAGGACATTGAGCGATGGGGTTCCCTTCGGTGCTGACGACGGCCCAGCGCTGGGTGGCGGAGCGGTTTCCCCCGGGATCCGCGGCCATCGACGCCACCGCCGGAGGGGGCGTGGACACTTTGTTTCTCGCGCGCCAGGCCGGTCCCCGCGGGCGGGTGCTGGCCTTTGACGTCCAGGAGGAAGCCCTGGCGCGCACCCGCCAAAGGCTGGAGGAGGCGCGTGCCGCCGGAGAAGCGCTGGCTGACGTGACGCTGGTTCACGCCGGCCACGAGCGCATGGCGGAATTCGTCCCCGCCGATCTGCACGGACGTATCCGCGCGGTCATGTTCAACCTCGGTTACCTCCCCGGCAGCGATTCGCCGGTCATCACGCGGCCCGAGACCACCCTGCCGGCCCTGGAGGCCGCGCTCCGGCTGCTGGCGCCGGGCGGCATCCTGACGGCGGTGCTGTACCCGGGCCACCCCGGCGGATTGGAGGAAGCGCACGCGGTGGAGCGTTGGATGACGGAGCTGCCGGGGGCCGCCGCACAGACGGTCCTGTATCGTTTTCCGCAACGGAAACATTCGCCCTATCTGGTTGCGCTCATCAAGCCGAAAAAGCCGTAGAGAGAAACGCCAAAAGGCCGACGTTGGCGGAACCGGCCGAAACCGGTCGAAACCCGGCCGAATTGAACCGAAGCCAGTCGAGAAGCCGGGCCGAAATCGGACGAAACCAACCGAAGCGGGGGAAGCCGGACGAAACCGATCGAAACCGGACGGAACCGGTCGAAGCCGACCGAAGCCGGTCGGTCGAAACCGGCGGTGATCCGGCCCCTTTCCGGGCAGTCCGGACGACCGCAGTCTTCGTTCATGCCGGAATCCGCCATTGCCTGCGGCCGGCAGGCGCAAGGTGTATGGGAGGGATCGGAGTGAACGTGAAACCCTATCCGATGAAATTCGTTCCCGCATTCAAAGAGCGCGTCTGGGGCGGCCGGGCGCTGGAGCGGTTCGGCTGGCGGCTGCCGGAAGGCCCCATCGGCGAAGCGTGGGTCATTGCCGACCATCCGAACGGGGTTTCCCAAATCGCCAACGGCGCCTTTGCCGGGAAAGGCCTGGACGAAGTGCGCGAAACCTGCGGCACGGCGTGGTTCGGCGAAAAGGGCATCGGCCGCAATGGGCGGTTTCCGCTCCTCGTGAAGCTCCTCGACTGCAACGACGATCTTTCCGTGCAGGTGCATCCGGACGACGGCTATGAACGGCTCCCCCCCGGCGAACAGGGCAAAACGGAAATGTGGTATGTGCTGGACGCCAGGCCCGGCGCCAAAATCATCTACGGCCTGAAGCCGGGCATCGGCCGCGCGGAGCTGGAAGCGGCGATCCGCGAAGGCCGGATCATGGACACGCTGCGGGCAGTTCCCGCGCGCCCCGGCGATACCTTCTACATTCCCGCGGGCACCGTGCACGCGCTGTGCGCGGGCGTCCTCGTGGCGGAGATCCAGCAAAACTCCGACACGACCTACCGCCTGTACGACTATGACCGTCCCGGGCTGGACGGCAAGCCCCGTGAACTGCACATCGAGGATTCGCTCAATGTCATCGCCTATGCGGGAAGCGGAGCCGCGCACAAATCCACGGACGGCGCCCGGCCCGGCGAGTGGCTGGAGCTGGCGGCATCGCCCTACTTTGTCACCTGCAAAGGAGTGGTACAGGGCGAATGGCGCCTTGCGACCACGCCGGACAGCTTCGACATTCTGGTCGTTTGCAATGGCGAAGGCGCGGTGCGCTGGGCGGACGGCGCGGAACCCGTAATAGCGGGCGATTGCCTGCTCGTGCCGGCCAACCTGGGCGAATACGCCCTGGACGGCCATATGACGGTGCTGCGCAGCCGCCTGCCGGACGCGTGACCTTCCGGCCGCGGACCTTCGCTTCTCCGAAAAGGACGACGCGCTTGGGAAACAGAAAAATTTCAAGATCATATCGACGGAATTTCTCGAAGAATTCAGAAGACGATTGTCTAAAATAACCTGCAATCAATATGTTTGAAGATCCCCGCTTTCAGGCGGGTTTTTTTCATTCAGATCAAACAGTCCCCCCACACTGTCCCCGAAGCTTTTTTCGCCGTCACACAGCCATCCGTGATCAGGATGATTTTATGCCCATCACCTCTCCCTCCTTGTGAGATTGGATTACGGAAACAAGGAACAAAGGAAATTCCCCGGAAGAAAATATCCCGAAATCATGGACGTTGGACTGTCCACATTGTTATTAAATGGTTCAAACCCCACGATTTCCATTTGGGAGGAGGAGAGAAACCGATGGTGAAGCCTGAAACCCGCGAATCCGCACCGCTCCGCCGGAAAAGAATCGCCCTCATCCTGCTGTCCATCCTGACGGCCCTGTCCTTCGTCGCCGGTTTCCGCGTCGCGTTCGCCGCCGAACCGTTTCCGTTCGAGGAGATCACCGTCGACGAACTGCTCGAGGGGTACCGGACGGGCCGATATACCACCGAGGAGGTCGTCAAGGCGTACCTGGACCGCATCGTCAAGTACGAACCGTTCTACAACGCCTTCACGATGCTCAATCCCAACGCGCTGGCCGAAGCGCGGGAGATCGACCGCCGCAGGGCGGCGGGGGAACCTCTGGGCCGGTTGGCCGGCATTCCCATTGTCATCAAGGAATCGGTGGACATGGCGGGATTCCCCCAGACGATGGGCTGGGCGCCGCTCAGCAAGGAAGCGGGCGGCATCGAACTGATCCCCGAGCGGGACGCGCCGGTGGTGGCCCGGCTCAAGGAAGCCGGCGCGATCATCCTCGGGCGCACGAACATTCCCGCGTTCAGCGCTTCGGGCACGCGCGCTTCCACCAGCTGGGACGGCGACACCTACAACGCCTTCAGCCGCAAGCACGCGCCCGGCGGCAGCAGCAGCGGCACCGCCATGGCCGTGTCGGGCAACTTCGCGGTGCTCGGCATCGCCGAGGAAACCGGCGGCTCGATCCAGAATCCGGCCGCGGCGCAAGGGATCGTCGGCATCAAGCCCACCTTCGGACTGGTACCCAACGTCGGCGTGGTCCCGCTGGGCGGCAGCACCCGCGACGTCATCGGTCCCCACGCGAGGACCGTCCGCGACGCCGCCATCATGCTGGACGTGATCGCCGGCTTCACCCCGGAAGACCCCAAGACCGTCGCCTCCATCGGCAACATGCCGAAATACGGCTACACCTCCAAACTGAACAATCTGGCCCTCAAAGGCAAACGCATCGGCCTCTTCGGCCCCGGCTGGCGCAACGTGGAGCTTACGCCGGAAACGCAGAAGCTGTATGAGCAGGCGATCCGGGATCTGGAGGAACAGGGCGCGATCGTCGTCCCCGATCCGTTCGCGGGCAGCGGGTTCGCCGAATATTTCAGGGAAAACGGCTCCGTCGGCCTCGAATCGGTCATTTACGACATGGAAGATTACCTGGAACGCCTCGGCGAGAGCGCGGCCATCCGGTCGGTGCATGAACTGATCGAAAAGATGGGCGAAAAGCCCTCGGTGTTCAACCGGTACGGCGACAACCTGCCCGATCCGGACGGCGTGGCGGATCTGTCCCGTTTCGTGGAAGTGCGGACCCGCCTCCTGGAAATCTTCAACGACGTCATGGACAAACACGATCTGGACGCCCTGTTTTTCCCGCAGATGTTCAAGGAAACGCCGCTCCTCGACAGCGACGAAAACATCGGCGCCTTGACCGTGTCCGAGATCAACGTCGCCGGCTTGCCCCTGGTTACCGTGCCCGGCGGATACTACGAAAGCGGAGCGCCCTTCGCCGTGGTCTTCGTCGGCAGGATGTGGAGCGAGGCGGATCTTCTCGGCATGGCTTACGATTACGAACAAGCGACCAGACACCGCAAGGCGCCCCAACTGGTCGTTTCGCCGTAGGCAAACAAAGGCTCGGCATTTGCGGCAGAAAAAATGGGATCGTCTCCCGGGAGGGACGATCCCTGCCGTAATTAATAAGTTATATTTAATGCCGTTATATAGAAAGATTTTGACATATTTTATGCCGAAAAAATGGACTTTCCCCGGCTTTCCTTATTTAATTAAAGTTACAGAAAACGGCGGCGACAGAGAGTCGGCCGCGTGGGTGGGCAAAACCGTTGTGGCGATGCCCGGTCACCCACGGGGATTCGGCGAAGAAAGCCTGCGCCGGTCCTCGTATCCGTTCCGGTCTTTTACGCTTTCGCCCTCCAGGCTACGGCGCCTTCGCCGCGATGCCCTTTCCGCCCGAAGACAAGCATTCCCGCGGAATTTCCGACGGTTGCCGGCGCAGCCGGTACGCAGCGAAGGATGCCTTCCGGGCGTGACGCCCCGGGCATCGCCGGCGCCGTAAAAAAGGATCGTCCCGCACCTCCCCGGGGGACGATCCTTTTTTGCCTTATCCCGGTTTCCGCACCGCTTCCGCCGACGGCAGCGCGATCAGCTCCGGAGGCCGCGATTCTCCGCCGTACGCCACGATGATGTCCGTGCCGCGCGACCGGTCGATCCGGCCTTCCCGCTCCCAGACGGCGAGGTCGAACGGCAGCCGCTCCAGGGCCACCCGGCCGGCCGCTTCCCGCTCCGGCACCCCGAGCATTTCCGCCGCCCGCGCAAGCAGCGCGCGCCACGTCTCCCGGTCCGGGCGGTCTTCCCACCAGACTTTGCGCGGCTTGTACTTGTGCTGAAGAAACCAGTCGATTTTCATGAGCCCGTCCAGCACATCCTTATCCAGCCCGTCCGGCGCGTCCGCCGCCAGGAACGCCCGCAGCCGCAGGAACAAATCCTCCAGCTGGTGCCCGATGCGCGGCCAGCCCCGTTCCTCCCAGAAATCCCCGAATCGCTGGAAGAAGTCGAAGGGCGACGGGTACACCTTGTCCACCAAATAAGCGATCGTCCGGTCCATCCGGTGGGCGTTCCAGTATTTTTCCAGCACGTCCTCGACGCGCTTGAGCCGCACGAGATCGTCAAACGACAGCACGTCGTTGCCGAGGATCTCGTAGGGCGCCCGATCCATGTACACGTAGCCGTATTTGTCCGCGTCCCGCCGCAGGCCCGTCCCGCGCAGCATCTTGAGAAAGCCGAGCTGCAGCTCCTCCGGGCGCAGCGCGAACACGTCGTTGAACGTCTTGCGGAACGTGGCGTAATCCTCGCGGGGCAGCCCGGCGATGAGATCCAGATGCTGGGCGATCTTGCCGCCATCGCGGATGGCGGTGACGGTGCGGGCCAGCCGCCGGAAATTTTGCCGCCGCATCACCGCTTCGTTGGTCGGGTCGTTCGTCGACTGTACGCCGATTTCAAAACGGAACACGCCGGGCGGCGCGTGCCCGTTCAGGAAATCCAGCACGTCCGGCCACAGGATGTCCGCCGTGATCTCGAACTGGAACACGCAGCCGCGGTGGTTGTCGATGAGAAAACGGAAAATCTCCAGCGCATAGTCCTTTTTCAGGTTGAACGTGCGGTCCACGAACTTGATCGTCCGGGCGCCGCTTTCGATCAGATACCGCAAATCGTCCTTGACCCGGCCGATGTCGAAATACCGCACCCCGGATTCAATGCTGGACAGGCAAAACTGGCAGCTGAACGGGCAGCCGCGGCTCGTTTCAAAATAGACGATCCGGTTCGGCAGGTGCGGCAAATCTTCGGGAAAACGGTGCGGCGACGGAATATCGTTCAGATCGAGTTTGGGCCGGCCGGGATTCAGAATGATTTCCCCGTTTTTGCGCCAGGCGAGCCCGAACACGAAGTGATACTTCCCGGCACCGGCGATCTCGCGCAGCAGGTCGCGGAACGTCTCCTCCCCTTCGCCCATGACGATGAAATCGACCTCCGGCAGCCGCTCCATCCAGTACGCCGTGTCGTAGGACACCTCCGGTCCGCCCAGCACGATGCGCACATCGGGGAGCACTTTTCGCAGGATGCGGATTACGCCGATGGTCTCTTCAATATTCCAGATATAACAGGAAAACCCGACCACGTCGGGCCGGCGCCGGAACAGGTCCGTCGCCACCGACAGGGCGGGGTCCTTGATGGTGTATTCCGCGATGTCCACGTCGAATTCGCCCCGGCAGAACGCCTTGAGATACCGCAGGGCGAGCGACATGTGGATGTATTTGGCGTTCAGCGTCGCGACGACGACTTTCATGATCCGCTTCTTCCGCCTGCCGTTTCGGGCCGCATCTTCGCCGGGTCACCGGCCCCGCCGCGGCGGAACCTCCACCACCATTGTACCTTCGCTTCCCGGCAAGTTCCACCTCGGCACGCGGAGCTTACGCTCAGACGTCCAGCCCGCCGTCCGCGATCACCTTTTGGTAGAAATAATAGCTGTCCTTCGGATAGCGCGCCAGCGTTTCATAGTCCGTGTAGCAGATGCCGAACCGCTTCCGGTACCCTTCCGCCCATTCGAAGTTGTCCAGCAGCGACCAGGCGAAATACCCTTTGAGGGGAATGCCCGATTCGATGGCGCGGTGGCACTGGATGAAATGCTTCCGGAAATATTCGACCCGCTTCGCGTCGTGCACCTTTTTGTCCGGGGTCAGTTCGTCCTCGTAGCAGGCGCCGTTTTCGGTAATGTAGATCGGAATGTCTCCGTACGCCTCCTTCACCCAGCTCAACACCTTGTACAGCGCCTCGGGGTAGACGTTCCAGTCCATGAACGTCTTCTCGAAGCCGACCTGCACTTCCTCGCAGTGGAACAGGCCCGCGCCGGGCTTGTACCGCCCGTAGTTTCCCGAGTAGAAATTGACGCCGATGAAATCGATCGGCTGGGCGATCGTCTCCATGTCTCCCGGCTGGATGGGAACCTTCACCCCTTGCGTGTCGCGGAACCAGTCGACGAGAAATTGCGGGTACGCCCCCTTGAGCACCGGATCGAAAAACCATTCGTTCTGCCAGCCCCGCTGGCGGCGCGCCGCTTCGACATCCTCGGGCTTCGTCGTGTACGGTTCGGTCCACGACGGATTGTGAGTGATGCCGATCTGCCCGCGGATGCCGAGTTCGCGGAAGCGCTTCACCGCCCGGCCGTGCGCCACCAGGGCGTTGTGCGCGACGTTCACCGCCAGCTGCAGATCCGTGTTGCCCGGCGCGTGCACGCCCAGGTAGTTGGACAGGAACGACACGCACCACAGCTCGTTGAACGTGATCCACATCTTCACCTTGCCGTCGAAGGCCTTGAATACGGTTTCCGCGTAGTTGACAAAGGCGTCGATGGTCTCGCGGTTGTCCCAGCCTCCCCTGTCCTGCAAGGCCTGCGGCAAATCCCAGTGGTACAGCGTCACGCAGGGTTCGATGCCGGCTTCCAGCAGCCCGTCGATGACGCGGCGGTAGTAATCCAGACCTTTCGGATTCACCTCGCCCGTCCCCTGCGGATAGATGCGCGGCCAGGCGACGGAGAAGCGATAGGCCTTTACGCCCAGCTGTTTGAGGAGGGCGATATCCTCCCCGTAGCGGTGGTAGCTGTCGCAGGCGACATCGCCGTTATGATTGCCCCAAACCTTGCCCGGCGTGTGGGAGAAGGTGTCCCAGATGGACGGGCCGCGGCCGTCTTCCCGCGCGGCGCCCTCGATCTGGTAGGATGCGGTGGCCGTGCCCCATACGAAATCCTTCGGAAAATCCAGTCGTGCCAAGTTTCCCCAACCTCCTTCACCATTCACCTTACCATACCGGGGAAAAAATGGATTTGAACAATTTTGGCCTGTCTTTATTTCGTTTTGGTGACGTGCCGGTTTTTTTGCGCTACAATCGACGGGAGAACCAAAACGGAGAAAAAAGCGGAGGGAAACCGATGTACCGGCTTGTGGCCATGGACCTGGACGACACGCTGCTCACCGACGGGCTCACCGTCACCGAACCGACCCTGCGCGCCCTCGAAGAAGCCGCGGCAATGGGCGTGCGGTTGACCCTCGCCACCGGGCGGTCCTACCGTTCCGCCAGCCGCATCGCGGAGAGCATCGGCCTCATGGTGCCGCTCATCACCTACCAGGGATCGCTGATCAAGGACCCGGCGGACGGCACGGTGCTGTACGAACGGTTCGTGCCCCGGGAAACGGCGCGCCGGGTGATCGATTTCTGCCTGGAACTCGGGTTGCACGTGCAAACCTACATCAACGACCGGCTTTATGCGTTTCGGGACAATGACAAAGTGAAAGCCTACGCGGCGCTGTCCGGCATTCCGTACACCGTCGCGGCCGATCCGGCGCAGCTGCCGGATGCCGACCATACGAAGCTGATCATCATCGGGGATCCGGAGGAACTCGACCGGCTCGCGCCCGAAGTCCGCGAGCTTGCGGGTCCCGGCATGCATGTGACAAAATCGAAGGCGACGTTTCTCGAGGTGTTGCACAAGGAGGGAACCAAAGGGGACGCCTTGAGGTTTCTCGCCGCGCATTACGGCATTCCGATGGAACAAACGGTGGCGATCGGCGACGCCTGGAACGATTGGGAAATGATCCAGGCCGCGGGGCTCGGGGTGGCCATGGCAAACGCCGTCCCCGCGCTGAAGGAGATCGCCGATTACGTGACCCTCAGCAACAACGAGGACGGCGTCCGTCACGTGCTGGAGAAATTCGTGCTGGGACGCAAAGTCCGGATGCAGGCGTAAGCCCGGCACGGCAACGGCGTGAACGCGGCAAGATTCCGGCGAGGCCGCGACACCGCGCCGGAACTGCCGCTGAATTGGCGCCGGCTTTGCCGCCGATTGGCGACGGCGCAGCCCCGGCGCCGTGCCGGCGCGTCCCCGGCGCCCGTCCGGCGCCATGCCGGCCTGCCGGATCACGGGCTTAAGCGTCCCGCTGCCGGCCGGCCCCGCGCCCGGCGCCGCTTTTGTGTTCCGCCTGGCGGGCGGCCTGTTCCTTTTCCCGCTGGCGGCGTTCCTTTTCGCGTTTCGCCCTGAGCAGGCGAAGCATTTCCAGATATTCAAGCAGTCGGGCTGCCTCTTCGTCCGTCAGTTCCTCTTCCAAGTCTCCCACGGTGAGTCGGTTGGGTGGAATGCCGGCGGTGGGCAGGCGATCGCCCGTGAGCAGCCAGTCGATGGACACTTCGTACATGCTGGCCAGCTCCCGGAGCGTCTGGTGATCCGGCTGCGATTTGTCGTTCTCGTATTTGGAAAGCGTGGTAAAATCGATGCCCAGCATTTCAGCGACCTGATTCTGCGTCAATCCTCTCCGGCCGCGCGCCTGTTTCAGCCTTTTTCCGAAAGTGGTCATCGTCCATCCCCTTTTCCGGCAGCCCAGTTTCAAGTATAAGAGATTTGACGATGAGACATCGATCGGAATGAAAAAATTTCAATTTATTATTGTATTTTGCCGGAAAATCAATGTAAAATGGGGGTGACTGGAAAATCGTTTAAAATCAGGAGGGCTGTGCTGTGTTGTATTTCTATCCTGCCCCATGGTGGCTGATCCTTCTCGGCATTCCGCTGCTCGCGTTCCTGATCGCCCTGGAGATCCGCGCCCGCAAGAACGGGCAGACGGCGGATCGCCGCGGGGCGGACAAGCGGAGCGGATAGCCGATGAAAGTGCGCTGGCACCTCCCCGAACCTCCCGTCCTGGAGACCGCCGTTGCCGACGTGGAACAGCTGCAGTTTCTCCTCCGGCTGGTCAGGCGCGTCCGCATCCGCAAACGGACCTACCGTTGGAAGCATTCCGAGCTGGTGGTGGAAGAGGATCAGCTGTACTTGTCCGTTTATGTCGAAGAGGAGAACAGTGAAAAAGCTTGAGCCGGACCCGCCGGGTCCGGCTCTTGCAGCATTCCATCAGTTTGCGGGAAGGACGCCGGATGCCGCCCTCCGTCAAATGTTGACCGGCATCGGGTCCGATTTCAGCCGGTTTTCCATCATCCATCCGTCATCCCGGCCCATCATGTAAATCCGGTGGATGAGCACACGCACGTCTTCGCCTGGCGACAGTTCCGGCCTGTCCGCCGGCCGGTACGTGACCAGGCGGTGCGGTCCCACATCCACTTCCACCATCCACGCGTTTCCGCGGAAATGCAGCCGCGCCACCCTGCCCGGCTCGGTGGCGGAGAAGAGGGCGATTTCGTGTTCCTTTCCGACTTCGACGTATTCGGGCCGGATGAGCCCCACCGCGTCCGGCCAAGCGGCCGCTTCCTCGAATCCCCGCAGGGAGGCGACGTCGCCGATCAGGATCGACTCGCCGATGAAGCCGGCCACGAAGGAGGTCTGCGGGTTGGAGTAGATTTCCCTCGGCGTGCCCTTTTGTTCCAGCCGGCCCTGGTTGATGATCATGATCTCGTCGGCCACTTCGATGGCTTCTTCCTGGTCGTGGGTGACGAAAATCGACGTGATGCCGACCCGGTCGATCATCTCGCGAAGCCAGCGGCGCAATTCCTGGCGGATCTTGGCGTCGATGGCGGCGAACGGTTCGTCCAGGAGGAGCAGCTGCGGCTCCGGTGCGAGAGCCCGGGCGAAGGCCACGCGCTGCCGCTGCCCCCCGGACAGTTGGCGCGGATAGCGCTTCTCAAGGCCTTTCAGGCCGGTGAGCTCGATCAGCTCGGCCACGCGCTCGCGGATCCGCCGGCGGTTCCATTTCTGGACTTCCAGGCCGAAGGCGATGTTTTCCTCCACCGTCATGTGCCGAAAGAGGGCGTAGCTCTGGAACACGAACCCGATTCCCCGCTTTTGCGGCGGCACGTCGTTCACCCTGCGGCCGTCGAACAGAATGTCGCCGGCGTCCGGCGTCTCCAGCCCCGCCAGCATGCGCAGAATCGACGTCTTGCCGCCCCCGCTCGGACCGAGCAGGCCGACGAGCCGCCCCTTTTCCACGGTAAAACTGACATCGCGCACCGCCTGGAACGTGCCGAACGTTTTGCGCAGACTGATGACCTCCACCCGCATGCAACCCGACACTCCGTTTCCCTTGGACTTTCCGCTTCCCGGCCCGCCCGCCGGTTTTTCGAAATGAAATATTACAATTCCAATTAGCTTAGTTGGTTTTCGTGCATCTCCACTGTATCAAAAATATACGAAAACCGTCAACGGGTTCCTGCCTGCCTTTCGATACAGGAAAAAATTTATTTGAAAAAAAAAGGATTGACCTTGACGTAACGTAAAGGTGTAGCATCGGATTCGGGGAGGAGGTGCCGAGGATGCCCTACACCGTGCAAAAGCTGGCGCGGCTGGCCGGCGTAAGCCCGAGAACCCTTCGGTACTACGACCAGATCGGCCTGCTCAGGCCGGGAGCGACCAGCGCGGCGGGATACCGCCTTTACGGCCCGGCGGAGGTGGACCGGCTGCAGCAGATTCTGTTTTACCGGGAGCTGGGTTTCAGCCTGGATGAAATCCGGCGGATCCTGTCCGACCCGCGCTTCGATCCCCTCGAGGCGCTGCGGGAACACCGCCGGCGGCTGCTCGAGCAGAAGGAACGCATCGCCCGGCTGATCGACAACGTGGAAAAAACCATCGCGGAGAAGGAGGGGAGAGGAACCATGACGGACCGTGAAAAATTTGAAGGGTTCAAAAGGCGGCTGGTCGAAGAAAACGAGCGGAAATACGGTCGGGAGGCCCGCGCCAAATACGGCGACGAAGCCGTCGACCGTTCGAACGAGCGGTTCATGAACCTGACGCCCGGTGAGTACGAGGAACTGATCCGCCTGGAAAAGGCCGTGAAGGACGCCCTCGAGGCCGCCTTTGAGACCGGCGACCCCGCGCGGGGGACCTGGCCCAGCAGGCGGCGGATCTGCACCGGCGGTGGCTGACGTTCTTCTGGCCGGAGTACAACCCTGAAGCCCACGCGAACCTGGCCCAAATGTATGTTGACGACGAGCGCTTCAAGGTTCATTATGAAAAACGGCCGGGCATGACGAAGTTTTTCCGGGACGCGATCCGGATCTACGCCTCGCGCCAGCCCCGGCCGTAAGCGGCGCCGAAGCGCCGGCGCCCCGAACGAATCCAGCCGGAAGGGTGAACCGCCTTGCTCGTACGGCATGAGCTTCGCACGACGCGGCGCGATGAAATGATCGACATTACCGACAAGGTGGCCGCCGCGGTGAGACTGAGCGGCGTGCGCGACGGCATCGCCGTCGTGTACTGCCCGCATACGACGGCCGGCATCGCCATCAACGAAAACGCCGACCCGGACGTCGCGCACGACGTGCTTCTGCGCCTGTCCGAAGTGTTTCCTCTGACGCATCCCGGATACCGCCATCTCGAGGGCAATTCGGCCTCCCACCTCAAAGCGATCGCAGCCGGCCCTTCGCAGACGGTCATCGTCGCGGAGGGACGGCTGCTTCTCGGCCGCTGGCAGGGCGTCTTTTTCTGCGAATTCGACGGCCCCAGGAGGCGGGAATATTACATCAAGGTCATCGCGGGCTGACGGACGCCGCGGGCCCCGAAGCGCCCGGACGCCGGAATCTTCACGGCCGCGAATCCGTCACGATGCCTCGAAACATTCATAGCGGAGGTTTCCGGTCTGAAGCGCCGCCTGGCCCTGGGTCAGGTCGGTGATCCAGGCCTGGAAACGCTCCGCTTCGCTTGCCGGCGGGAGACAGACGACCCGCACCCGGTCGGTGAACGAGGTCCCGCCGATGCGCACGCCCCTTGCCCTCAGCTCGCTTTCCAGTCTCCCGTACCAGGTGTAATCCACATTCACTTGGATTTCTTGGCATAAAATCTTTTCCACGGGCCCGGCGGCGTCGATGCCCGCGGCCGCCCCTTCCGCGTAGGCTCGCACCAGCCCGCCGGCGCCCAGCTGGATGCCGCCGAAGTAGCGGGTCACCACCACCGCCACGAATTTCAGGCCTCGGTTCTTGATGACTTCCAGAATCGGGCGTCCCGCCGTTCCGGCCGGTTCCCCGTCGTCCGACGATTTTTGCCATTCGTCCCGTTCGCCCGCCACGTAGGCGTAACAGTTGTGCGTGGCGTCCCAGTATTTTTTCCGGATCGATTCGATGAACGCCATCGCTTCCTCTTCGTTTTCCACCGGCCTTGCGTGGCCGATGAACCGGGATTTGCGGATCACGAATTCCCGGCAGCCGTAATCCTTGACCGTCCAGAAACGCTCCAGCATCGGCGGCCTTCCTCCCCGCCATCCATCATAACACCTATCATAGCACGGGACGGCGGCCCGTCAACCGCGGAGACCTTGCGCCGGCGTTTCCGTCCGCGCGTCCATCCGCCTTGTTTGGGCATCATCCGGCAAGATACAATAGAATCGCTAGTAACTTAAACGACCATGACTCCCGGCATTCCCGAACGAAACGGAGGAATCGAACATGAAATGGTTGGTCACCGGAGCCAACGGCAAACTGGGCCGGGCCGTGGTGGAGACGCTGCTCAAGACCGTGCCGGCGGACCGGCTGGCGGTCAGCGTCCGCGATCCGGCCAAGGCGGAGGACCTGCGCGCGAAGGGCGTGGAGGTCCGGCAGGGGGATTTCGACCGGCCGGACAGCCTGGACAAGGCCTTCGCGGGCGTGGAGCGCATCCTGATCATCTCCACGGACGGGGACAACGAAACCCGCATCCGCCAGCACACGAACGCGGTGGAAGCGGCGGCCCGCGCGGGCGTGCGCTTCATCGCCTACACGAGCCTGGCAAACGCGGGCGCCAGCCGGCTGTTCCTCGCGCCGCCGCACCAGGCGGCGGAAACGGCGATCTTCAAGACCGGCATCCCCTACTCCATCCTGCGCAACAACTGGTATCTGGAAAACGAATTGTCGACCGTCCAGGCGGTGCGGCAAGGCGCCCCGTGGGTGACGTCCGCCGGCAGCGGCCGGGTGGGCTGGGCCCTGCGGCGGGAATACGCGGAAGCCGCGGCGAACGTGCTGTCCGGCGACGGGCATGAAAATACCATCTACGAGCTGTCCGGCCGGCCGCTGACGCAGGACGAATTTGTCGCCATCGTCGGCGAAGTGCTGGGCCGGGAAGTGCCCGTGCGGCACGTCGACGACGAAACCTATGCGAACATCATGCGGCAGGCCGGAGTACCCGAAGCCGTCATTCCCTTCCTCGTCGGGATCCAGCAGGGCATCCGGGAAGGCAACCTCGACGTGAAAAGCGACGATTTCGTCAAACTGCTCGGCCGTCCGCCGACGCCCGTGCGCGAAGGCCTGAAGGAACTGCTCGGCATCGGCTGAACGCCGTCCCGGAAACCGGGCGGAAGGACGGCCCGGCCTCGCGCGGCGCGCAAGAAATGCAAAGGCGGCCCCGGATCTTCGACCGTCAGGCCGCCTTGCGCGATGTCCGAAACCGCGAAAAACCGCTTCCCGCCGGCCCGCGCGCGTCCGCGGCCATCCGCCGGATGCGCCGGCGGAGGCGGGAATCAGATGCGAACGCGTCAGCGAACGGCAACGCCGCCGGCCGGGCGTCATCCGGCCCGGTCCGGACGATCCGGGGCCGCTTCCGCCGGCTTCGCCCTGACGTGCGGCGCGGCTTCCTTCAGTTTCGCGAGAAACTCCTCTTCCCTTTCGGGCGAGACTTCCACATATTTCCACCGGCCGTAATAGATCCTCAGCCTTCGATTGGACAACGCCGTCGCGCCCCATTCCCAGGACTTGACGGGCTCGATTTTGACGATGCTGTCCAACGGAATGGTTTTGCGAAAATAGATGCCGCCCTTCACCTTCAGCTGCCCCTGGCCGATGATGTACTCGGTCCCGGTCACATAGGATTGCGCCAACAATCCGAACGCTACGGCATACAGGAAAAAGACGATTTTGTATCCCGGGGACTGATCCGAAAACGCGACGAAAACGGCCAAGGCGTAACAGACCAGGGCGACCGCCCAGAAAAACGGGTTCACCCATTTGTCTTTCCGCGACGCAAACCGCATGGTCCCATCCCCTCAATACGTGATCAGGAACGGTCCAATACGTCTGGTGGACCTGACTTCGAACCGGTCAGCCGAGATTTTTTCGTCATTTTCGTTGATGTACACGATGTCGGCGATCTGGTCATAAACGGTTTTGCGGATTTTGCCGTCGTCAAAGTAAGTCACAATACACCGATGGGAACCGAGCCAATAATCGATGGTGACATGGGATGCTCCGTTCGTGGTGAATTTTGAAACGTCCCCGACCCTGCTGCCCGGCGGAACCAGGTCCGCCACGATATCCGGGTCGTATCTGTCCGCGGACGATGAATCGGCAAAGGTCACCGTTTCGACGGGCGCCGCCGTGTCGATGCGGTGACGGACGAAAGGCGCCTGCGCTTTCTCCCTGCTTATGTCGAGCAGAAACAGCACATTCTTGTCCGGTTTGATTCCGGCGGAAGACAGACCGTTACCCGGAATGAACATAAACAGCAGGAAAGGCAGCAGGATGCGAATGGCTTTCTTTACGCCCATATTTGCTTTGCTCCCTTTCCAATCTACCCTGATTTTACACCATACTCCTTTTTTATGCACGCCCATCCATCCTAAACGGAAAAAAGCGCGGCATGTGGCATGCCGCGCCCGCTTTTCGCGCCTTTCGCGCCTCAGCCGCGTCCCAGGCGAGCTTCCAGCTCCTTGCGGCACTCTTCGAACCCGGGCTTGCCGAGCAGGGCAAACATGTTCCGCTTGTATGCCTCCACGCCGGGCTGATCGAAGGGGTTCACGCCGAGCAGGTAACCGCTCACGCCGCAGGCGATCTCGAAGAAGTACACCAATTGGCCGAAGGTGTACGGGGTCATGTCGGCCATGCGCACCACCAGGTTCGGCACGCCTCCGTCGGTGTGCGCCAGCAGCGTCCCTTCGAACGCCTTTTTATTGACGAAATCCACCGTTTTCCCCGCCAGGAAATTCAGTCCGTCCAGGTCGTCCGGATCGCTTTGGATCACCAGCTCTTCCGGCGCCTTGTCCACCGTGAGCACCGTCTCGAACATGATCCGGCTGCCTTCCTGGATGAACTGTCCCATGGAGTGCAGATCCGTGGAAAAGTCGACGGAAGCCGGGTAGATGCCCTTGCCGTCCTTGCCTTCGCTTTCCCCGTACAGCTGCTTCCACCATTCGGAAAAATAGTGCAGGCCGGGCTCGTAGTTCACGAGGATTTCCACCGATTTGCCCTTGCGATGCAGGATGTTCCGCAGCGCCGCGTACTGGTAGGCTTCGTTTTCGGCCAGCTTCGGGTTGTTGTACAGCGTCGCGGCGTCCTGCGCCCCGCGCATGATCGCTTCGATGTCGATGCCCGCCGCGGCGATCGGGAGCAGGCCCACCGCGGTCAGCACGGAGTAGCGTCCGCCCACGTCGTCGGGAATGACGAAGCTTTCGTAGCCTTCCGCCGTCGCCAGCTTTTTCAGGGCGCCCTTCGCCCGGTCCGTCGTGGCGTAGATGCGCTTGCGCGCTTCTTCCTTGCCGTACTTCTTCTCCAGCGCCTCGCGGAAAATGCGGAAGGCGATGGCCGGCTCGGTGGTGGTGCCGGATTTGGAGATGACGTTGATGGACCAGTCTTTGCCTTCCAGGTATTGCAGGAGGTGCGCCATATAGGTGGAGCTGATGTTGTTGCCCGCGAAGAAAATTTGCGGGGTCTTGCGCGTTTCCTTCGGCAGCAGGTTGTAGAAGGAATGCTGCAGCATCTCGATGGCCGCCCGGGCGCCGAGGTACGATCCGCCGATGCCGATGACGACCAGCGCGTCGGAATCCGATTGGATCTTCTCCGCCGCCTGCCGGATGCGGGCGAACTCGTCCCGGTCATAGTCGAACGGCAGCCGGATCCAGCCGAGGAAGTCGGACCCCGCCCCCGTTCCGTTATGCAAGGTTTCGTGCGCCAGCCGGACCGCGGGAGCCATTTGCTCGATTTCATGCGGCCCGACGAAGGCCAGGGCTTTGCTGTAATCGAAGCGTATGTTTTGGGGCATGTTTGTGTCTTCACCTTCCATACTTTGGTCTTTAAGTAGAATATCTGAAACACAGGCGGTACACAAGCGGTTGCAGGATCGAGTAGAAGGGGGCGGCTAGCCCCCGTCCTCTCACACCACCTGGCATGCGGGTCCGCACCAGGCGGTTCCGAAGAGTTAACGAAATGCCAAGTAACATTCAAGCATGCTGACCAGCCCTTGCGCCTGAAAATATCGGGTGTCAAGGGCGTTGTTCAGGTTGCGGGACATCTCCCATGGCCCCCGGCGTGAGTTCGCCATCATATGGACGAAGTGT
>LZRV01000105.1 GCA_002159065.1 Paenibacillaceae bacterium ZCTH02-B3 | reverse complement strand
AGTCACTTCGCATATTCCGCGGGCCTCCCCAGATAAGAGCGTCATCTTTCCGCCCGCGACCACCGGAGTTTACAGAATTAGCCCTTGGCGGCTTTGGATTTCGTTGTGTTTGGGCAACTCATCCGACTAACCCTGCCTCAAATCCGGTTCGTGTACCTTGGCCCGTGCGTTTGCCTCCGGCTTCCTTCAGATCCCGCCTCGCGGCAGGCACCCTTGCCTTTGGCTAATGGTAGGCGCTCGCCAGCCCCCATTCCGGACTTTCACCGTAGAGATGACGCCCATGCTGGGCGTACCAAAAAAAGGCCGGTTTCCCGATTCCGGAAACCGGCCTTGCGGATTTTGGCTTTACTTGACGACCAGCACGGGGATCGGAGAACGCTGCACCACGTTGTGGCTCACGCTGCCGAGAAAGAACTCCTTGATGCCACTCAGACCCCGGCTGCCGATGACGATCAGGTCGGCTTCCCGCTCCTTGGCAAACTTGAGGATGGTGTCTGACGGCGTCCCGTGCAAAAGTTCCACATTGGCTTCCATTCCCGTCTCCGACAGCCGCTTCTTCAGGTTGGTCACCAGATTCTCCGCCCGTTCCATGAGCTCCTTGTTCAGGGTGTTGGCCATGGACAACCCGTCGGCAATGTAGATGGTCGGAAACTGGTACACATGGACAACGTCCAGTTTGGCCCCGGGCGCGGAATTGGCCAGCTCGATCGCTTTTTCCAGCGCCTTCTCGGATTCCCTGGAGCCGTCATACGCCGCAACGATTCGTTTGAACAGCATGGAAAACCGCCCCTCTCGTCGGAATGGGTTGAACGCTTCGCTGTACTTTCATTATAACGCTTTCCATTCCGGCTGGCGTGAAAAGGAGCACGCTTTTTGTCACAAAATTTCTACGCCGTTCCTTATCATGCCCGGAGCAGTTCCTTGAAGCGGGCCGCGACGTTGTCCACGGTAAAGCCGTACTCCTCCGTCACTCGCGGACCCGGAGCGGACGCCCCGAACCGGTCGATGCCCAGCACCGCGCCTGCTTCGCCGACATAGCGTTCCCATCCGAACGGATGCGCCATTTCCACGGCCAGGCGCGCCCGGATGTCCGGCGGCAGCACGCTCCGGCGGTATGCTTCCGGCTGGCGGTCGAACAGGTCCCAGCTCGGCATGCTGACCACGCGGACGCGGATGCCTTCCGCGGCCAGCGCCTTCTGGGCAGCGACGGCCAGCTGCACTTCCGAACCCGTGGCGATCAGGATGCCCTGCGGCGATCCGCCTTCCGCTTCGGACAGGATGTAGGCGCCCCTGGCGACGCCTTCCCGCGCTTTCTCCGCCGTCCCTTCGAGAATCGGCAGGTTCTGGCGGGTGAGCACCAGGGCCACCGGACGGTCGCGGCATTCCATGGCATACGCCCAGGCGGCGGTCGTCTCGTTGCCGTCGGCCGGGCGGATGACGGTGAGCCCCGGGATGACCCGCACCGACGCAAGCTGTTCGATGGGCTGGTGCGTCGGGCCGTCCTCGCCCACGGCGATGGAGTCGTGGGTGAGCACGTACACCACCGGCTGTTGCATCAGGGCGGCCAGCCGCATCGCCGGGCGGAGATAGTCGGTGAAGACGAAGAACGTGCCGCCGTACACCTTGACGCCGCGATGCAGCGCCATGCCGTTCATCGCCGCGGCCATGCCGAATTCGCGGACGCCGAAGTAGATGTTGCGCCCCTCGTAGCTTCCCGGCTTAAACACCGGCAGCCCCTTCAGATGCGTCATCGTGGAGCTTTCCAGGTCGGCGGAACCCCCCACAAGGTGCGGGACGTTCTTCGCCAGCGCGTTCAGCGCGTTGCCGGACGCCACCCGCGTGGACACCGGCTTGTCTTCCGGAGAATACTTCGGCAGGTCCGCGTCCCATCCCGGCGGCAGTTCGCCGGCGATCGCCCGCTCCAGCTGCGCGGCCAGATCCGGATACGCCGCCTTGTAGCGGGCGTACAGCTCGTCCCAGGCGGCATTGGCGGCTTCGCCCCGCTTCTTCACCTCGGCGAAGTGCGCCCGCACTTCCTCCGGCACGTGAAACTCCGGATGATCCCAGCCGTAGACCTGTTTCGTCAGCTTCGCTTCCTCCGGACCAAGGGGCGACCCGTGCGGGCCGGCGTGGCCGCCTTTGCCCGCCTTGTTCGGGGACCCGTAGCCGATGATCGTCTTGACTTCGATCAGCGACGGCCGGGTCTTGTCGGCCTGGGCGGCGGCGATGGCCTTCTCCAGGGCGCCCAGGTCGTTGCCATCCTCCACGCGCAGCACCTGCCACCCGTAAGCCTCAAAGCGCCGGGCGACGCTTTCCGAGAAGGAAAGATTCAGCTCCCCGTCCAGGGAAATGTCATTGGAATCGTACAGCACGATGAGCTTGCCCAGCTTCAGGTGCCCGGCGAGGGACGCGGCTTCGGAGGCGACGCCCTCCATCAGGTCGCCGTCGCCGCAGATGACGTAAGTATAGTGGTCGATGATGTCGAAGCCTTCCCGGTTGTAGACCGCCGCCAGGTGCGCCTCGGCCATGGCCATGCCCACCGCCATGCCGAACCCTTGGCCCAGCGGGCCGGTGGTGGCTTCCACGCCGGCGGTGTGGCCGTATTCCGGGTGCCCGGGAGTCTTGGAGCCCCATTGGCGGAAGTTTTTCAGTTCATCCATGGACAGATCGTAACCGCACAGATGCAAAAGCGCATACAGCAGCATCGAGCCGTGTCCCGCCGACAGCACGAACCGGTCGCGGTTGATCCAGTCCGGCCGGGAAGGATTGTGTTTCATCGTCTTCGCGAACAGCTGGTACCCCATCGGCGCGGCGCCCATCGGCATGCCGGGGTGGCCGGACTTCGCCTTCTCCACCGCGTCGATGGCCAGCGTCCGGATGGTGGTGATGGACAATTGTTCGATGGAACCGGTTTGAACGGACATTTTGTGACGCGAACCTCCCGCTTGTTTCGTTTCACCGTTTACCATCATACCAGATACTAATCGTTTCAAAAACTGCCAGTCTCCAAAAAGGATTGCCATGTTTCCCCGCCGGATCCGCGCGGACGGCTGCGGGCGGAAACGTCGGCCGGCAGGCGGCAGACCGCGGAAGACGACACCGGCGGCCGGCCGGCGGGCATCCCGCCTTCAGACGAACACGACGGTCTTGTTTTTGTGCACGAGAATCCGGTCCTCGATGTGCCACTTGACGGCCCGGGCCAGCACGATGCGCTCGATGTGGCGCCCGATGCGCTTGAGGTCGCTGACGTTTTCCCGGTGGCTCACCCGCTGCACGTCCTGCTCGATGATCGGGCCGCCGTCCAGTTCCTCCGTGACGTAGTGGGCGGTCGCGCCGATGAGCTTCACGCCCCGGTCGTACGCCTGCTGGTACGGCTTGCTGCCGACAAAGGCGGGCAGGAACGAGTGGTGGATGTTGATGATCCGGTTCGGGAACTCCTCGATGAATTTGCCCGACAAAATCTGCATGTAGCGCGCCAGGACGATGAGATCCACCTTGCCCTTCGTAAGTTCCAGCTGCTTCCGCTCCGCTTCGGGCTTCGTCTCCGGCGTCACCGGAATGTGATGGTACGGGATGCCGAAGGACTCCACCAGCTCCCGCATGTCGGGATGGTTGCTCACCACCATGGAAATCTCCGCGTCCAGGTCCCCCGCCTGCCACTGCCAGAGCAGCTCCAGCAGGCAATGGTCCTCCTTGGAGACGAAAATCGCGATCCGCTTGCGGCGGGCGGCCCGGTAGACGCTCCAGCGCATCTGGAAGCGGTCCGCCACCCGCGTGAAATCCTCCTGCAGGGCGGCAATCCTTTGCTCCAGGTCGGGGAGGTCGAACTCCAGCCGCATGAAAAACATGCCGCCGTCCGGGTCCATCGAGTATTGGTCGGACTGCACGATGTTGGCGCCCTGCTCGTACAGAAACTGCGACACGGCCGCCACGATGCCGGGGCGGTCCGGGCAGGAGATCAGCATGCGCGCCCGGTTGGCCTTCTTCTCCCGGTGGCTCGCGGCCTGGGAACGGGCCTGGGATTGATAGGATGAATGCGTCATGGTCCTTATGCTCCTCCGTATGTCCTTCCTGTGCGCTTCAAGGTTCGGGTTTGCGAAAACCGGTTGTTCCGCTTCGTCGCCGGTCTTGCGTTGCAAGGGTCGGGCGTCAGGTTGCCGGCCCTGGCCGTCGGGCTCCGAGGCGCGTCTTCATCGCTCAGGCGCTCCGGAGCCACTCCTTGCCGGCGAACCAGGCGGTCAGCCGGTGGTTGAGGGCTTCTTCCGTAAATTCCCCGGGCAATACCCGGTTCTCCACGATCATGTCGTACAGCCGTTCCATCGGCTCGCGGGGGTCCGCCTTTCTCGCCTTGGCGTCGGACTTCAGCGCTTCCCACGTCTTCAACACGTATCCGCGGGGTTCGATGCCCTCTTTGTCGAAGAAGTGATGCAGCCGTTCCACGTGATCGAGGAACTCCGGCCCGAAGCGCTGTGCCGCGTCGCCCCTGAGCAGGGCGATTTCCGCTTCGTACATCGGGCGCTCCTTGCCCTTCACCTTGCCGATCCACGGCGTCTCCAGAATGAACGGCTTGTCTTTCAGCGCCTCATTGTGGACCACGTTGCGGATCGCCTCGAACCCGATCCAGCCGGAACCCACCGGGGCGTGGCGGTCCTTGGCGGCGCCGCGCTCGTTTTTGCTGTCGTTGATATGCACCACGGCGAGCCGTTCCAGTCCGATCACCCTGTCGAACGCTTGCAGCACGCCGTCGAAATCGTTCACCACGTCGTATCCCGCGTCGTGCAGATGGCAGGTGTCCATGCACACCGTCAGCCGGTCGTTCCGCCGCACCTTCTCGATGATGCGCGCCAATTCCTCGAACGTGCGGCCCATCTCGGTGCCTTTGCCCGCCATCGTCTCCAGGGCGATGCTGACGTCCGTGTCCGCGGTGCCGTCCAGCACCTCGTTGAGCCCTTCGGCGATGCGGTTGATGCCGTATTCCGGATCCATTTCGGTGTAGGCGCCGGGATGCAGCACGATGTTTTTCACGCCGAGCCGCTGCGTGCGCCGCACTTCCTCCTGCAGAAAACGCACCGCCAGTTCGAAGGTGTCCTTCTTGTGGGAGCCCAGGTTGATGATGTAGGGCGCATGCACGACAATTTCCCCGATGCCGTGCTCCGCCATGAGCTTTCGGCCCTCGTCGACAAACATCTCTTCCAGCGGCTTGCGCCGGGTATTCTGCGGCGCGCCGGTGTAGATCATGAACGTGCTGGATCCGTACGAAAGGGCTTCCTCGACGGAACCCGCCAGGCCCTTTTCCGCAAACGACACGTGGGAACCGATTTTGAGCATGTTCGAATCACCATCCAATGCCCCTATTGTAGCGCGAACCTCGAAATAAATCCATGAATCGGATATAATTTCAGGATGAGGTGACGCATCTTGTCGGACCTGTCAGGCTGGTTCATGTATTTTATCGTGGTTTGGGCCTTCTTGCTGGCGGGGTTCATGGCCATCGGCGGCTATTTCATGTTTCGCAAGTTTCTGAAAACGATGCCGCTGAAGGACGGAAAATCCAAGCTGGATTGGCAAAACTACTGGGTGGAAGCCAGCCGGCACCTGTGGACCGACGAAGCGAAGGCGTTCCTGGACGAGCTCGTGTCGCCGGTGCCGAAGCCGTTCCGCGACACGGCCAAACACGCCATCGCCGCCAAGATCGGCCAGATCGCGGTCGAACGCGGCGTCCCGAAAATCACCGTGGAAGAATGCGTCGAAGGCTACATCCTCGCCACGCCGAAGCGCGACCACCGCTACCTGAAATCGTTCCTGGAGAAGCGCAACATCGACTATTCCGCGTTCCGGCATTTGCTCGGGTAGGCAATTTCCCGGTCAGGCTTTTTGCCCGGATGGGTTCTTGCCTGGGCAGACTTTCGCCCGGATGGGCTCATGCCCGGGCAGGACGCGTTTGCCGCGCGGGAGCCGCCGGCGGAGGATCCTATGGATGGGAGGCACCCGGGAGTGAAACCTTCAGCAAAGAAAAAAAGAATTCTGCTGGCCGGCGTCTTCGCCGCGGCTTTGGTCCTCTTGGCGACGGGCTGCTCCGGAGGAGACAAGGCGGCCGGCCCCTCGCCTTCGGAAACGGCTTCCTCGTCCCCTGCGGCGGAACCCGGCGCCACGCCGCCTCCCGCGGCGTCGGCCACCGCCCCGTCGTCGGGGGAACCGGCATCCACTCCCCGGGAGCCGGCGCAGAATGTGCTGACCGGAACGGGAAACCTGGTCGGGCTCGTGGACGGCCACTCCGTCGAGATCGAGACCGAAGCCGGACCGGTGGTCTTTCAAATTTCCCAGGAAATCCGGGAACTTGTGGAAAACTGGGACACCGGAACGAAAGTCAGGTTCGAATATGTAAAGGAAACGTTGCAAACGGACAGCGGCCAGGTGGAACTGCTCAGGCTTGTCTCCATTGAGAAACAATGACGGTCTTCACCCGGGGCTGACAGGGATGCTTGCCGTCCGCCGCGGGTTTTCTTTGATCATTTCGGCGGTTGGCTGGAGTGAAAGGAAATGCGGGTTTTCGTCTGCGGAGGAACGGGATTCATCGGACGGCGCGTGGTGGAAGCGCTTCTCGAGCGCGGAGACGAGGTGTTGGTCATTACGCGCCGGCTTCCGCCGTCATCGGTCATGCGCCGCAATCCCAAATTGCGCTACGCGACCTGGCAGGATTGGGCCGCCCACCCCGGAGAATGGGGACGGGCGGACGGCATCGTCAACCTCGCCGGCGAAACGATCAACCAGCGATGGACGAAGGATGCGAAACAGCGCATCCTCCATTCGCGGACCCAGACCGCGCAATGGATCGCCGACACGCTGCCGAAAATGCCGGAACCTCCGAAGGTGGTGGTGAGCGCCTCCGGCATCGCCATCTACGGGCATATGTTCTCCACCGGCGAAGACGACCTCATCTTCGACGAGTCGGCACCGCCGTACCCGCAGGATTTCCTCGGCCATGTCACGGTCGCCTGGGAACAGGCCGCGGACGCCATCACGGCGGAACGGGTCGTGAAACTTCGCCTCGGCCTCGTGCTGGACCGCAAGGACGGCGTGTTTCCGATCCTTGCCCGCTCGTACCGCTGGCTGATCGGCGGAAGATTCGGCAACGGCCGACAGGGATTCCCCTGGATCCATATCCAGGATGTCGTGGGACTCATCCTGTTTTGCCTCGAACGCCCGGAAATCTCCGGTCCGGTCAACGCCGTCGCTCCCGATCCGGTGACGGCGGACCAGTTCGGCCGCACCCTCGGCAGGGTGCTCGACCGGCCGCATTGGTTCCACGTGCCGGGGTGGCTTGCGCGCATGGCGCTGGGCGAACGTTCCGTGCTGCTGCTGACGGGCCAGCTGGCCAGACCCCGGAAGGCGCTGGAAGCCGGCTACACCTTCCGGTTTCCGACCCTGCGGATGGCCTTGCGCGACCTGACCCGGCGGAGCCCGGACGCCGGGCAAGCCCGACGCCTCGATGACGAAACCGGGCGAATCAACATGTAAAACGATAGACGGACGCGGCAATCCGCAAAACATCGCCATCCTTGAGCGGATATGGCGTATATGGCGTCATCGGCTCTCCATTCAGCAGGGTCCCGTTGCGGGAGCCGAGATCCCTGGCGATCCAGCCGTCCGCCGTCAACGCCACTTCCACGTGCAGGCGGGACACCCCGGGCGACCGGTCCACGTGGTGAACGGCCTCCTGGGACCGGCCAATGACAAACGGCGACATCTTGAGCGCAATGGTTTTCGGCGGTTCGCCGTCCGGCCCCGACCACTCCAGCGCCGGCGTTCGCGGCTGTTGTCCTTGCGACCCGGCGTCATGCGAAAGCTGCACGGTCGCCTCGTCCTCTTCCGGTTCCGGATGCACCGTACGCTCAGACGCGCCGCTTTCATGACGCGGGGATCCCGTGGAGCGTTCCCATGCATCCGGTTTGCCGGCCGCGAAGGCCGGCGGTCCGCATGCCGCGTGCACATCTCCGCGGTTCGCGGGCTCTTCTTCCTTCGCACCGGCCGTTTGCCCGCCATGTTTTCCCCTCATCTTCCCCAGCCAAAACCATGCCGCTCCCGCCGCCAAAAGCAGCGTGAAACCTCCCGCCAGGACGGGCCCGGTCGGTCCAGGCAGCCATTCCGGCACGAATCGCCAGATCAGCGCCGCCGCCAGCACAAATCCGCAAACGGCGGCCACATTGCTTTTCCGGGTCTTCTCCCCGACCCCGGCTGAAATCAGACCGGTTTCGACGGCGGCCAAAAGTCCGCCGTTTCTTTCGTTCTCACTCCGTCCATCCCCATGCCCTTCGGAAAACCCGGACATCCACGCGGCGCTTTCCGCCGGACGGGTTCCGTTTCCCGGCAGTCCGCGCATCCGCCAATCGGAAGAATGGGGGTCAGCTTGCGGTTCCCCGTTTTGCAACGCTCCATCATCCCATCCCGATACGGCCGAAAGGGAATCCGCCGTGTCATGGGCGGTTCCATGCCCATATTCCAGCGCCCCGTGCGCGTCCGTCGGTCCGCAAATCCGCCCGGCGTTCCCCGTTTCCGCATCGTGCAGCCACCGCCGGGCGGCGTCCCGCAGCCTCTCCGGCGAAAAATCCGGTTCCCGCAGCATGAGGATCAGGCGCCGGAACACGGATCCGTCCAGATCTTCCACCCGCACGAACAGGTCGACGATCAGGCGCTCCAGATCCGGCAGGAACCGCTCTTCCGCCCGGGAATCCTCCACCGGCAGGTACGCCAGCCAAAGATCGGTCCCGTTCCTGCCGGCAAATACCCGTTCCTCCCCCAGCAGGAAACGATGCGGTTCCAGCATGTAAAGCCGACTGTCCGAGAGCGTCCCGGCCAGGCGAAACAGCGCCGTCATCGCCTCCCGCATCGTCCACGGACCGGCGCGCAGCGCATGGGTCAGCATCCGGCAGCCGGCCAGCGCGTAGCGGAAACGGATGACGCCGTCCGTCTCCTCCAACTCCAGCCTGAGGAGTCCCGGCGCCTGCCGTCCCCGGATCATGGCCCATTCGTGTTCGGCGACATCCGACCGGCGCCACGCCGGTTCCCCTTCCACGACCATCCAGTGCCCGTTTTTGCTTTCAAAAGAAACCCGGTAACGCACCCGGCCCCAACTCCTTTACCCGCAAGAGTCCGTCCGTCCGGACGAGAAGCGCCAGTACGGCGGGCACGACAGCCAGCATGAACGGAAAGCGCACGTTCCGGCCGGCCGCGGGATGCTCTCCCCATGGCCAACGGATGTTTCGCGCCATCCTCCTGAACGGCGGAACC
>LZRV01000104.1 GCA_002159065.1 Paenibacillaceae bacterium ZCTH02-B3 | reverse complement strand
TCTTCCAAGGAAACCAGGGAAATTTGGGTTCTGCCTTCGAGGCCGGTTTTGCGGAGCAAGGCGGATCACTCCTGTAGGATGTACTGCCAATATTATACCATATTAACGCGGTGAATGGATAAAGAAACATACGAATAAAAAAGACTGCCGACAAGGGGTTTGTCGACAGTCTGGCCCGCCGGAACCCGGCGGGTTTTTCTTTGGTTTTCGTCTTCGTTTCGCGCTTGACAGCCAACCAAATATAGTGTATATTATATATACACACTAATTATGGTATATTCACTATAATCACTTTGAAGAGGCCCGGCCCATGAACATCCTCATTTCCAACAGCTCCAAGGAGCCGATTTACGAACAGATCAAACGGCAGATCAAGGAAAGCATCCTCAGGGGCGAATTGAACGAAGGGGATCCCCTTCCCTCGATCCGGCAGCTGGCCAAGGATCTTCATATCAGCGTCATCACGACGAAACGCGCCTACGACGACCTTGAGCACGAAGGGTTTCTCGTCACCGTTGTCGGCAAGGGAACCTTCGTCGCCGGCCAGAACCGGGAATTCCTGCGCGAGAAGCGTCTGCGATGGATCGAGGAAAAGCTGGCGGAAGTGGTGGCGGAAAGCAAGGCGCTGGGCGTCACCCTGCCCGAGCTCATCGAAATGCTCAAGCTGCTTCACGAGGATCCGCCAAACGGCTGAAAAACACGACCGTCAAAACACGACAAAAAGAAACGGCCCGCAAGGAGGAGCATCGGGTGGAAGACGTCGTCGTTTTGGACCAGGTGAGCAAATCCTACAAGGGCTTCAAGCTGGACCGGGTTTCGTTTGCCCTCCAAAAAGGATTCATCCACGGCCTCATCGGCCGCAACGGGGCGGGGAAGACGACCACCATCAAGCTGATGATGGACCTCGTCCGGCCGGACGAAGGCTCCATCCGCATTTTCGGCCTGGACAATCGCCGTCACGGCCGGGAAATCCGGGAGCGGATCGGCTTCGTGTACGCGGACAACCCTTTTTACGACGATCTGACGGTGGAAAACATGAAACGCGTCGTCGCCAGGTTCTACAAGAACTGGGACGAAGGAGCGTTCCAACGGTACCGGAAGCAATTCGACCTGCCCGCGAACAAAAAAATCAAGCATCTGTCCAAGGGGATGAAAATGAAATTTTCCATCGCCCTGGCGCTGTCCCACCACGCCGACCTCCTCCTCATGGACGAGCCGACTTCCGGCCTTGATCCGGTCGCGCGGAGGGAAATTCTGGACCTGTTGACCGGGGTGATCCAGGACGAAAACAAGACGGTCCTGTTTTCCACCCACATCACGTCCGATCTGGAGCAGGTGGCGGACACCATTACCCTGATCCATGACGGCAAAATCCGGTTTTCGCTCCCGAAGGACGAGGTGGAAGAAAAATACGTCCTGGTCAAGGGAGGAACGGACCTTCTGGACCCGGACACGCGCAGGCCTTTCGTCGGCATCCGGGAAACGCCGGTGGGATTCGAAGGCCTGTCCGACAAGCCGGAAGAGGTCCGCGCGCTGTTCGGGGACCGGGCGATCTACGACAAGCCCACGCTGGAAGACATCATGGTGTACACGATCAAATTCGCCGAAGGTCTGGGGGAATTCGGACATGAGGAGCATCCTGTATAAGGAATTCATGGTGGAGCGGACGATGATCCTCATCTATGCCGCGGCGGTGGTCCTGTTTTCGTTGCGGGTGGTTCCGATTTTCTTCCCGCTCGCGCTCTCGGTCTGCCTGGCGGCGTTTTTCATGTTCACCTCCATGGTCCACGAGGACATGAACAACACGCACGTGCTGATCAACAGCCTGCCCGTCGACCGCAAAACCGTCGTGACGGCCAAATACGTGTTTTACCTGGCCGTCGGCGTCGGGTTCATCGCCCTGGACATCCTCCTCGAAGCCGCGGCCGGCGCCCGGCTTCCGGACATCGCCCGGCAGTCCGGTCTTGCCTTGCTCGGCTTCGCCTGGTTCGTCTCCGTCTTTTTTCCGGTGTATATCTGGCACGGCAGCCGTTTCGTGCAAATCGCCGTGGTCACCCTGTTTGTCATGGGCGCCATGGCGATCCCGATCGTGCACCATCTCCGGGAAAAAACCGGTTTGTGGGGCATTCCCGATGCCGTGGCTTCCCTGCCGGACGCTCCGCTGTACGGATTGGCGGCGGCGGCCACGGGGCTTGTCCTGATCGCTTCGTGGTTCCTGTCCGTCCGGTTGTACGAACGGAAGCAGTTTTGAAAAAGGCGCAAAGACGGTCTCCTCCCGCCGCGGGAAGCCGCATGCGGGGGGAGATCTGCTTTTTTGCCGTTGACAAATTCTTCACAAACGGAAGAGATCAACGTAATGGTTTTCGCATGGGGGGATGACGTAGAGTGGAGGCGGGGGTACGTGTATGCGTTGGCATCGAATCCGTTTTGTCCATTTGCTGACGCTGTTCGTAAGTACGTCCATCCTGGCCATGTTCGTGTTGCAACTGATGGCATCCTATTTTGAAACCAAAGAATCGCTCTACGAAACGACCTTCAAACTCAATTACGAAAGCGCGTCCAAAATGGGCGTGACGATGGGGTCGGTTTTTCGCGCGATGGAAAACACCCTTCGGGGAAATGCCAGCCACATTGCCGAGCAGGCGGAACGGGGCGGCGATCCCCAGCCCCATGTCGATCATTTCATGGACAGCAACAATTTCTTTAACGGGATCATGGTGGTGGGCGCGGAGGGGAAAGTGCTGGCGGCTTCCGAAAATCTGGCCGGCTTGAAAGGAACCGGACTGACGGACGAAGAGGCCCGGATAGCGCTCCTGTCCCGGGAGCCGACCCTTTCGGCGCCCTACCGGTCAACGGACGGGAACCTGATGGTCCTGATGACCAGCCCGGTTTTTGACGCGGCGGGAAGATACGCCGGTTACGTGGCGGGCACGATTCATCTTGCGGAACCCAATGTGCTGAACGATATTTTTGGTGCCGGCGCGATGAGCGAATCAGGGTCGTACATCTATGTGGTCGATCCGTCGGGCGTTATTTTGTTCCACCCCGATCCTGCCCGCCTGGGCGACAGCGAAGCCGCCAATTCGGTCGTGCGGAAGCTCATGGACGGCGCGTCCGGCTACGAAAAGGTGAAAAATACGAGGGGGAAAGTGTTTCTGGCCGGATATGCCAGCGTTGCCGAGAACGGATGGGGCATCGTGGTCCAGACGCCCGTTGAGGAAATTCACGGCAAGGCCCGGCGCGTCCTTTTGAGGGAAATCGGGTATTCGTCCCCGTTTTTTGCCCTTCTCCTGCTGGTGACGATTTGGATGGCCGGAAAGCTCGCGGCTCCGTTCTCCGTGCTGGCGGACACGGCGGAGCGCCTGGTGGCCGGTTCCCGGACGGAGGAACTGCCAAACCCCGCTTTTCTCTCTTATGAAGCCAATCAATTGCACCGAACGGTCATGATGGCGATCGGACAGCTGCAAAAACGGGCGGAACACTTTCTCCACGAATCCCTTACCGATCCTCTGACCGGCCTGGCCAACCGGCGAACCATGGAAAGCTGGATGTCGGAACGGATCCGCGGGCGGCAGCCGTTTTCCGTCATCCTGCTGGACATTGACCGTTTCAAACGAATCAACGACACCTTCGGGCATCCGCTCGGCGATGAGGTGTTGCGGTTTCTGGCCGGGAACATGCTCGTCCAGGTGCGCAAAGGGGACCTTTGCTGCCGGTACGGTGGCGAGGAATTTGCCATTCTGCTGCCGGATACCACGGCCCGGGAAGCGTTCGGCATCGCGGAACGGATCCGCATGAAGATGGAAAGCGCGGTCAGCCCGACAGGCGAACCGGTTACGATCTCCTGCGGGGTGGCCGCCTATCCCGACCATGCCGCCACGGCCCGGGATTTGCTGGAAAATGCGGATCTGGCGCTTTATGAGGCCAAACGCGCGGGAAGGAATCGCACGGCGATCTTCGGACGGGACTTTTCGCAATCGGTTTGAAGCCGCGGTCCACTTTGGCGGGGGTCATCTCCGGGCTGGAAGAGATGGAAGCTTATCTGTAAAATGTTCCGGGGAGGCCAAACGCGCGGGAAGGAACCGTCCGGCGATCCGCGGGCCGGAGACGTTGCGAGGGGGAAATGTTCTTGGAACGCCTGTGGACGAGGCCTTATGTTTTTCTCACGTGCGGAATGCTGCTGCTTTTTACGGGCTTCTATTTTTTGCTTCCGACGCTGCCGCATTACGTCAAGGAGCTCGGGGGCGGCGAAACGGAAGTCGGACTGGCGGCGGGGATTTTCACCTTGTCCGCCGTTCTTTTTCGTCCGTTTGCCGGAGCATGGGCGGACCGGTATGGAAGATTGCCCTTCTGCCAACGGCACGATGGTGACGGACGTCATTCCGCCTTCGCGGCGCGGAGAAGGCATGGGGTGGTTCGGGATGGCGGTCACGTTGGCGATGGCCGTCGGCCCGATGGCGGGAACCCGGATTTGGGAGAACCTGGCGTTTCGCCACGTGTTTCTGGGAGCGGCCGCCCTTTCCGTTTTGGCGCTGCTGCTCACCCTGTCGGCCAGGGTCCCGTTCCGGCGCAAGGAGGAAGCGGAAGGATTCGGGCTGTCCGGACCGCAAAGGGGTGGCCAACGCTTCATTTTTGACGGCGTTCGATATGGGCATCGGGCTCGGTTCCATTGTGCTCGGATGGGTTTCCCAATTCGCGGGCTATGCGGCGGTATTTGCGTCCGGCGCCGCTTTTGTCGCGGCTTCCCTTTTGGTGTTTGTCGTCCGGGTGAGCCGGCGGTTGGCGCGACCGGCTTCGGCGGAACGTTGAAGCAAGGGCCGCTTCTCTTGCCCGCTTGCCTTCGGCATGGCCGGGCTAACAGTTTCAATCCGCAAGCGGTCTTGGATTCCTTGGTCTTTTACGCGTTCTCGATGAGGTCGGAACGTTTGCGCTGCAGCTCCTGCACTTTCGTTTCCGTTTGGCGGCACAGCGCTTCCAGTTCCGCAACGGTGCGGCCGATCAGCGAGCGTTTCTCGTCAATCTGCTTCAACGACCGATGGATGCGGCCCTGCACGATCCAGTCGGTGATGAGATTGTCGAAAAAGTAGTCGGCGAACGTCAGCAGTCCGCCGATCTCGATCCGGACGTTGACGTCGCGCTGCACATCCTCCAGCTCGTTCTGGAACCGCCGCAGGCTGTTCTGCGCGGAATGGATCGCCGAACGCGCTTCATCGATGCGGCTGTGCTTCACCGCCGTCGAGATCACGCCGCCGCCCAGCATATCGTACGCGCCCCAATTGCGGGCGGATTGCAGCCGGTCCCTCGCCCGGTCCAGGGCGCCCATGACGGCGCGGCCGGCTGATACGGCTTCCCGCAGTTCCTTGAGGTTGGCCTGTTCTTCCGCTTCCCGGTCGGTGAGCGACTGCAGCTCGGCGGCCAGGACAGGGTCCGTTTCCTGGATCAGCTTCCGTTTTTCCTCGAGCGCCTGCGTGATTTCGGCGTCAATGGACCGCAAGAGGGCCAGTTCCCGCGTGAGTTCCGCAAGTTCGGCTTCCAGATCGTTTACCGTTTCGGCGGCTTCATCATATCTCAGCTTGACCTGGAGCAGTTCGGCTTCTTCCCTGGACAATTTTTCCGCTTTGCGGCCGATCAGCGAATAGAACAGCGCGCCGAGACTCATGCTTTTCAGCCGGTCGACGTCCTTTTGTTCCTTCCGGAGTCGTTCCGCCCATTGATCGCGTTCGCGCCGGGCGCGCGCCAGTTCGTCGGTCAGGTCGCGCGCGCGCTTTTCCCAATTCGCTTTTTGCCTCTGTCTGCTTTTCAGCTCGGCCAGCCGCTCGTTGATTTCCCGGAACATCCGATCACCCTTTCATTTCCACGTCAAGAACTAATACGGGAAAAGGGGATAAACGTTGCGGCGGCTGCGGCGAAACACGGAATTTGGGATGGATCCCGGCGAGGGGATCAGGGCGGTTTTCTGACACTGCCGCAGACCGTGGCATTCTCCTTCGGAGAACAACGGCAAGGGTCTGCGGTGTTCTTTTTGGCTTGACAGAAATCCGCCAAGGATGTATGGTTAATTAAATAAGTAATTAACCAGTTAGGTGGTGAACGGCGGGTGTCGCATCTGATCGAGGACGGCAAGCCGATTTTCCAACAAATCGCCGAGCGCATCGAGGATGACATCCTGAGCGGTGCGCTGCCGGAAGAATCTCAGGTGCCGTCGACGAACCAGTTCGCCGCGTATTACCGCATCAATCCGGCGACGGCGGCCAAGGGGGTCAATCTGCTGGTGGAACAAGGGATTTTGTACAAGAGGAGAGGGATCGGCATGTTTGTCGCGACGGGCGCGAGGGAGGCGGTCTTGGAAAAACGCCGCCGACAGTTTTACGACCAATATGTCGCCGCCATGCTGGCGGAAGCCGAAAAACTGGGCATCACCCGGGAAGATCTGATCGAGATGATTCGCAGGGGAGGCTGACGGGACATGCAAGGGAACATCGTGGCGGAAGCCCGCAATGTCACGAAGTCCTACGGAGGGTTGCTGGCGCTGGACCGGGTGAGTTTCCGCCTGGAGGAAGGCAAAATCTACGGGCTTCTCGGACGCAACGGGGCCGGAAAGACCACGCTGATGCACATCTTGACCGCCCAGTGGTTTGCCACGAGCGGCGAAGTGCGCCTGTTCGGGGAAGATCCTTATGAAAACGACCGTGTGCTGCGGCGGGTCTGCTTCATCAAGGAAGCCAGATCTACCCGAAATCGCTGCGGGTGAAGGATGTTTTCGATCTGTCCGCCTCGTTCTTTCCCAACTGGGACCGGGCGTACGCGGACGACCTCGCCCGCGAGTTCGGCCTGCCGCTCGACCGCAGCATGGGAAAACTGTCCCGCGGCATGCTCAGCGCCGTCGGCATCATCGTGGGCCTGGCGAGCCGGGCGGAGCTGACGATTTTCGACGAGCCGTACCTCGGGCTGGACGCCGTGTCCCGCGGACTGTTCTACGACCGGTTGCTGGCCGACTACGCGGAACATCCGCGCACGATCGTGATCTCGACGCATTTGATCGACGAAATCAGCCGGCTGCTGGCCCATGTGCTGATCATCGACCAGGGCCGGCTGGTGGCGGACGAGGAGGCCGATGCGCTGATCGCCTCGGCGTTCACCGTCGAAGGCCGCGCGGATGAAGTCGCCGCCTTCCTGGCCGGCCGCAGCGTGCTGCATCGGGAAACCCTCGGCGGAACCGCCAGAGTCCTTGTGCGCGGCGCGCTGGATGCGGAAGCGAGGCGAGAGGCGGAACGGCGGGGCCTGGCGGTGGGTCCGGTCTCGCTGCAGGAATTGTTCATCCGCATGACCGTCGCGGCCACACAGGAACGGAAGGAGGCAAGCGGACAATGAGGAGAACGTTTCAAGGCGCCCTGAAAATGCTCTGGCTCGACGTGCGCGTCTCGGTGTTTGTCACGTGGGGGATTTTGCTGGGCATTTACATCCTGCTGGCAATCCTTTCGATGCGCGCCGACAGCGCCGTGATTAACGTGGGGGTGTCCCCGCTGCATATTTACCTGTTCGTCGTCGCCATTGCCGGATTGAAAGAAACGTCCGCCTATGCCCTCGGCATGAGCGTGCGGCGCACGGACTATTATCTCGCCGTCTTCGCCCTGGCAGCCTTGCTGTCCGCCGCCTTCGGCCTCGCCTATACCGCCGGGGCGGCGCTGGAGGCCGCCTGGTTCGACCGGCGAAACATCACGTTCAACGTATTCCGCATGGGCGGTTTCGAGTCCCTCGGCTTTGGCGTTGCCTGGTTTGCGCATACCGTCCTGTTCCTGCTGACGTATCTGGTCGCGTGGAACCTGGCGCTGTTGCACAGGCGGTTCGGCCAATTCAGCCTGTACGCGCTGGCCGGCGCGGTAATCCTGATCCTTGTCCTGATCCACCGCTTCGACGGCTGGGGGCCGATCGACAGGTTTTTCCTCGGCATCGGGGACGCCCTGGATGCCGCCCTTTGGGCGCTGATTCCGTCAGCCGCGCTGGCGGCGAGCGCCTACGCGCTGATCCGCCGCATCAAGGGTTGAGGAGAGCCGTCGGCCATGCATGCACCCGGCTTTTTCCGACCTGCTTGCGAAGTGCCGTCTGCCTGTTCTGGCGGCGCTACTGGTGACGGTTCCGGCCTGGATGTGGCTGCAGTTTCGTTATCATGACGCGCCCGATTTCAGCGCCGCGGATATTCTGCTCACGGGCCTGCGGACCCTCAATATCTGGCTGACGCTGATTGTGATCGTCGGCTATGCCGGCAAGCTGCTGAATTTCCGTCACCCGTGGCTGAATTACGCCAACGAGGCGGCGTTTCCGATCTACATCCTCCACCAGACCGTCATTGTCGCCATCGGCTATTATGTGGTGCGGTGGGACTGGGATCCTTATGCCAAGTTTGCGGTCATCCTGATGGCTTCCTTTGCGGTGTCCTGCCTGCTGTACGAATGGGTCATCCGGCGGAGCGCCCCGCTTAGGCGGCTGTTCGGCGTCAAACTTTCAAGCCGTGCGCGATGACGATGGGCGGTCAATCGCGATACGGGCCGATCATGACCTGTCACGTTTGTGGCAGGTCATTTTTTCGTTGACAATCCCATCGTTTCACTATGTACTCCTAGTGTAACAAAATTGTTCAACAACCTGGATGACCAAATATGTACAAACTATTTGTGATTACAGATTCGGGGGGGACGAAATGCGGCGTAATTCCAGCATCTCAAGAAAGCGGTGATGGCCCGTCCCAAATTTTTCCGACAATCCGGCATTCTCAAAATTCCTTGATTTTGTCTGCCGTATGTCCGAGAATGGGTTCAACGACGGCGACCTTCGGGCGATGACGGTGAATCCGTTCGATTGTTATGTAACCGTTTACAAATCCTGGCGTTCCGGAAGTTTCAGAAAGCGGCCAGGCGCATTGGATTCCATCACGAAGGAGGAACCGGAAAAACATGAATCGATCGGTGAAGCGCAAATGGTGGGCGGGAGCGTTGGCGTTGATTCTGGTCGTCGCGTTGACGGCCTGCGGGGGAAGTTCTTCTTCCCAGACGGCCCCGTCCAATTCGAATACGGGAGGAACGCAAGGAGCGGGAGCCTCCCCGTCCGCGACGACGGAAACCAAGCAGGAACCGCAGGCGCAGGAAACGAAAAAATCCACCTATCCGGAAAAGCCGGTGACCATGGTGGTTCCCAACTCTCCGGGCGGTTCCTGGGACATCGCCGGCCGGGCCATCGTGAAGGTGCTGCAGGAAGAAGGAATCGTCGACTTCCAGATGCCGGTGGAAAACGTGCCGGGCGGCAGCGGCGCCGTGTATCTGGCGGAAGCGGTGACCAAGCGGAGCGACAACGATTATGAAATTTTCGTCAACCTAAATTTCGAAAGCCCATTGTTTCGGTAAAATCACGAGATGTTAGCGCATAATACCCTGTAAATAACAGGGAAGTTCCCAGCCAGACAACTCCCCGTCAGCGTTGAAAGGTATTCCTCCCCCCTCCCCCACCGCAAGGGGCTTTTGGTTTTCCATGTAAAATTGTGGGAATCTCTAACCTGACATGGTCGCCAGCCGCGCTTCGATTCGCTTCCACGCATGGCGGTATGGAAAGTCGTGAGCCAGTTTCAGGATGAGCTTCCGGCTGTGCCGAACGATCGTCGCCGC
>LZRV01000103.1 GCA_002159065.1 Paenibacillaceae bacterium ZCTH02-B3 | reverse complement strand
CCCGACCACCATAAAGGGAACGCGGGTGTAGTTTAGTGGTAAAACCACAGCCTTCCAAGCTGTTGTCGTGGGTTCGATTCCCATCACCCGCTCCATGGGCAAAATCCCTTGCGATGCAAGGGTTTTTTCTTTTTTGGCGGCGGGGCGGAGGCGAATCGCGGATCGTCCGTTCATGATTGAACGGGATTTGCCCGGATGGCGCGGCATTACCCGATTGGTTTTTTGCGGGAATAGACGTTGACATTTTTGCTTCCGGAAGGTAAAATTTATATGGATAAAACATACTTATCAAATCGGAATAGTGAAGATTGAGGTTCGACCGGATCACCGGAGGCCTCCTTTTCCCCGCTTTCGCGCCCGGGAGCGAGACGGGGGAAAGGAGGTTTTTGTTTCCGATTCCGACTGCGGAAGGGAGATGCCAAGCATGGCCGACATTGTTCTTGTGAACGGAAGTCCGAACGCGGCTTCCCGGCTGAATGGAATCGCAAACCACGTGCGGCGGCGGCTGGACTTGAACGGGCACGCCGCGGACGTGATCCGGGTGGCGGACCTGCCCATCCAAGACCTGGCGTTTGGCCGGTCCGACAGGCCGGAGATCCGGGCAGCCATAGCCAGGGTGGAGCGCGCGGACGCCGTCGTGTTTGCCAGCCCGGTCTACAAGGCGTCCTACACGGGTTTGCTGAAGCTGTTTCTGGACGTGCTGCCGCAGCAAATACTGGCCGACAAATGGGTGGCCCCCGTGTTCCTCGGCGGCACGATCGCCCATTTGCTGACGCTGGAGTTCGCCTTCAAGCCGGTGGCCGCGGCGCTGGGCGCGCGGCGGTTCGCGCCGGCGGTGTACGCCGTCGAACAGCAGGTGATGCGTTCGGAACGGAACGGAGACATGCATTACGAACTGGACATGGAATTGAAGACGCGGCTGGACGCGATGATTTCCGAATTGGAAAAAGAACTGGGGGTGAGAAGCCATGCGCGGAGCGGAACGTGAATTAACCGGACGGCGTTCGGCGCGGGCGGACTCGGGCCGGTCCGTCCGGGGGCCCGTGCGGCCGGGAAGCCGACGGACGGCGAAGCCGGCCGGAGCCGTGAAGATCGCGGCGGCCCTGGCGCTGATCCTGGCGACATCTTGCCTGCTGGCAGCCTGCGGCGGGGGCGGTTCCGGTTCGGGCACGGCAGAAGCCGTGGGCGCAAACCGGGCGGAAAACGGCCGGGGGACGCTGACGGTGCGGATCGGGTATCAGAAATACGGCACGCTCAACATTCTCAAGGCGGACGGTTCACTGGACCGAAGGCTCAAGGATCTGGGCATCGGGGTGGAGTGGACGGAGTTCCCCGGCGGTCCGCAGCTGCTGGAAGCGCTCAATGTGGGCAGCATCGACATCGGGCATACCGGTGAGGCGCCGCCGATTTTCGCCCAGGCGGCGGGCGCGCCCCTCGTCTATCTGGCCCACGAACCGCCTAGCCCAAACAGCGAGGCGCTGCTGGTCCCCAAAGATTCGGAGATCCGGTCGGTGGCCGATTTGAGGGGAAAGAAGGTGGCGCTCAACAAAGGGTCCAATGTGCACTATCTGCTGGTTCGGCTGCTGGAGCAGGCCGGCGTGGGGTACGACGAAATCGAAACCGTCTATCTGCCGCCGGCGGACGGGCGGGCCGCCTTCGAAAGCGGCAAGGTGGACGCCTGGGTCATCTGGGACCCGTTCCTGGCGGCGGCGGAGACGGCCACCGGCGCCAGGATTTTGGCCGACGGCACCGGACTGGTGGATAACCACGAATTTATCATCGGCGAGCGATCCTTCGTCGAACGGCACCCGGACGTGATCGAGATCATTCTGGAGGAAGCCGGCAAAATCGACGAATGGGCCAGGGACCATCCGAAGGAACTGGCGGAACTGTTGTCCCCGCAGCTCGGCATCGACGCGCCGTCCCTGGAACTGGCCGCCGGGCGGCGCCAGTACGGCGTGCAGCGGGTCGGCCGGGAAGTGCTTGAAGCCCAGCAGCGCATTGCCGATGTGTTCAGGGAACTCGGCCTGATTCCCGTGGACATCCGCGTGGAAGAAGCGACGGTCCGGCCTGAGGCCGGCGGATGAACAACCCTTTTGTGCGAGGAGGAATGGTTTATGCGCATTTTCTGGTTTATCCCGACCCACGGCGACGGGCGTTATCTCGGCACCGCCGACGGCGCGCGGGCGGTGGACGGGGACTACATGGCACAAATCGCCGCCGCCGCCGACCGGCTCGGCTTCGAGGGCGTGCTCATCCCGACGGGCAGCTCCTGCGAAGACCCCTGGATTGTGGGCGCTTCGCTTCTTCCCGTCACGAAAAGGCTGAAATTCCTCATCGCCGTTCGCCCGGGACTCATGTCGCCGACGCTGGCGGCGCGGATGGCGGCCACGTTCGACCGGATTTCCGGCGGCCGGCTGCTGATCAATGTGGTGGCCGGCGGCGATCCCGTGGAACTGGCCGGCGACGGCCTGTTCCTCGAACACGACGCGCGGTACGAACTGACCGACGAGTTCCTGACGATCTGGCGGCGGGAACTGGCGGGAGAAACGGTGGAATTTGCCGGCAAGCATTTGTCGGTCAAAGGGGGCCGGGTGCTGTACCCGCCGCTCCAGTCGCCCCATCCGCCGGTCTGGTTCGGCGGTTCGTCTCCCGCGGCCCATGACGTGGCGGCGAGACACGCCGACGTGTATCTGACCTGGGGCGAGCGGCCCGCCGAAGTGGCGGAGAAGATCGCCGACGTCCGCAAACGGGCGGAGGCGGCCGGCCGGCAGGTCCGGTTCGGCATCCGCCTTCACGTCATCGTGCGGGAAACCGACGAGGAGGCGTGGCGGGCGGCGGAGGACCTGATCAGGCACGTCGATGACGAAACCATCGCCCAGGCTCAGCAAATTTTTGCCCGGTTCGACTCCGTCGGCCAGCGGCGGATGAGCCGGCTCCATCGCGGCAACCGCTCCCGGCTGAAGATCGGCCCGAACCTGTGGGCCGGCATCGGACTGGTCAGAGGCGGCGCGGGAACGGCCCTCGTCGGCAGTCCGTCCTCCGTTGCCGCCCGCATGCTGGAATACCGGGAGCTCGGCATCGACACCTTTATCCTGTCCGGCTACCCCCATCTGGAAGAAGCGTACTGGGTCGCCGACCTGTTGTTCCCGCATCTGCCCGTTGAACGGAAAACGCCGCACGGCCCGAGCTCCATCAGCCCGTTCGGCGAACTGATCGCCAATTCGCTGCGGCCGACCCTGCGGACGTCGGCGCATTGAGGGGCGGATCGCGCATGCGGGGAACGTTTGCGGGACTTTTCCGCCGGTTCGAACCGCTTCTGCCCTGGACACTGCCGGTGCTGGTGATCGTGGTCTGGCAGCTTCTCGGCTCGCTCGGCATCCTTTCGAGCCGGGTCATGCCCACGCCCGTCCAGGTGGCGGAAGCCGCCGTCCGCCTGACGTTGAGCGGCGAGCTGCCGCACTCCCTGGCGGTCAGCACCTGGCGGGCGCTCACCGGTTTTCTCATCGGCGGAAGCATCGGGTTTCTGTTCGGCCTCCTGAACGGAGTGGCCCGGCTGGCGGAAAAGCTGACCGATTCTTCCATCCAGATGATCCGCAATATTCCGCACCTGGCGATGATTCCCCTGGTCATCGTCTGGTTCGGCATCGGCGACGAAGGCAAAATTTTTCTCGTCGCCCTCGGGGTGTTGTTTCCGATCTATCTGAACACGCTCCACGGCATCCGCAGCGTGGACCCCGGGTTGATCGAGATGGGCCGCGTGTACGGGCTCGGCCGCGGCGCCCTGTACCGCAGGGTGATCCTGCCCGGCGCCCTGCCGTCCATTCTGGTCGGCTTGCGCTACGCGCTGGGGATCATGTGGCTCACCCTGATCGTGGCCGAGACCATTTCGTCCAAAGACGGCATCGGCTACATGGCGATGAACGCCCGGGAATTTTTCCAGCTGGACGTGGTGGTGCTGTGCATTTTGCTGTATGCCCTGCTGGGGAAAGCGTCCGATCTGATGGCGAAAGGTCTGGAGAGGAGTTGGCTGAAGTGGCATCCGCATTTCGGCAGGCAAAGCGCGAAACGGCCGGCGGCCTGACCGGCGATTGGCCCGGCGGTCCGTGGACGGAAACGCCGGACCGTCAGTCCGGCTTTTCGCGGCAGGAAGCGACCGGCCGTTCGGCGGGCGGTCCGCGGACGGAAGACGAACCGGACGAGCGGGAGCGGAAAAACGACTCCCGCGGCCTTGCCGTCACGCTGCGTCGGGTCGTCAAGCGATTCGGCGACGGCCCGGCGGTGCTGGACGGCCTCGATTTGACGATCCGCGCCGGACAGTTCGTGGCCATCGTCGGCCGCAGCGGCTGCGGCAAAAGCACGCTGCTTCGGCTCATCGCCGGGCTGGACGCGCCCGGCGGCGGGGAGCTGTTGCGGGACGGCCGGCCCGTCGCCGGCCTTGACCCGTACACGCGGGTGATGTTCCAGGATGCGCGGCTCTTGCCCTGGTTGACGGTGGAGGAGAACGTCACGCTGGGCGCGCACGGGCTCGGCAAGCGGGAAGCGAAGGAGAAGGCGCGGGAAGCGCTGCGTCTCGTCGGTCTGGAGAAGCGGGCGCGGGACTGGCCGTCCGTCCTGTCCGGCGGCCAGAAACAGCGGGTGGCCTTGGCCCGCGCGCTCGTCGGAAACCCCCGCCTCCTGCTCCTCGACGAACCCCTAGGCGCCCTCGACGCCCTGACGCGCATCGAGATGCAGCGGCTCATCGAGCGGCTGTGGCAACAGCAGGGATTCACCGCTTTGCTGGTCACCCACGACGTGGGGGAAGCGGTGGCGCTGGCGGACCGCGTCGTCCTGATCGAGCGGGGCGCCGTCGCCCTCGATCTCGAAATTACGCTGGCCCGGCCGCGGGTTAAGGACACCGGATTCGCTCACTTCGAAAAACGCATCCTCGACCGGGTGCTGGAACCGGACGACCGCGCCGGCGGGCGGGCGGAAACGGCCTACGAGATATAGGTGCGATTGTTTATCCCTGATCCGCCAGCCGCCACCACAGCAGGGTTCCCGCAAGCCCGGCAACGCAAGTTACCAGCACGGCCGGCACGCGTGCCGGAACCATTCGGTCGCCATCCGCTCATCGAAGGCCTGGTGCTCCTTCATCCGGTCTTCCGGCAGTTTGCGGAAAAGATATTCCAACTCCCGGTTTTCCAGGAGGGTCATGAGGAAGGAGCGCCGGACATTCTGCAAAAGTCCGGGCATCGTGGAGGCGAACGTTTCCGACTTCACCGGAGGCAGGCGGCGGAAGCGGCCGATCGCCTCTTCCATGACGGAATTTTGATACTGCTCCAGAACCTCGAAAAACAATTCTTCCTTTGAAGGTTAGAATTTGTAAAAGGTGCCCTTGGCAATGCCGGCCATCTCCGCCAGCCGGTCGACCGTCGTTTTTTTTCGCCCCGTATCTGGTGAGGCAAACCTCGGCGGCTTCCCGCAGTTTCGCCCGGATGAGCCGTTTTTCGTGTTCGGCAAAAGGCGTCGGCATCCTCTCACCCCGAAAATGACTGTATGACACAATGCGCAAAGTCTCCAGCCAACAATAAAGGAGCGGACCGTCCCGATCCGACAGTCCGCTCCTTGTGCGCAGCCGGCGGCCGTTCAGCCGCCTTCCGCCATGTCGCGCCGGCGATATCCGGCATAGCCCAGGACCATCAGCGCCGCGCCGATCGCGGTGACGGCCGCAAAGACCGCGCCGTCAAACGGCTCCGCCGGCATGCGGGGAATCCAGCTTTGGACCGCGGTCCCGGAAAACCATTCGGGGAAATTCGCCACGCCGTCAAAGTAGTTGATCGCAAAGGAATAGGCCAGGTACAGATACACGGCCCTGCCGAGCCGCGGGCTCCAGCCCAGCGCCAGGGCGGCAAGCCCGGCAAAGAACAGCACGGCGGGGAAGAAGTTGAAGGCCGCCGCGAAGAAATCGCCGATGTCCAGCGGGGCGCCTTCTCCCATGGCGGCCGCCGCCGCGGCGCCCAGCCCGCCGGCCGAGACGGCGGTGCCGGCCGCACCGGCAAGGACGGCGAGAATGACGTTCGTCCAGTAGAGCCGGGTCCGGGTGACCTTCGTGGCGAAGACCTGGCTCAGGCGCAAGCGGACTTCTTCCGTGAACAGCCGGTTGACCAGGGCGACCGGCAGGATGGCGACCAGGCTGGTCGTGACCAGCAGGATGACGCCGGTGAACGACGCCTCGATCGAAACGCCGGCGGCCGTGAACATTTGCCGCAGGATTTCATTGCTTTCCAGAAACGTCTGCATGTCGCCGTAGATCGACCCGTAGGAAGCGCCAATGGCGAAAAACGCGATCATCCAGGCCAGGATGACGCCCCGGTTGAGCCGCAGGAACAGCCCGTGGACGGACAGGAGCGATCGCCCGGCCGCCACGCGGCCCGGTTTCTCGGGCAGAAAGCCCGCGCCCAGATCCCGCCGGCCTTCCAGGGCGAAGGCGGCGGCGACGGCCAGGAAGCTGAAGATCGCCGCAAAAGCCAGCGGGACCCCATGGTTCTCCGTGAACGGATAGGTCAGATACGTCCAGCCCAACGGATTGAGCATGGAGAGCGATTCATGGGTCATATCCGTGCCGGCGCGGACCAGAAACAGCGCCCCGATGATGCCGAGGGAAGCGCCTGTGGCGGCGGACGACGCCGGCATGACTTGGGCCATGAGAAGCGCGACGGCCGCGCCCAGAACGCCGCCCATGCCGATGGAGGCGCCGAACAGCAGCGATCCTTCGGCGGAAAGGGACGGCTCGCCGTAACCCGCCAGCATCCCGCCGATTGCCAGGGCCAGGATGGCGTTGATCAGGACGGTCTCCGCCATGACCGCGAGCGACGCGGCCTGGCGGCCGACCGGAAAGGAGCGTACCAGTTCCATGAGACCGAGGTCTTCTTCCCTCCGCGTGTGGCCGATCACGTGCAAGGCGGACAGGATCATTGCGAGCAGTCCGCAAAACAGCAGCATTTCGTGCGCGTACATGGCGCCCAGCGTATAATCTTCCGCCCTGTCCACCGGAGTCGGCCCGACGATGGCGATCATGGCCGGGTTTTGCATGGTTTCGTACAACGCCCGGAACCCCTGGCCTTTTCCGATTTCCTCAAACGCCGGGACAAAACCGGTGGAAAACAGGCCGACGCCCAGGACCCAGAAGAGGATTTTTTTCCAGTCCCGTCTGAGCAGTTGAACGAACAGCACATCCCAACGGGCAAACCGTTCCCGCATGCCGCATCGCCTCCTCTCCCGGGGTCATGATTCGTAATGGCGCATGAACAGGTCTTCCAGGGCGGGCGGCACCGCTTCGATGTTGCGGATGCCCAGTTTGAGCGCCTCGGACAGAATATGATGGATGTGCTCCCGATCCGCGGAAAACGTCGCCTGGTTCCCTTCCGCCCTGAAATCGTGGACGCCGCGGACGGCCGCCAGGCCTCGGACGTCCCCCTCGACGGCCAGCCGGATGGTGGTGCGGGTCAGGTGCCGGAGTTCCTCCAGCGTCCCGGTTTCCACCACGCGGCCCTGGCGGATGATGACCACCCGGTCGGCCAGCCGTTCCACTTCGCTGAGGATGTGGGAAGAAAGCAGGACGGATTTTCCCGCTTCCTTGAGTTTTCGCACTTCATCCTGGAAAACGGCTTCCATCAGCGGATCGAGGCCGGAGGTCGGTTCGTCCAGAATGTACAGATCGGACTCGACGGACAGGGCCGCGATCAGCGCGACTTTCTGGCGGTTGCCCTTGGAGTAGCTTTTGGCTTTTTTCCCGGGGTCCAGTTCGAAACGCCGGATGAGGAAATCGCGCTTCCGCCGGTCGCCGCCGCCGTGCAGGTTTATGAACAGGTCGATGATTTCGCCGCCCGTCAGATTCCCCCAGAGCGCCACGTCGCCGGGGACGTAGGAGATTCGCCGGTGGATCTCCAGGCTGTCTTTCCACACGTCACGGCCGAAAATGCGCGCCTCTCCGGCATCCCGCCGGAGAATGCCCAGCAGGATTCGGATCGTCGTGGACTTGCCCGCGCCGTTCGGCCCGATGAATCCGACCACTTCGCCTTCACCGACCGAGAAGGTTACGTCCTGCAGCGCCTTGACGCGCCCGAAGCTTTTCTGCAAGCCCCGGACGATCACGATTTCGGACATGGCACGGAAACCCCTTTCTGTTCGGTTGGGTTGCGGCATCAAAATATGACCTAAATATACGTTTTAAGTTTATAAGGGTTGAATGAAATTAAAATTATGAACCAAGAATTAAATTACAGTATCATTTATAACTCTATGGTGGCGCAAAGTCAATGGAAACAAACCCGATCGGGACGGAAGGTTCGCGGTTGTGCTATAATCGATGGCGATGACGACAGGAACGTCCAAAAGCGGGATGAGGCCATGAACGGTTTCGAGAAAAGGACGGAACGAAAAAAACGGCAGGTGCTGGACGCCGCGTTTCAATTGCTCAACTCGGGCGACGGATTCGACCGCGTGACCGTGGACGAGATCGCCCGGCAAGCCGGTGTCGGCAAAACGACGATTTTCAAATATTTTGGCAGCAAGGATAATCTGATCCGCGAAGTGTTCCGGGATTTTTTGCGCCGCATGGGCGAAGAGGCGAAACAGATCGTGGCGGAAAACCGGCCGTTCGAGGAAACGCTCATCGCCCTGAGCCGGAACAAGATCCGGTATCTGGAGCAAATCAACCCGCGGTTCTATCTTGAATTGATGGAGTATGCCACGAAGAAAGACGACGACGGGTTGTCCCTGATGATGCGGGAATACCAGGAGAAAAACCTGAACCTGATGCTGGATCTGTTTCACCGCGGTCGCAAGGAAGGGAAGGTGGACCTCAAATACTCCGACGAATTTTTGCTGATTTTTTTCGAAGCCCTGGTGGAAGGCATCTCCAACCCGCGCATCTATCCCAAAATGCAGCATTATACCGCCCTTTGGACGGAAGTGCTGATCAAGGGGCTTGCCCCGGGCAATACTTGAGCCGGCCCGCTGCCGGCGGCCGTGATTTTGGTCACTGGAGAACCGCCGCCCGGAAGGGTATGATGAAGATGGGAACTTGGCAGGCATGAACATTCGCGAATCAAAGGAGGATGGACCGGATGAGCAACACGATTGTGGTGGCCGTCGACGGATCCGAGTACGCGCGGGAGGCGCTGCGCCACGCGATCCGGTGGGGGAAGGCGCTCGGGGCGGAGCTGGTCCTGGTCAACGTCCAGCCGGATTACGACACGCCGAACATCCGCCGGTTTATCAGCGAGAAGCTTATCAGGGAATACCAGCAGGACATGGCGGACCGGGTGCTGAAGCCCGCTGTGGAGACGGTCCGGGCGGAAGAACCGTCCATCCCCGTGACCGCCGTCATGCGCGTCGGTTCGCCGGGGGTGGAAATCTGCAACGAAGCCAAGGAGCGCGGCGCCATGGCGATCTTCATGGGCAGCCGCGGCATGGGGCCGATCCGCGGGGCGATTCTGGGCAGCGTGAGCTACTCCGTGCTGCATAACGCGCCCTGTCCCGTGACGATCGTCTCCTGACCGGGCGCCGGACCGGCTTTCCTCTTGAGGCGGCTTTGCGGAAACCGCATCGTCCGGCATCCTCGCGCGCTTTGTCCCGCATCCCCGCGGAGGGGTGCGGGACATTGCTTGTACGCCCAGCATGGGCGTCATCTCTACGGTGAAAGTCCGGAATGGGGGCTGGCGAGCGCCTACCATTAGCCAAAGGCAAGGGTGCCTGCCGCGAGGCGGGATCTGAAGGAAGCCGGAGGCAAACGCACGGGCCAAGGTACACGAACCGGATTTGAGGCAGGGTTAGTCGGATGAGTTGCCCAAACACAACGAAATCCAAAGCCGCCAAGGGCTAATTCTGTAAACTCCGGTGGTCGCGGGCGGAAAGATGACGCTCTTATCTGGGGAGGCCTGCGGAATATGCGAAGTGACT
>LZRV01000102.1 GCA_002159065.1 Paenibacillaceae bacterium ZCTH02-B3 | reverse complement strand
CTCCTGGCCTGCGTGTTTCTGTTCGTGGCGGTGCCCGCCGGCATCTATGCGGCTTCGTACACGCCCTATTTGAAGGCGACGGAGCGGGACGACGGCCTGAAGGATCTTTGGCAGTATCAGAAAAACATTTACAACTACCACAAAGGCGTCAAGGAAGACCATCCTTACGCATCGAAATGGTGGACATGGCCGTTCATGCTGCGTCCGGTCTGGTATTACGGCGGCGACGATCTCGCTCCCGGACGGGCGCAGAGCATCGCGGCCATCGGCAATCCCGCCGTCTGGTGGGGCGGCCTTGCTGCGTTGCTGGCGGCCGTATGGGGCGCCGCCGTCCGGCGCGATCCCGTGGCGGTGACGCTGACGGTCGCGTTTCTGTCGCTGTACGTTCCCTGGATCGTGGCGCCGCGGACCGTCACGTTCCTGTACCACTATTTTCCGATGGTGCCGCTTATCATTTTCGTTTTGGTTTGGGTATTCCGGCGTCTGGAAGAGCACGTCCCCCGCGGCCGGCGCCTGACCGCGGCGTTCACGGCCCTGACGGCGTTTTTGTTCGTCTGGTTCTATCCCGTGTACGTCGGGATGGAGGTCAGCCGGGCCTGGATCGACACCGCGCTCCGGTGGCTGCCCGGCTGGGGGTTTTGATTGAGGCGGCCGGGCCGGCCTGGCTTTGGGAGGCGGGATTGGCCGGCTCCGGAGGCTGCAAGCGGACTAGCTGCAGGTTGCGGGCGAGGCCGCAACCGGGAGACTGTATGGCCAGGCTGCAGGCGGCGAGAGAGGCCAAGCCCGGGAGGCTTTTTTGGGCAGCCCAGGGAAAAATACACGTGAAAAACATCAATGGCCCAAAAAATGACAGGACGAGGTGCCCCATGAAGGATGCCCTGAAGGCGGAACGGCTTTTGCTCAGCGTCGTGGTTCCCATGTACAACGAAGAAGAGGTGATCGAAACGGCCTACCGGCGCCTCACCGCGGTGCTGGAATCGATCGGGGAGCCGTACGAAATCCTGTTTGTGGACGATGGCAGCCGGGATCGGACGGCGGACATCGTGCGCGGCATCTGCGCGGCGGACCGCCGGGCGAAGCTCGTCGGCCTGTCCCGCAATTTCGGCCACCAGATCGCCGTGACCGCCGGCATTGACCACGCGTCCGGGCGCTGCGTCGTGCTCATCGATGCCGATCTGCAGGATCCGCCCGAGCTGATTCCGCAGATGCTGGCCAGATGGCGGGAAGGCTTCGATGTCGTCTACGGGCGCCGCATCGCCCGCAAGGGCGAGTCGTGGTTCAAAAAAACGACCGCCGCGCTTTTTTACCGTTTGTTGAGGAAGATGTCGCCGGTGGACATTCCGGTGGACGCCGGGGATTTCCGCCTGATGGACCGCAAAGTCTGCGACGCGCTGCGGGAGATGCGGGAGCGGAGCCGGTTCGTGCGGGGCATGGTCAGCTGGGTGGGCTATCGCCAGACCGCCATTCCGTACGTGCGGGAGGAGCGTTTTGCCGGCGAGACGAAATATCCGCTGCGCAAGATGATCCGTTTGTCGCTGGATGCCATTACCTCCTTTTCCACCCGGCCGCTCCGGTGGGCGGGCGTCCTCGGGTTTGTCCTGTCGGCGGCGGGGTTTGTGTATTTGCTGGCGGCGCTGTATCTGCGCCTGTTTACCGACGTGACGCAGCCGGGCTGGACCTCGCTGATCGTCATCTCCCTGCTTTTTCACGGCATTACGCTGACGCTGCTGGGCGTTCTGGGCGAGTACGTGGGGCGCATCTACGAGGAAACGAAGGGGCGGCCGCTTTATCTTACGGCGGAAAAGATCAACTTTGACGAAAACGCGGCCGGGAGGGAAAACGCCGTTGAAGAAGGGGCGGTTGGAACAGGAAAGGCTGATGCGGAAACGGCAGGCACAGGCGGTGGCGCATAACGGGGCCGTTTTGACGCGGCGAGAAAACGGGTTCGCGGGTGCGGGCCCGTCGCTGTCGGCCGGAACGGATGAGACCGCCGCCGTAAAGAGGGCGGTTTCCGGTCCGCCGGCGGCCGGCGCCGATGCGCGGGCGGGATCCGGCGCCGCCGTGCCGGCGATTACGGCGGCTGTCCCGCCGCGGGACGAACCGCTTGTTTTTGTCACAAGGGGCAGCCTTATCGAAAACATCCATCGCGGGCGGATCTGCGCGGTGTCGGCGGATGACGGGAAGGTGCTGGCGGCGGTCGGGGATCCGGAAGCGCCGGCTTTTCTTCGTTCCACGGCCAAGCCCGTCCAGGCGCTCGGCGCGCTGCTCGCGGGAGCCGCGGAGGCTTTCGGGCTGGACAGCCGGCACGTGGCCCTCATGTGCGCTTCCCACCGGGGAACGGCCGCCCAGATGGAAGCGCTGGAGGAGATGCTGCGGCGCGCCGGGCTTGACGAGGGGCAGCTGGCAATGCACCCGGATTCCCCTTTGGACGAGGAAGCGAAAATCGCGTGGATTCGCGAAGGAGGGAAGAAACGGCGGCTTTATCACCAGTGCGCGGGTAAACATCTCGGCATGCTCGCCTGGTGCAGGCTGCGCGGCTGGCCGCCGGAAGGATACACCCGTCCCGGTCATCCGGCCCAGACGGAAACCCTCGCCCGCGTGGCGGCCTGGGCCGGGGTGCCGCCGGAAGCCGTCGTTTCCGCCGTGGACGGCTGCGGCCTGCCCACCTTTGCCGTGCCGTTGCGCGGCATCGCCCTGGCATACGGCCGGCTGGCCTGTCCGGAGGCCGCGCCGGAAGGCGAAGCGGAAGCGGCGCGCCGGGCCGCGGAGGCGATGAACCGGCATCCCGGGCTGGTGGAGGGACCGGGCCGCCTGGCCTCGGTGCTGCTTGAAGATCCCAATCTTGTGGCGAAAAGCGGCGCCCAGGGCGTGTTCGCCGTCGGGCTGAGGCGCCAGCGCGTCGGAGCGGCGATCGTCGTCAGCGACGGCGCGGAAAGCGCGCTGCCCGCCGCGGTGCGGGCCGTGCTTGTCCGCTTTGGCGCCTGGACTCGCGAGCTCGAGGAACGTTTTGTCCGGCTGTTCCCGGACGTGATCGCCAGCGCCGCGGGGGAGCCCGCGGGACGCCGCATGACGGCGTTTGAAGGGTAGGAGCGGGGAACAGGCCGGACACGAAGGCGGCGGTCAATGTCCGCCCGGCGGCCGGGCGGCGGACGGCGCGGGCGTCCGCACGGATGACGCCGCGGGGGGCCGCTTGCCGGGCGAAACGGTGGACCGGGCTTCCGGCGCCGTTTTGAGGCGGTAGGCGGTGGGCGTTTCGCCGTACATGCGGCGAAAACGTTTGGTAAAATAGAGCGCGTCCCGGAATCCGACGGAAAGGGCGATCTGCGCCACCGTCAGTTCCGGCCGTTCCCGCAGGAGCCGCCGTCCGCGGTCGAGGCGCAGCCGGTTCAGAAAGGCGACGGGCGTAAGGCCCGTTTCTTTTTTGAAGGCGCGGGACAGGTGGGCGCGGCTGTAGCCCAGGGCTTCGGCCATGCCCTCCATCGTGACCGGCTCCGCCAGCTGCGCCGCCATGAAATCGATGGCCCGTCGCACCAATTCCGCCTGATGCGAGGCCGGCCGCGCGGCGAATCCTTCCGCGCCGCCGGCGTCTTCGCGCAGCGCGGCGAGCAAGAGCAGCAAATGCCCCGCCGCCTCCAGCGGAGCCGAGGGCCGCCGCGCCCGGAAAGCCTCGAAAATGGCGCGCAAGCATCGTTCCGGCACACGGCTTGCGCCCGTGTCCGCCACCGACCGCGGCGGCGTCAGACCGGCTTCCGCCAACCATTTTTCCGCTTCTTCGCCCGCGAAAGCCACCCAGCGGTATTTCCAGGGATCCGCTTCATCCGCCGCGTACCCCGCCAGCTGCCCGGGCCGGATCAAAAACGCTTGTCCCGCCGAAAGTTCCGTTTCCCGGTCCCCGTCCATGAAGCGGCCTTTTCCGGAGATCACATGGTGCAGGAGATAATAATCGACGACCTTCGGACCCACCCGGTGTCCCGGCGGCGTCTGGCTTTCCCCGGCGAACAGCACGATCAGGCCGCCGGTGGCTTGACGCGCCGGGTTGGAAGCGACGCGGTAGGTCGGTTGTTTCCGGTTCGCCATGGCGCGTTGCGCCCTCCCCCGTTATCGCGCGCATTCCGCGCATTCCCGTTCTCCGTCCTGCGTTCCGAATCTTTTCTCCATCACATTTTTCTCGGTCTGGTCTCCCATTTTATCACGAACTTGGCCTGTCCGGGATCCGAATTGATCACTTTTGTCCATATGAATCGCATTTCCCGCCATACTCTCCCTTGGACGCAATCCGGTATACTTAAGGCGGAAAATATTCACGGCCGGCGATTCCGCATGGGACCCGCCGAAGACGGGAGGATCGAAGGTGGCGCGGGCGGAGGAACTGATACGCGAATTCGTCCGCCGGTACGGCGGAGACGAAGCGGGCATCCGGGCGTACCGCGCGCCCGGGCGCGTGAACCTGATCGGGGAACATACCGACTACAACGGCGGTCCGGTGTTTCCGGCGGCGCTGACCTTCGGCACGTCGCTGCTCATCCGGCCGCGGACGGACCGGCGGATTGGGCTGGCTTCCCTCAATTTCCCTCAGGCGGCGGGCGAATTCGCCCTGGACGGGCTGGCCGTGCGCCGGGAAGACGACTGGATGATCTACCCGAAAGCGGTGATCCGGGAACTGGATCTGCGGGGGATTCGGCTGTCGCGGGGATATGATCTTCTGTACCATGGAGAGATTCCGAACGGCGCCGGCCTTTCGTCGTCGGCGTCCATCGAGGTGGTCACCGCGTACGCCTTGCTGGTCATGGAGGGCCATGAGCCGGATCCCGTGCGGCTGGCGCAGTGGTGCCAGCACGCGGAAAACGAATTCGTCGGCGTCCGGTGCGGCATCATGGACCAGTTCGCGGTGGCGAACGGCAAAAAGGACCACGCCATCCTGCTCTGCTGCGACACTCTCGAGTACCGTCACGTTCCCTGCCGGACCGGCGAATACCGGCTGGTGATCGGCAACACGAACAAAAAGCGCGGTCTGGCCGATTCCAAATACAACGAGCGGCGCGCGGAGTGCGAGCGGGCGGTGCTCATGCTGCGCGCGGCCCGTCCGGGTCTGAGGTTTCTGGCGGAACTGACGCCGGACGAATTCCGCGCCGCGGAGCATTTGATCGGCGACGAAACGGTGCGGCGGAGGGCGCGGCATGTGGTGGAGGAATGCGAACGCGTCCTCCGTTCGGTCGAAGCGCTGGAGAAGGGCGATCTCGCCGCGTTCGGCTCGCTGATGAACGCTTCCCACGATTCCCTGCGGGACCTGTACGAAGTCACCGGACCGGAACTGGACGCGATGGCGGCGGCGGCCCGGGACGTTCCCGGCGTGCTCGGCTCCCGCATGACCGGAGCCGGATTCGGCGGCTGCACGGTTTCCCTGGTGCACCGGGATGCGGTGGACCGCTTCATCGGGGAAGTCGGAGCCCGCTACCGGGAGGCGACGGGACTCACGGCGGATTTCTATGTGGCGGATATCGGCGACGGCGTGAGAAGGCTGGGGGAGTAGCAGGATACAGCGGCAAAGGAGCATCGGGAACCGGCGGCGGCTTCGGGCGTTCCGGGCGGAGCTGAAACGGAAATCGTGGCCGGAAGCCACCCGCAGCCTTCACCCGGGCGTCCCGAACGGCGCCGGCCTTTCGTCGTCGGCGTCCATCGAGGTGGTCACCGCGTACGCCTTGCTGGTCATGGAGGGCCATGAGCCGGATCCCGTGCGGCTGGCGCAGTGGTGCCAGCACGCGGAAAACGAATTCGTCGGCGTCCGGTGCGGCATCATGGACCAGTTCGCGGTGGCGAACGGCAAAAAGGACCACGCCATCCTGCTCTGCTGCGACACTCTCGAGTACCGTCACGTTCCCTGCCGGACCGGCGAATACCGGCTGGTGATCGGCAACACGAACAAAAAGCGCGGTCTGGCCGATTCCAAATACAACGAGCGGCGCGCGGAGTGCGAGCGGGCGGTGCTCATGCTGCGCGCGGCCCGTCCGGGTCTGAGGTTTCTGGCGGAACTGACGCCGGACGAATTCCGCGCCGCGGAGCATTTGATCGGCGACGAAACGGTGCGGCGGAGGGCGCGGCATGTGGTGGAGGAATGCGAACGCGTCCTCCGTTCGGTCGAAGCGCTGGAGAAGGGCGATCTCGCCGCGTTCGGCTCGCTGATGAACGCTTCCCACGATTCCCTGCGGGACCTGTACGAAGTCACCGGACCGGAACTGGACGCGATGGCGGCGGCGGCCCGGGACGTTCCCGGCGTGCTCGGCTCCCGCATGACCGGAGCCGGATTCGGCGGCTGCACGGTTTCCCTGGTGCACCGGGATGCGGTGGACCGCTTCATCGGGGAAGTCGGAGCCCGCTACCGGGAGGCGACGGGACTCACGGCGGATTTCTATGTGGCGGATATCGGCGACGGCGTGAGAAGGCTGGGGGAGTAGCAGGATACAGCGGCAAAGGAGCATCGGGAACCGGCGGCGGCTTCGGGCGTTCCGGGCGGAGCTGAAACGGAAATCGTGGCCGGAAGCCACCCGCAGCCTTCACCCGGGCGTCCCGGACGGAGCCGAACGAAAAGCCGCAAGCGGAAGGAGAGAACGGGCAAATGGCGGTTTTGGTCACGGGCGGCGCCGGATACATCGGTTCGCACACGGTGGCGGCGCTTTTGGAGAAAGGGGAGCGGGTCGTCGTCCTGGACAACCTGGTTCAGGGACACCGCCGGGCGGTGATCGGGGGAACGTTTTGTCAGGGGGATTTGCTCGACGAAGCGTTTCTGGATCGGGTGTTCGCCGAACACGACATCGAAGGGGTCGTCCATTTTGCCGCCAGTTCGCTGGTGGGCGAGAGCATGCGGGACCCGGGAAAATATTACCGGAACAACGTGGGCGGAACCCTGAACCTGCTGGAAGCGATGCGCAGGGCCGGCGTCGACCGTCTGGTGTTTTCGTCGACGGCGGCGGTGTACGGGGAGCCCGAGCGCGTGCCCATCCGGGAAGAAGACCGGACGGAGCCGGCCAATGTCTACGGCGAAACCAAACTGGCCATGGAAAAAATGATCCGCTGGTACGGCGCCATCCACGGCATCCGGTACATGTCGCTGCGCTATTTCAACGCCGCCGGGGCCCACGACAGCGGAAGGATCGGGGAAGACCACCGGCCCGAAACGCACCTGATTCCGCTCGTCCTGCAGGTGGCCCTGGGCAAACGGGAGCGGATCAACGTGTTCGGCGACGACTATCCGACGGAAGACGGCACATGCATCCGCGATTACATCCACGTCAGCGATCTCGCCGACGCGCACGTCCTTGCCCTGGAGCGCCTGCGGCGGGGCGGGGAGAGCGGCGTCTACAACCTGGGCGCCGGCAAGGGATACTCCGTGTACGAAGTCATCGCAGCGGCTCGGGAAGTGACCGGCCATCCGATTCCCGCCGCCGTGCGGCCGCGCCGGCCGGGGGACCCGGCGGCGCTGGTCGCTTCTCCCGACAAGGCGATGGCCGAACTGGGTTGGGCGCCGAAACGCAGCGACCTGCGGCGGATGATCGCCAGCGCGTGGGAATGGCACCGGCGCCATCCGGACGGGTACGGGGAGTGACCGTGCGGCGGGGTGGGGAAGATGGAGCACAATGCGCACCGGACTGAAAACGGCCCGCTGTCCGAAGCGGAACGCCGGGAGATCGTCGCCGGCGTTTCCCGCGGGATCGAACGGCTGATTTCCTATGCCTTGCGCTGCGGGTTGATCGGGCCGGAGGACGTCGCGTATTCCCGCAATGCGCTGCTGGACGCTTTCGGTTTGACGGCTCCGGCCGATGCCCAAAGGGAGGCTGCCGAAGCCGCCCCTGTCGGAACGGAAGCCGCCGCCGGCGGTGACGCAACCCGGGGCGACGGCTCCGGCGCGCTGCCGGATCACCCCGCGCATCTGCTCGAGCCGCTGCTGGACGCGGCGGTCCGGCTCGGCGCGGCGCCGGAAGACACGGCGACGCACCGCGACCTGTTCGACGCGCGGCTGATGGGCCTGCTCATGCCGAGGCCTTCGGAGACGAACCGGATCTTTTTTTCCATCGCCCGGGACCAGGGCATCCGCGCGGCCACCGACTGGTTTTACCGGCTCTGCGTCAACGCCAATTACATCCGCATGGACCGGGTTCGCAGGAACGGCTATTGGCGGCATCCGACCCGATACGGCGAACTGGAAATCACCATCAACCTGTCCAAGCCGGAGAAAAGCCCCCGCGAAATCGCCCTTCTGCGGTCGCTGCCTCCCGCCGGGTATCCGAAGTGTCTCCTCTGTCCCGACAACGTCGGCTACGCGGGCCGGCCGGACCATCCCGCCCGCCAGAACCTGCGCATGGTGCCCGTGGTCTTGCAGGGGGAGACCTGGTATTTCCAATATTCGCCCTACGTGTATTACAACGAGCACAGCATCGTGCTGTCGGCGGAACACGTCCCGATGCGCATCACGCCCAAGGCGCTGGCCCGGCTGCTCGATTTCGTGGAGCAATTTCCGCATTACTTCGTCGGTTCCAACGCCGATTTGCCCATCGTGGGCGGCTCCATCCTGAACCACGACCATTACCAGGCGGGACGCCACCGGTTTCCGATGGAGCTGGCGCCGGTCGACGAATGGTACGCCGACCCCGGGGCGCCGGACGTGACGGCGGGCATCGTCAAATGGCCGATGTCCGTCCTTCGCCTGCGGTCGCGGAATCGCCGGGCGCTGCTGGGCTCGGCCGAACGCGTGCTGGAGACATGGCGGGGATACGCCGATCCTTCGTCCGGGGTGATCCCGTTTTCCGGCGACACGCCCCACAACACGATCACGCCCATCGTCCGGCGGAAAGAAGACGGTTCATATGAAATGGACATCGTGCTGCGCAACAACCGGACGAGCGAAGAGCATCCCGACGGCATTTTTCACCCCCACCGGGAACTGCATCATATCAAAAAGGAAAACATCGGGCTGATCGAAGTGATGGGCCTTGCCGTGCTGCCCGGGCGCCTTCAGGGGGAACTGGCCGCCATCGCCGGACTGCTCACCGGGCTGACGCCTTACGACGGGCGGGAAATCGCGGCGCCGGGCCATCCCCTTGCGCACCACGCGGGATGGATCGCCGAACTGGCGGCGGCGCACGGCACGGGCTTGAAACCGGACGAAGCGGAAGCGGTGCTCAGGCGGGCGGTCGGCGACAAATTCCTTGCCGTGCTGGAGCATTGCGCCGTGTTTCCGGACACCGGAGCCGGAAGGGAAGCGTTCCGCCGGTTTCTCGGGCATTGCGGATTCGTTCCGGCCGGACGTCAAACCGGCTTTGAAAACTGAAAAACAGCCGCGCTTTTGTCCCGGCGAAACGGGGACCGTGGCGCGTCTGCGTTCGCTTTGTCGGAAAATGGATGTCAAGCGTCTGTGAAAATGTCAGGTTAACTGTTCTATGAAAATGTCAGGGATGATAGCTGATTAAACAGCCCCCGTCCTCTTGCAGACTAGCCGGATGCTGTGCTACGCTGTAACTGCTTGCTGGAGAATGATTTTCTCCAGGGATGGTTTTCAGCGGGCTTGCGCGGGGGCGTAGGTGCCGCTTCTTTTTTGGCCGGAGCTGTCGAAGGGACCTCAGCGGCCTGCGTCTCCACACAAGGCCAGGCGCGTCCCTGATCCCATAGCCACACTTGCCCATCCATGCCGACACGCACTTCGACGACGGTCTTCGCTTCCCAACGCGGTGCACCGGGGCCGGGCTTTGGCATGTAGCATTTTCCTTTCCAGGAGAAGGTCTGCCCGCCGCTGATTCTCCGGTGTTCCCGTCGGGTAAAAATGTGCTCCAAAGGGGTTTCGGGCAGCGGTCGGTAGGCCGGTTCCGCTTCTTGCGGCTCGACGGCAAACAGGCGGTTGTGCTTTTCGATCAACTCCGGCAGGACCCGGTTGGCTTCCTCCATCGTGCAGACGTTGCGCAGCCGAAGTTCGACCACCAGACGGTCCTGCATGGTTTGCCAGAGCCGTTCGATCCGTCCTTTGGCCTGGGGGGACAGCGCCTCGATATGGGTGATCCCCAGATCGGCGATGGCCTGTCCGAAGGTGGAAAGCGCCTGCGGCTGACCGGCCAGTTCCTGCTCGAGGGTTGGCTTGCCCTTGGGCGGGTGAAAGATGGAGTGTTGGTCGCTGTAGAGCGCAAGCGGTACGCCTTTGCGCCTAAGTCCCTCCATCATGACGGCTACGTAGCCT
>LZRV01000101.1 GCA_002159065.1 Paenibacillaceae bacterium ZCTH02-B3 | reverse complement strand
GTTTTGCCGTCCGCAAATCCCACCGTGAACCCGCCGTACTCGTTCATTTCCACGATCCGGCTGCCGTCCGGCAGCGTGTACCGGTCAAGGGGAGCGCCGAAGCGCCTGGCCGCTTCATGGATGGAAGTGCCGAGGGCGATGCCGTTCAGGGACGGCCGGGGGTCGTCCGGCGCCGCGTTCTCCGGCGGCGTCCCGTCCGCTGGATCGTCCTCAAGGCTGGCGCTTGCGGCGTCTTTTTCCGCCGGCCGGCCGTCGGCGGCCGAAGCCGGCGGCGCGGCCGCGGAAGACGAAGGGGAAGGCGTGGCCGTCGGAGAAGGCGCCAGCACCCCTCCCGTCCCGGGCCCGTCCGGCTGCTGGGCCCGGGGACTGCAAGCCGCCATCACCGACAAGGCGAACAGTGCGGCGACAAAGATTTCCATAATTCGATTCCGCCCGGCCATCGTGTTTCTCTCCCCCGTAATCCTCTGCCTAATAAACGTTTTTCCCAGGAGAAAGTTTCGCGATTTTTCCATTTTTTTCGAACCTCTTTTGACGGCGGTTTCCCCGGAGTGCGTCGCAGTTCCATTTCCGAACCGAAATTTTGATGGACATCTTCGGAGGCGCGTTGAAGTTCCGGTTCCGAACCGATACAATTTCAGTAAGGTTCACGGGATGGAGGAAAACATGGAGCTGCTCAAGGAAAGGATCCGCCGGGAAGGGGTCGTGGTGGCCCCGGGCGTGCTGCAGCTGGACGCCGTGCTCAGCCACGGAGCGGACCCGGTGCTGACGATGGAGATGGGACGGGAATTCGCCCGGAGGTTCGCCGGCGAACGCATCACCAAGGTGATCACCATGGAATCGGCCGGCATCGCCCCGGCGTTCGCCACCGCGCACGTGCTCGGCGTCCCCCTCGTGTTCGCCCGGCGCAAATTCACGCTGCTCAACGATCCCGGTTCGTACATGGTGCGCGTTCCGTCGTTCACGAAGGGCATCGTGTCCGATCTGATCGTCGCGCGGCACATGCTGGACGAAAACGACTCCCTGCTGTTCATCGACGACATGGTCGCCAACGGAAACGCCGCCAGGGGCCTCATCCGGATCGTGGAACAGGCCGGGGCGAAACTGGCCGGCATCGGGCTGGTCGTGGAAAAAACGTTCCAGGACGGCGGACGGTCGCTGCGGGAGATGGGCTACCGCGTCGAGTCGCTGGTCAGGATCTCGGCGATCGGGGAAGGGTTTATCGAATTTGAAGACTAATTTTTTCACGAATTGACAGAAACCGCTTGGCGCCTTCATCTTTTCTCTTCTTTGCTGGTGCTTTATAATAAAATAAATTAAATTTCAATTTTTCACGGGGGGAGGCGAGCGATGATGGAGGACGTCAAGGTCGGAACGGAAGAGTTTTTCCGCCAAAAGCTGCTGGAGGCCAAGACGCATTTCGAACGGGCGCTGGATTGCAAGCATACCGAATTTGACGACCTGTATCCGTACATGATCGAACATCCGCAGTTTTTCTGGTACAAGCGCTACGTCGCTTGGTCCGAGCTGCTGACCATTGTTCGCCTCTGCGAAGAGTTGGGCATCCCGTGGACCGAACATTTCACGCCGCGCCAGGCGGAGTACGTGCGCAAGCGCGTCATGTCCGGCACGGTGCTGGACGAGTGGTACGAGACGAACGAATCGCAGTCGCGGGAACATGTCGGTTGACGATCAAGGGTTGGACGGCGAACGGAAAGGCCCGCACAGGACGGAAGTCTTGCGCGGGCCTGATTTTTTCGGGAATAATTGCTCATGATAAATCCGAAAGCGGGGGAACATCGTGGTTACGGACGAACAGCTGGACCGTTACCGCGTGGAAGGCACCCTGGTGCGCGTCGTGCGCGACGCCCTGGAGATGAACGACGTCATCGGCTATGTGGTGGCCTGGGACGATTCGCACATGCTCATCCGCAAGGAAAACCGGCGCGTGGTGAAGCTACCCAGGGTGTACACGGTGGTGCCGGCGGACGGGCCCCGTCCCGGGGTGGTCTGAAAGCGGCGTCTGTCCGGACAAAAACAAAAAACCCGGTTTTCCGGGTCTTGTTATGCCTGCTTATGGTGCGGTCGAGAGGAGTCGAACCTCCACGGTGTTGCCACCACTGGAACCTGAATCCAGCGCGTCTGCCAATTCCGCCACGACCGCACGGGTTCCATTTGCACCGGACGGGAACGACCGGATGTCCGGCGCGCCGTGTCAACGACAAACATCATAGCATGGTTGCCGAGGCAAAGTCAAGGGACATCCTCGTCCGAAGCGACGCTTTTTCGCAGGAAAAAGGCTCCGGTCCGGCGCATGCCGGGCAATGCAAGCCTTTTCGTTTTTTTCTTGATCAAAATGTGCCAATTTCGTTACTTTATTCTCATGAGGCAAGATGCGGATTCGGGATTTGCGGCCGGGTCAAGGGAGGGCGACGGGACATGAATCCGGTGCATCCGGCTCCGGCCCAAGGGATGGCCGCCGGCGGGCGGACGCGGTCCGTCCCCGCCGCGCTGCTGATGTTTGCCGTTTACGCCGCCGTGATGGCGGCTTATTTCGGGTACACGGCGCCCGTCCGGGTGCCGGCGGAATACGCCGGCACCGCCGCCGACCCGGCCGTGTACATGACGCCCGGACAGCTGGAAAGCATCGAGTCGATGCGGCCGTGGCTCCGCTGGTTCTATTTCGTCATTCCGGCGTTCCAATGGCTGGTGCTGTGGCTGCTTCTGGCCGGCGGGGCGGCCGTCCGGTGGCGGAAGGCCCTTGAGCGGGCCCGGTTGCCGCTGGCGGTCCGGTACCCCGTTTTTGTGTTTTTCGTGTGGTCGGTGTCGTCCCTTGCGGTTTTGCCGCTTCGTTTTGCAAGCTATCGGGTGTCCTACGCCCACGGGGTGGCGACGCAGTCCGCGCCGGGCTGGCTCCGGGACTGGGCCGTGTCGTTCCTGCTGGACTACGTGACGGTGCTGGCGGCGGTCGGCGCCGCGCAGTGGCTTATGTCCCGCGGGGGAAAATGGAAGCTGAAACTTTGGCTGTTGTCCGTTCCGTTCATCGCGTTCTACATGTACATCCAGCCGGTGTTCATCAGTCCCCTGTTCACCGACATCCGGCCCATGTCGGACGAGCGGCTGGAACGCAGCATCCTGGAGCTGGCGCGGCGTGCGGACATCCGGGCCGACCGGGTGTTCGAGGCGGAGATGTCCTCCAAGACCAACGCGGTGAATGCGGAGATCCGGGGCCTTGGTTCCACGCTGCGCATCGTGGTGTGGGATACGGCGCTGGAATCGCTGGGCGAAGAAGAACTCCTGCAGGTGCTGGCCCATGAGATCGGGCATTACGTGAAACGCCACCTGGAATGGGCCGCGGCGGGGTACATGCTGTGGTCGCTGGTCCTGATCGCGGCCGTCGGAGGGCTGTATGAACGCCTGGCCGCAAGGCGGGGGACGCGCTGGGGCATCCGCCGCGCCTCCGACATGACCGGCGTTCCCCTGATCATGCTGCTGGTGTCGTTGGCGCTGTTCATCTGCCAGCCGGTGGCCAACGCCATATCCCGCGAATCGGAGAAGGCGGCGGATCTTTACGCGCTGGAACTGACCGGCAACGCGGAGGCCGAAATTGCTTTCATCCGGAAATCGGCGGCGTCGGCGCTGTCGGATCCGTATCCGCCGCTACTGTCCCGGTTGTACAATACGCATCCCAGCGACCTGGAACGGATCGCCATGGCGCTCAGGTTCGCGGAGGAACGGCTTGGGAAGGACCTGCCCGGGGAAGAACGGATCGGGGAGGAACGTCGCGGGGAATGAATGCGCGAACGGACGTAGATCTGTATGTCATCCACGGCGTGCGCAGCGCTCCCCATTTCCTGGAGGGCTTCCGGACGGCCCTGCACCGCAGGCTGGAGGAAGCCGGCCGCGCCGTCCGGTCGGCGACGCTGTTTCCTTACGGGGACTGGAGCCGATCCCCGGCCGTGCAACTGCGCGAAGCCGCCCGCGACCTGTTCCTCGCGGAGCGTGACGCAAGGCGTTCCGTCGGCGGCCGGCGCGTGCTGGAACGGATCCGGGACGGCGGCGGGCCGTCCGGCGGACGCCGGATCGTGCTGGCCGGCCACAGCGCCGGCGGGGTCGCCGCGGTGCGGGCGGCGGAGCTCATGATGCTGGAAGGGGCGCAGTCGCCGCCCCTCGTGGTGATGATCGGTTCGCCCCGCTGCCGGATTCCCGCCCCGCTCAGGGACTCGACGGTTCGCGTCTGCGCCGGCGCGCCGGACCGCCGGGGCGTCTTCCGGTCCCGTGACGGGATCGTCCGCATCGCCACCTTCGGCGGCCTTGCCTCCCGCGGGTTCGGGCTGCCCGGGCGGCCGTCCCGCAAGCGCGGGCAGGCGGAAGAGACGGTGTACGTGCCCATCGCCGGGGGACACACCGACTATTTCCGCGACCGTGAGCCTTGGACGGACGCGGGCGGGCGGACCAACCTGGAGCTGACCCTGGATGCCGTCTGGTCCTGGCTTACGGCCCGGGGGATTTGACGGCATCGGGGATGTCCCTGTCCGGTTACGGCAAAGCGCCGTGCTCCGCCAGCTCCGGGGCGGCTTCCAGCAGCATGATACGGTTCCCTCCCTTAAACGAAAAGGGTACAACCCCGTGATGCCAGTTCCGAGGCTGTACCCCGGATCTTGCGGATCCCTGGAGACCGCCGGCCCGTGCCAAAGCACCTTCGCTGTTTTGGGGGAAGTTTTCCATTTCTTGCGGCCGGATGTGAAAAAGATTACTTCGCTCCCGATGGAAGTGAAATAGGATGAAGGTAAGAAACCCAATCGCGAGGAGGCATGGGTCATGAGCTGGCTGGCTCCCTTTGGCAAGGACGTGGAGAAGCGCTTCGACCTGCTCAAGGAGGAATTCAACCGCCTGTTTGACCGGTTCCTGGAAGACGGCCTGTGGAAACTTGATCAGAAGGCGGAGGGATTCTTCCCGGTCATCAACTTCAAGGAAAAAGACAGGGAATACGTGGTCGAGGCGGAACTTCCCGGCGTGGAACCGGACGAGGTCGAAATCGAAGTGGCGGGGAATCTCCTGACCATCCGCGGCGAGAAAAAGATCGAAAAAGAAGAGAAGGACGACAACATCCACACCATCGAACGGAGGTACGGCGTCTTCAAGCGGACGATCCAGCTGCCCGACAACGCCCTGGCGGACGGGATCGAAGCCAGAAGCAAAAACGGAGTGCTGTACATCCGCATTCCAAAGAACAAGGAAAGCGCGGCGGTCAGGAAAATCAAGGTCCGGAAGAAGGACGACTGACCGCGCCCGGACGGGGGGCTTGACGCCCCCTTTTTCTTTTGATTACGATCAAGAAATGGAAATTACTATAAAAACTAAATCAGGAATTGTCGATAAAAAGACGAAGAAGAATTCATTATTTTTGGTTACAGGAGGCATGACCATGTCGCACCAGAACGCCGAACGGGCGCGGGTGAAGGCGATTTTGAGGAAAGCCGGGTTTGGCCTGCCGGAGCTGATTTCGCGTTTGTTAAAAGACATGCGTCTCATCAATAAACTTTACAGTTCGTATGCCGTGATTTTGGTGATTCTGGTGATTGTAAGCGCTTTTAACTTGATCGGCATCAACCAGATCGGCAATCGGACCAAGGAACTGTACGAGAAACGCCTGACGGCGGCCACCCAAATTCTTGAGCTGGCCGGAGAATTCCATGCCGCGAACGCGGCGACGGCTTCCATGGTGTTGCAATCCGCGGAGGACGCCCAAGCCCGTCTGTCGGACGTAGAGTCGCGCCATGAACGGATCGCCGGCCGGCTGACGACATTGGCGGAAGACATGGACCGATATGCCATCCATGCCGAGGACTTCTCCTCGTTCCAGATGGTGTGGAACAACTTTCTGGGGGACTGGGAGCAGATCAAGTCGGGGGTGCAAACGGGCAACGGCCGGGTCGGGGAAATCACCGGTCTTGAGCTGGCCAGAAGCTATTACACGAGGAACATGTACAACAAGGTGGAAGTGCTCAACGACTACCTGGAAAAATGGGTTGAAGCCAACACGGCGTTGGCCGAAGAGGCGTATCAGGCCGTGCTCGGCCAACGCAACGCGCAAATCGCCCTGCAGACCATTCTGGTCCTGGTGGCGCTGCTACTGACCGGCCTGGTGGGGTGGGCCGTCGCGCAATCCATCCTGAAGCCGCTCGACATGGTGGTGAGCGCAGCGGGGGAAATGGCCAAAGGAAAGCTTCGTCAGCGGGTGGAACTGGGCCGCAGCGACGAGCTGGGCTACCTGGCCGAGTCGTTCAACCAAATGGCGGAAAAAATCCGGGGCCTGATTCAGGAAGTGAAAAACGCGGGGGACAGGGTGTCCGGCACTTCCCGCGAGCTGTTCCAGATTTGCGAGAAAACGGAACAGGTGTCCCGCGACGTGGCCCGGGAAGTCGAACGGATTGCGGATGGCGCCATGAGCCAGATGAGGACGGCGGAAGAAAGCGCCCGGGCGGTGAACGAAATGGCCCAAGGCGTGCAGCAAATCGCGGAAGCCTCCGGAGAAGTGACGGAGCTGGCCCAGGCGGCCCATATGGAAGCGAAGGCCGGAACCGAAGCGGTGCAAAACGCCGAGCGCCAGATCGAGGCGGTCCAGAGCACGGTGGAAGGCTCGGCGGCCTTTATCCGCAAGCTGGATGAGCGTTCCGGGGAGATCGGCCGGATCGTGGAAATGATCACCGACATCGCGGCGCAGACGAACCTCCTGGCCCTCAACGCCTCCATCGAGGCGGCCCGGGCCGGGGAACACGGCCGCGGCTTCGCGGTGGTGGCCACGGAAGTGCGGAAGCTGTCGGAGCGGTCCAGGGAATCCGCCGAACAAATCAGCGTTCTGATCCGGGACATCCGCAGCGACATGGAGCAGGCCGTGGAAGCGATGAACCGGGGGACGCGGGAAGTGCAGGAAGGCGTCGCCGTGGTGAAAAAAGCCGGGGAGGCGTTCGAAAAGATCGCCGAGTCCGTCGACCGCGTGTTCGGCAAGATCGAGGGCGTCACGGCGGTGGTGGAAGAACTGTCCGCCAGCACGGAGGAAGTGGCGGCCTCGGCGGACGAAAGCGCCCGCATCGCGAAGGACGCTTCCGACAACACGCAAAAGGTGGCGGACGCCACCAGGGATCAGCTGGCTTCCATCGGACAAATCGCCTCGTCGGCCGGCGACTTGTACCAGATGGCGCGAAATCTGCAGGAAGCCATTTCAAGATTTGAGGTGTGAACCGCATTCCGCGGCGCCGGGGGACGCTTCCTCCTCCGCGCGCCTGAGCTCGTCCAGGGCGGCGAGGGTGTCCCGGTACGTGTTGCGCAGGTGCAGGAGCATGTCCGGCACGTTGCGGAACTTCCGGCACGTGCGCACCGTGCCCGGGCGGAACGCGTCGCCGTCCCTGGCCAGCACGCCCTGCCGGACCATTTCCCGCAGCGCCCGGCGCACCGCGCGGCGCAGGCCGCGACGGCCGCTCAGCTCCGGAACGGGGAAGGCGCCCGGCGGCAATTGCCGCAACCGGACGTTCACCGCGTGTTCGGCTTCTTCCGCGGTGAAACGCTCCGGTTTTTCTTCGAGCAGATAGTCGCACAGCGGCTGGCTCACGGTGATCGGCCGGACGGCCCGGATCTGCGTGAACGCGTCGAATTCCTCCCGCCAGGGGGCGAAGCGCACGTAGACGGACAGCCGCCGTCTGGCGTACGGGTCGTACGAGATGCCGATGAGCGAGCGCGCCTGCGCCAGCGCCTGAAGGCGCGGCAGCGCCATCCGGAACCGCTTCACGTATCCGGTGTCGCTCAGGCGCCCTTCCGGCGTCATGAACAGGGAAGCCCCCGCCCGGATCTCCTTCTCCAGCGCTTCCAGCTGGGCGCGGATCACGCTCCGCTGGCGGGCGCGGAACTCCGACCGGTAAGGCTCGCGCAGATCGAGCAGGGAGGCGGACTGTTGCGCCGCCTGCAGCACGCGGGGCGACCACAGATCCTTCAGCTTTGACCCGGCCGGCGCTCCGACGCGGCGAAGCGCCTCTTCCGTAAACACTTCCTCCGCCGGCAGATTGCCGTGCAGCCGCAGCGTGTCATAGGCGTAGCTGATCAGCGGCCGGGAAAGGGGCATGTTCTCGATCGGTCTGGCGCCAAGCATGTAGAAAAGGCCGCCCAGGTTGAGCCGGTTCACCAGCCGCAGAAGGCCCGGTGCCCGCGTGACCAGAAAGCCCGGCTCAAACAGCCGCTTCGACGCGACGAAGCAAAGGGGATGGCGCAGCGGATTGCGCAGCGCGAGGCATGGCGGAATGAACATGCCGTCGATGTCGTGCAGATGGTTGGAGATGATCAGCTCGCTTTTCTTTTGCCCGGGGATGCGCCCGAACACCCGGAGGCGGCAGGTGCATGACAGCACCGCGACCAGCCCGAGGGCGACGATCAGCCGCAGGGCGAGCACGCCAAGGGGCAGACGGACGGGCCGGCCCACGCGCAGCGCGGCGATTCCCCCCGCAAGGATGGCGCCCCCCGTGAGGATGAACAGGATGCGGTACCCCAGCGGCAGATTGTGGGCGTACTGGCTCAGCACCCAGCCGCCGACGGCGGGAGCAAGCACGGTGGGCAGGGTGGTGGCCATTTCCCAAAAGCCGAGATCCCGCGCCGTGTTGTTGGGATTGGGCAGCTTGTCGATGGCCAGGGCCCAGCCCGTGGAGGTATACGCGCCGTAGCCGATGCCGAAAAACAGCGCAAGGATCGCCAGCCAGACCGGTTCCTTCCACGTTTCCTCGCCAAGCAGGGCGAACCCCACGGCGGCGCCGGCCATCGGGACGCTGGCCGCGGCGACGAGATTGCGGCGGACCGTGCGGTCCGACACGCGCCCGATGTACAGGCTGGCGAAGGCCGCGCCGCCCAGGGCAAGCACGGCGACGTAGGACGTCTGGCGCGCCGCGTTCTGCACCTGCAGCACGTCCGTGAAGAAATAGAACACGAAGGTCATGAGCAGCATCATGCCGAAGGAGACGAAGCCCTGCGCCCAGAACACCCGGATGAAATCCCGGCTGCGTCCGAGCGGGGGGCGGGAAAGGTCGACGACGACGCCTTGCTCCTGGTCCGCACCCGCCGCGCCGGGGGCGCGCCTTTCGGCATCCTCGTGGACCTGCAGGGCGGTGAGCAGCAGCCCCGCCGCCAGGACGGCCGCCATGGCGAGCACCGCCCGTTCGCCCATCATGCCGGAGAAGACCAGCCCCGCGACGTTGCCGAGCAGCACCGCCGCCCCGCGCACGCCCGCCGCGCTGCCCCGCGTCTCCGGCGGCACCGATTCGGACCAGAGGGCCTGATAGCCCGCGATCGCCACGCCGCCGCCCACCATGGCCAGGAGCAGGAAGGGCGTATAGACCTCAAGCGAAGGAGAAACGGACATGCCGAGCAGTCCGGCCACGTTCAGGCCGCCGCCCGCCAGCAGGAACGCCTTGCGCCCGATCCCGCGGATGCGCCAGCGGTCGGACCAGATGCCTGCGGCCGGCGGCACGATCATGGCGATCAGCGAGCTGATCGCGGCGAGGCGGGCCAGCGTGGTGGTGTGGTTCGCGTAATCCAGCCTGAGCAGCGCTTCCGGAACCACGATGGTCATGAGTGCCGCGTTTTGGAAGCTGACAGAAAAAGCGTATACATTGACAAAGCCGACGCGCCTCTCCGCCGTGATTTCCCGCATCCGGAAATCCTCCTCCAAAGACCCGTGCGCAAGTTCTTTGAAGTTTTTTTAAATTATATTATACCATTTCGGATTTGGGACGCAGCGCAGGAGCTGACCGCGTCTGAGTCAAGCTAGTGTGGGCACCTTTTTTGGATTCTGGATGCGAACTTGAAAAGAACCTTTCCCTTGTAAGCGCTTTTGGTGTTCTTCCTTATGGGATTGGCGTTTCATTTTTCTGGTATTAGTATCCTCTAAGCCCTTTCAATGCCATGCCCGTTGTGCTACTCTGCCACGGCCCCCTAAGCAACCGGATCATCCCGTTAACGTATCCTTTGGTCGGTCGTATAACGTCCCTTAGCAACTTCCGAATGCTGACGGAGCGCTGCGGCGTTGGAGTCTTGCCTCCATACGTAACCAGGACCACTCCGGCTTCCCGGCCTCTCATGATTGTCCGCAGCATCGCGCTGACGCCTCGCTCGCTCCAGCTGTATCCGCCTCGCTTCGTCCGTCTGGCAAAGATCCGCATCTGCGCTTCCGCGCTCCCCATCGGCCTCATGCCGCTCGTGTCGATGCCCGCCGCCTGGAGCGTCTTCCGGTAGTCCTCCAGATGCTTCCGGTGTTGCTTCAGAAACTGCTTGTATTCCTCCCAGTCCTTCCGCTGCTTTGGCGCGATGTCCTCTGCCGACACGCTCTCCACAGCTGTCAGCAAAGCGGCT
>LZRV01000100.1 GCA_002159065.1 Paenibacillaceae bacterium ZCTH02-B3 | reverse complement strand
TTTCAGTCTGCCACAGCATGCCCGCTTGAGGTTTACGGGGCCGCGATCGGTGAGCCTTTGGACGACGGCGCAAGCGTGCGGGACGAAGGCGGCCTTCCAGCAGAATGCGGCGGACCGAAGAGACGCTTAAATGGATGTCCTCGTGTTCGGCCAAAAGCTCGGCAAAGTGGGTGGAATTGCTTCCGAAGTAGCGATCCCGGTACAGGGACATCACGCGTTGTTTGAGCGAGTCGGCCAAGGTGTGAACGGGCTTTCGGCCCCGATTCCCATGAGCGATGGCCTTTGCACCTCCGTGACGATATTTGGCCTTGAGCCGATACGCTTGCCGGATGCTGATGCCGAGCGTGCGCGCAACATCCTGTTCCGTGAGACAGCCCTCCATCCACTTCTCGACAACCATAGCACGTTTCAGTTCGCTCTTTGTCAAGGTGATCTGCTCCTTGCTCATACTGACATTTTCTCGGAACAGTTACACCCTGACAATATCACAGAACAACAACATGCGTTGTCGATTTTCTTGAACGGCGGCCCGGTCATATGCTATACTATCTCTGTTGCAGAGGCAGACGCCCAAAGCGTTTGCCGAAGCTTAACCCTGGCTTGGCCGGACGAGTCACCGCCGCCGGCGAGGCCAGAGGCGATTGGTGATCAAGGAGGTGGGCCGGATGGCTTTGACGCAGGAACGCAAACGGGAACTCATCCAGGAGCATCGCACGCATCCGTCGGATACGGGTTCCCCGGAAGTGCAAATCGCGATTTTGACGGAAAACATCAACAATCTCACGGAGCATTTGCGCGTCCACAAGAAAGACCATCATTCAAGGCGCGGTTTGCTCAAAATGGTCGGGCAGCGCAGGAAATTGCTCGCCTACCTGAAGAAAAAGGACATCAACCGTTACACCGCGCTGATCGAGAAACTCGGTTTGCGCCGCTAACCCGCGTCAAAGAAAGCAACCTGACCGATCGGAGATCCGGCCGGCGGGTTGCTTTTTGCCATTGGTTCGGGCCTTGCCTGGAGCCTTGCAGGAAAAACGGCGAAGCTTGTCGAAAAGTCAACCTCGGTTTGCCGATCACCGCCAGACAGGCGTTTTTGGGAGGGAATTCCTTGAAACACGTTGTCCAAATGGATTTGGCCGGCCGCCCACTGATCCTGGAAACGGGAGAATTGGCCAAGCAGGCAAACGGCGCGGTGCTGGTGCGCTACGGCGACACGGCGGTGCTGTCCACCGTCACCATGTCCAAGGAACCGAAAGACCTTGATTTCTTTCCGCTTACCGTCAACTATGAAGAGCGTCTCTATTCCGTCGGCAAGATTCCGGGCGGGTTCATCAAACGGGAAGGCCGTCCCAGCGAAAAGGCGATTCTGGCCAGCCGCCTGACGGACCGGCCGATCCGTCCCCTGTTTCCGGAAGGCTTTCGCAACGAAGTGCAGATCGTGAACCTCGTGCTGAGCGTCGACCAGGACTGCTCACCGGAAATCTCCGCCATGATCGGCACCTCCGCGGCGCTGTCGATTTCCAACGTGCCGTTCAACGGCCCCATCGGCGGCGTCATCGTCGGACGCGTGGACGGACGGTTCGTCATCAATCCGACGGTGGAGCAGGAACTCAAAAGCGACATGTACGTCGTGGTTGCCGGCACGCGGGACGCGATCATGATGGTCGAGGCGGAAGCGAACGAAGTGCCGGAAGAAGACATGCTGGAAGCGATCATGTTCGCGCAGGGGGAAATCCGCCGGGTCGTGGATCTGATCGACGAGCTGGTCCGGCTGGCCGGCGTGCCGAAAATCGAAGTCCGGCTGCATGAGACCGACCCCGAAGTGGCGGAGGCGGTCCGGGCGTTCTGCGGGCAGCGGCTGATCGAAGCGGTGCGCATTCCCGACAAACAGGAACGCCAGGACGCGATCGACGCCATCAACGCCGAAGCGAGAGAACACTTTGCCGCGCTCTACGCCGAGACGCCGGAGAAGATGGCCGACGTGGAAGAAACGCTGCATGACATCGTGAAAAAGGAAGTGCGGCGTCTCATCACCCACGAGAAAATCCGTCCCGACGGCCGCAGGCTGGACGAAATCCGGCCCATCACCTGCCAGGTCGGCCTTTTGCCGCGCACCCACGGTTCGGCCCTCTTCACCCGCGGCAACACCCAGGCCCTCAGCGTCTGCACCCTCGGCGCGCTGGGCGACATGCAGATTCTGGACGGCATCGACTGGGAAGAATCGAAACGGTTCATGCACCATTACAACTTCCCGCCGTTTTCGGTCGGAGAAGCCCGGCCGATCCGCGGACCCGGCCGGCGCGAAATCGGCCACGGCGCGCTGGGCGAACGCGCCCTGCTCAAGGTCATTCCGCCGGAAGAAGAATTCCCGTACACGATCCGCCTCGTCTCGGAAGTGCTGGAGTCGAACGGCTCCACGTCCCAGGCGAGCATCTGCGCCAGCACGCTGGCCCTGATGGACGCGGGCGTGCCGATCAAGGCCCCGGTGGCCGGCGTGGCCATGGGCCTGATCAAGGACGGGGACCACGTATCCATCCTGACGGACATCCAGGGCATGGAAGACCATCTCGGCGACATGGACTTCAAGGTGGCCGGCACGGCCAAGGGTGTCACCGCCATCCAGATGGACATCAAGATCGACGGCATCGACCGCGACATTCTGGCCAAGGCCCTGGCGCAGGCCCGCGAAGGGCGCCTGTTCATCCTGGGCAAGATGCTGGAAGTGCTCGCCGAGCCGCGCAAGCAGCTCAGCCCGTACGCGCCGAAGATCATCACCCTCAAGATCGATCCGGAGAAGATCCGCGATGTCATCGGCACCGGCGGCAAGGTCGTCAACAAGATCATCGACGACACCGGGGTCAAGATCGACATCGAACAGGACGGCACCATCTACATCACGTCCCCGGACGAGGCGGCCAACCAGAAGGCGAAGGAGATCATCGAGGGCATCGTCAAGGTGGTGGCGCCGGGCGAAATCTACACCGGCACCGTCAAGCGGATCGAGAAATTCGGGGCGTTCGTGGAGATCCTGCCGAACAAGGAAGGTCTGGTGCACATTTCGCAGCTGGCCCACGAGCGGGTCAAGCGGGTGGAAGACGTGGTCAAGATCGGCGACCGGATCCAGGTGGTCGTCACCGAAATCGACAGCATGGGCCGCATCAACCTGTCGCGCAAGGCCCTGCTCAAACCGGTTCCGGCGGCCGCGTCCGGAAGAAGGCGTCGCTGACCCCTTCGGGGAGGCGCATTCCGAAGCGCTTCGCGGTCCTTCCGCGGGGTGCCGCAACTTCATATCCCGTCGGGCAAAATGGCATGCAAATTGGCAACAATTTGACACGCCATTTTTGTTTGTCTTAAAAGCCCGTTTCCCTACATAGGATGGTTCCGTCGGATCGGACATCTTATCCGGAGCCGTCCGGATGCGGAGGGAATCGGCGATGAAACGTCCTTCGCCCGTGGTTTACGCAGGGGTGATCTTCTGTTTTGCCGCCGTGCTGGCGCTGGGCAAATGGGGGCCCGTCGGCGCGTTTGCCGACGCGGTGCAGGCACGGACCGCCGCTCCGCCCGGCGCACCGTCCGGCGGCGCAGTGCCCGTCTTCGCCCCGTCGGAGGACTTGTGCGAACAAGCGGCACGGGAAGCGCCGGAGCAGCGTGTCGAGCCGGTGGATGCGCGGATCGATCCGGTGTGGAAGGCCATTCCAGGCTACGACGGCCGGGAGGCGGACGTGGAAGCCACCTGTGAACGCATTCGGAGCATGGGGAAAGACGTTGCGCGCAAGGCGGGGATTCCATGGGTGTACAGGCCGGTCCATCCGGCCGTTGGTCTTGACGACCTGCCGCCGGCGCCGGTATACCGGGGCAATCCCGCCAAGCCCGCCGCGGCAATCATGATCAATGTGGCGTGGGGCGACGAACATTTGCCGGCCATGCTGAACACACTGGAGGAAGAAGGCGTGGCGGCGACGTTCTTCCTGGACGGCACCTGGCTGTCCAAACACCGGGATCTGGCCGCGGAAATCCTTGCGCGGGGGCACGAGCTGTCCAACCACGCCTGGTCCCATCCCATGATGAGCCGTCTTGCGGACAGCCGCCAGCGGGAGGAAATCGTCAAAACAGAAAATTTGCTGAAGGAACTGGGAGCGGGAAACCGCTGGTTCGCGCCGCCGTCCGGCGATTACGACCAGCGGACGGTACGGATCGCCCACTCGCTGGGCCTGAGAACCGTGCTGTGGACGCTGGACACCATCGATTGGAAAAACCCGCCGCCGGACGCCGTGGTGCAAAAGGTGGCCCGCCGGGCGGAGCCGGGCGTGCTCATCCTGATGCATCCGACGGACAGCGCGAAGCGGGCCCTGCCCGGCATCATCCGGGCGCTTCGCGGGAAGGGGCTGGTTCCCGGCACGGTGTCGCACACCTTGTCCAGCGAGCGGATCGAACCGCCTTCCTGACCCGGAAAGACGGCCTCAGCCCAAAGGAAGGACAGCCGCCGCCACATGTGCCCGAAGCAAAGCGTGCAACGGGCGGCAGGACGACGGCGGATTCATGGAAAGGGACGCGTTGGGGGCGCGACGGAAGCCGCCTCGGGTGCCGGAGATGAAACGCACGGCATGGCACACGAGGAAACGATATTGCGGGAACGCCGGTCGAGGCCCGGATGCGGCGACATTTCGTTCCTCCCGGGCGGAGGGCGGAAGCGGACCGGGATGTCGTTTGGTTGTGGCGGATGTCGACTTTTGATATAGTGGTTACTAATCAGGCAAGGGAGGAAAACGGGTGAAAAAATTTGTGCTGGACAACGGCCTTCGCGTCCTTGTCGAATCCATTCCGACCTGCCGTTCGGTGTCCTTCGGCATCTGGGTCAAAGCCGGTTCCCGCCACGAAACCCCGGAGACGAACGGATTTTCCCATTTTATCGAACACATGCTTTTCAAGGGAACCAAACGGCACACCGCCCGGCAGATCGCCGACCGGTTCGACGGCATCGGCGGGAACGTGAACGCCTTCACCTCCAAGGAATATACCTGCTATTACGCCAAGGTGCTGGACGAACATCTGCCCATCGCGGTGGACATGCTGGCGGACATGTTTTTCGAGTCCTTGTTCGCGGAGGAAGAGCTGGAGAAAGAAAAAAACGTCATCATCGAAGAAATCGCCATGTACGAGGATACGCCGGACGATACGGTTCACGACCTGGCCGTCCGCGCGGCCTTTGGCGACGATCCGCTGGCTTTCAGCGTGCTGGGGTCCGCCGAACGGTTGAGGGCGGCGAAGGCGGAGGACCTGCGCGGCTTCATGGCGCGCCGGTACGGCGTCGACACGACGGTCATCAGCATCGCCGGCAACGTGAACGATTCCGTGACGGAGCTGATCGAACGCCACTTCGGCGGTTTCAGCCGGAAGGCCGGCGAGCCGAAGGTGAGCCGCCCGGAATTCCGGTCCGGCTCCCTGTTCCATCCCAAGGCGACGGAACAAAACCATCTGTGCCTCATGTTTCCCGGTTGCGCCATCACCGATCCGAAATTGTACGCGATGATTCTGCTCAACAACGTGTTCGGCGGCGGCATGAGCTCCCGGCTGTTCCAGGAGATCCGGGAGAAGCGGGGTTTGGCTTATTCTGTCTATTCCTATCATTCCGCCCATTCCGACGTCGGCACCCTGACGGTTTACGCCGGTACGGCCCCGAAACACACCCGCGATGTCTACGAGCTGACGCTGGAACTGTTGGGCGAACTGGCGGCCGCGGGACTCACGGAAGAGGAACTGAAGCGGGGGAAAGAACAGCTCAAGGGCAATCTCATCCTCAGTCTCGAGAGCACGGGCAGCCGCATGAACCGGCTCGGGAAAAACGAGCTCATGCTCGGCCGCCACGACACGCTGGACGAGCTGCTGGACAAAATCGAAAGCGTCACCCTTGACGATATAAATGAAATGATCGGCCGTCTGCTGTCGAAACCCTGCGCCATCGCCCTGGTGGGGGCGGAGGAATCGGCGCTGGACGGAATCGGGAGGGAATTCGTTGTATCGCATTCTTTTCAAGAGGTTGCCCGGCAATGAGGACATTCCGCTGCCGCGCCGGATGTCCGACCTGGCGGCCGGCTTCGACCTGCACGCCGCCGTGGCGGAACCGGTAACGCTGAATCCGGGCCAGCGGGCGCTCATTCCCACCGGCTTCGCCATGGCGATGCCGCCGGATCTCGAAGCGCAGGTTCGCCCGCGCAGCGGTCTGGCCCTGAAGCACGGCGTCACCTGCCTGAACACGCCCGGCACCATCGACGCCGACTACCGCGGGGAAATCAAGGTGCTGCTGATCAATCTGGGGGACGAGCCCTTTACCATCGCCCGCGGCGAGCGAATCGCCCAAATGGTGTTCCACCGGCTGCCCAAGGTATGCCTCGAGGAAACCGACGAGCTCCCCGAGACGATGCGGGGCGCCGGAGGCTTCGGACATACCGGCAGATGATACGGCAAACAAAACCTACCCCGGTTCTCTCGAGCCGGGGTTGTTGCATGACGGACGGCCGTGCCGCCTCCGGAACGAAGACGGCGCGTAAGCCGTCCGGCCGGTCCCGCCCGCACCCCGCGCTGGGCGGCTGCATACCATGTGACAAAGCCTCCAAACCGGAAGGTGGTTCGCCGGATGCTGACGGGCGTGCAGATCGTGTTGGCCGGCGGGGACGCAAGGCAGCTGGAGGTGATCCGCAAGCTCACCGAACTGGACGCGTCCGTGACCGTGGCCGGTTTCGAGCGGGCGGAAACGCCTCCCGGCGCCGTCAAGGCGGAATGGACGCCGGAGGTGCTGGCGTCCGCGGACGCGCTGGTTCTGCCGGCGGTGGGCACGGACGACCACGGCGTCATTACCGCCAGGTACAGCGAGCGGGAAATGGTGCTCACGGACGCCCACCTGGCCGCCATGCCGCCCAGCGGCAAGATTTATACGGGGCTGGCCAAGCCGTATTTGCGGCGGCTGTGCGAGAAGCACCGGATCGGGCTGGAAGAGCTGTTCGACCGGGACGACGTGGCCATCTACAACTCCATCCCCACCGCGGAAGGGGCCATCATGATGGCCATGCAGCACACCGACATCACCATCCACGGTTCCCGCTGCATGGTGCTTGGCATGGGCCGGACCGGTCTGACGCTGGCGCGGGCGCTCATGGGACTGGGCGCGTCCGTGAAGGTCGGGGTGCGCCGGGCGGAATCATTTGCGCGGGCTCATGAGATGCGCTTCGAGCCTTTCTACCTGGATGATCTCGCCAGGCAGGCGCAGGATGTCGACTTGCTTTTTAACACGATTCCGACTATGATAGTCACAGCGCAAGTGATCGCGGCGCTTCCCCCGCACGCGGTCGTGATCGATCTGGCTTCCCAGCCCGGCGGAACGGATTTCCGCTACGCCGAGAAACGGGGCATCAAGGCGATGCTGGCGCCCAGCCTGCCAGGCATTGTCGCTCCGAAAACGGCGGGACGCATCATGGCGAACAGCCTTGCCCGGGTCATCCTGGAGGACTACCGGAAGCGGGGGAATGCGTCATGAACTGGCAAGGGATTGTCGTCGGCTACGCGGTGACCGGTTCGCATTGCACCCTGCCTGAAGTGATGCCCCAGATCCGTCGGTTCGTGGAAGCCGGCGCCGAGGTGGTTCCGGTCGTCTCCCACAGCGTCATGACGACCGACACCCGTTTCGGCACGGCGGAGCAGTGGAAACGCGAGCTCAAGGAAATCACGGGCAACGACCTCATCGGTTCCATCGTGGAAGCCGAACCCCTCGGCCCCACCAAGAGGTTCGACCTGTTGGTGATCGCGCCGTGCACGGGGAACACGACCAGCAAGCTGGCCAACGCGATTACCGACAGCGCGGTTTTGATGGCCGCCAAGGCGCAGATGCGCAACGGCCGCCCGCTCGTCCTGGCGATCTCGACCAACGACGGGCTCGGCCTGAACGCCGCCAACATCGCAAAGCTCCTGGTGACGAAAAACATTTATTTCGTACCCTTCGGGCAGGACAATCCGCACCAGAAACCGAATTCGCTGGTGGCGCGCATGGATCTCCTGCTGGAGACCTGCGAAGCGGCCTTGCAGGGGAAACAGATCCAGCCGCTGCTCATCGAACGGTTCCGGTATGCCTGAGAACGCAAGAGGGGACGGACGACGGCGGCAACGAACGTCACGGCGGAATGAACGTCATGACGGACGGATGCCGCGGCGGAACGGACGTTACGGCGAACGGATGCCGCGGCGGAACGGATGACGAAAGAAACGATGCCGGAAAAAACGAACGTCCGGAGACGGCGGGGCGCGAGCGGAACCGGCTGCAATTTTGGCGGAGCAAGAGATGGGGGAACCGAAAACCATGGCGAAGACACGGTACAACGTCGCCGTCGTCGGCGCGACGGGCGCCGTCGGGGAACAGATGCTGAACATGCTGGACGAGCGCGATTTTCCGATTGAGAGACTTAAGCTGCTCTCTTCGGCGCGTTCCGCGGGCAAAAGGCTCAAGTTTCGCGGCGAGGAACTGACAGTGGAGGAAGCGACGCCGGAGAGCTTCGAGGGCGTCGACATCGCGCTGTTCAGCGCCGGAGGCGACGTCAGCCGCAAGCTGGTGCCGCAAGCGGTGGAACGCGGCGCGGTCTGCATCGACAACACCAGCGCCTTCCGTATGGACCCCGCTGTTCCGTTGGTGGTGCCGGAGGTCAACGCGCACAAGATCGCCGAACACAACGGCATCATCGCCAATCCGAACTGCTCCACGATCCAGATGGTGGTGGCGCTGAAACCGTTGTACGACCGATACGGGATCGAGCGCGTCATCGTTTCCACCTATCAAGCCGTATCCGGAGCCGGCGCCCGCGCGGTGGAGGAAACGCTGCGGCAGACGCGGGAGCAACTGGCCGGCAACTCCTTCGATCCGGACGTGCTGCCCGTGGCTTCCCTGCCGGTGAAGCACCCGATCGCCTTCAACGCGATTCCCCAGATCGACAAGTTCCAGGACAACGGCTATACCTTCGAAGAAATGAAAATGGTCAACGAGACGAAAAAGATCATGGGCGACGACCGGATCCGGGTGTCCGCCACCTGCGTGCGCATTCCGGTCCTGCGCGGCCATTCCGAATCGGTGTATGTGGAGCTGGCCGGCGATTTCGACCTTGACGAGGTCAGGGAACTCTTGTCCAAGGCGCCCGGCGTCATCGTGCAGGACGACCCGGCAAGCCAGCTTTATCCGCAAGCCGTTCACGCGGCCGGCCGGAAGGAAGTGTTCGTGGGGCGCATCCGGCGCGACCTGACGAATCCGCGCGCGCTCAACCTGTGGATCGTCTCCGACAACCTGCTGAAGGGCGCCGCCTGGAACGCGGTGCAAATCGCGGAGCATCTTGCGGCCCGGTAACGGAGGAGGAACACCCATGGAGTTCGGCCGGCTGATCACGGCGATGGTTACCCCGTTCAACGAAAACCTCGAGATCGACTGGGAGACGACGGGAAGGCTCATCGACTACCTGATCGAGGAACAACAGACCGACAGCATCGTTGTCAGCGGCACGACCGGCGAATCGCCGACGCTGACCGACGAGGAAAAGCTGGCCCTGTTCCGCTACGCGGTGGAGCGCGCCGCCGGCAGGTGCCGCATCATCGCCGGCACCGGCAGCAACGATACGGCGCATTCCGTGCATCTTACCCGCGAAGCGGAGAAGATCGGCGTGGACGGGGTGCTGGTCGTGGTGCCCTATTACAACAAGCCGAGCCAGGAAGGATTGTACCGGCATTTCCGCGCCGTCGCCGAAGCGACTTCGCTTCCCGTCATGATGTACAACGTGCCCAGCCGGACGGTCACCAGCCTCTCCGTGGAAACGACATTGCGCCTGGCCGAAATCCCCAATATCCTTGCCGTCAAGGAATGCGCCGGCATTGATCACATGACGGCCATCCTGCGCCGCAAACCGGAACGCTTCCGGGTGTACAGCGGCGAAGACAGCCTGACGCTGGCGACCCTGGCCATCGGCGGCTATGGCATCGTAAGCGTGGCCAGCCACATTATCGGCCGGAAAATGAAAGCGATGATGAACGCCTATCTGGACGGCCGGGTGGAGGAGGCGGCACGCCTGAACCTGGAATGCTATCCGGTGTTCCACGGCCTGTTCAATTGTCCGCATCCGGTGCCCAATCCGGTGCCGGTCAAATACGCCCTGTCCCTGCGCGGCATCCCGGTGGGCGGCGTCCGGCCGCCGCTGGCGGATGTGAGCGAGAAGGAGGCGGAATTTCTCCGCCAATTGCTCGCCTAAGCGGGGGAGCGCTTTCGCATCCCGACCGGTGTCCCTTGCGGAGCGCCGGTTTTTACTTTTTCCTCCGATCATGTATAATAGTTGCTGAGTGATTGGGTGCGGCCATATTGCTGTTTGACAACTCCATAATGGTTCGGGATCGTCGAGACGGTTTGGGAGGTACTTCATTTGCCAAAAAAGAACAGCCAGGAGAAACTGCTCATTTTCGCACTGGGCGGTGTCGGCGAGATCGGCAAGAACATGTACGTCGTACAGTACGGCAACGACATCGTCGTGGTGGACGCGGGTCTCAAGTTTCCCGAAGAAGACATGCTCGGCATCGACGTCGTCATCCCGGACATTACGTATCTGGTGGAGAACCGGGAGAAGGTGCGGGCGATCCTGCTGACGCACGGCCACGAGGATCACATCGGCGGGTTGCCCTACATCCTGAAGAGCCTGAATGTCCCGGTGTACGGAACGCGGCTCACGCTCGGGCTGGTGGAGCACAAGCTGAAAGAGGCCGGTTTGCTGGGCGAGACGGAACGCCACCTGATCCATCCCGATTCGCAGCTCCGGTTCGGCTCGATTCGCGCCGCGTTTTTTCGCACCAACCACAGCATCCCGGATTCCGTCGGCATTTGTCTCGACACTCCGGAAGGCACCGTGGTCATCACCGGCGACTTCAAGTTTGACCACACGCCGGTCGGCGGCCAGTATGCGGATTTGCAGCGGATGGCGGAAATCGGCCGCCGCGGCGTGCTCGCGCTGCTGTCGGACAGCACCAACGCGGAGCGACCGGGCTTCACGCCCTCGGAAAGCAACATCGGCAAGGAGCTCGCTTCGATTTTCCGCGCGGCGAAGCAGCGCGTGGTCGTGGCGACTTTCGCCTCGAACATCCACCGGATCCAGCAGGTGATCTATGCCGCCGCCGAAACACGCCGCAAGCTGGCGGTGGTCGGCCGCAGCATGGTCAACGTGGTGACCATCGCCTCGGACCTGGGGTATCTGGACATCCCCGACGGCATGCTGATCGATCCGGAAGACGTGAACAAACTCCCCGCGGACAAGGTCGTCATCCTGTCCACGGGGAGCCAGGGCGAACCGATGTCCGCCCTGACCCGCATGGCCCGATCCACCCACCGCACCGTGGACATCCTGCCCGGGGACACCGTGGTCATCGCCGCCACGCCCATTCCGGGCAACGAACGCTACGTCGGTCGGACGGTCGACGAACTCATGCGCCTCGGGGCGCATGTCATCTACGGCCCCGGCCCCGCCTCGCCCGTGCACGTGTCGGGGCACGGCAGCCAGGAAGACCTGAAGCTCATGCTGAACCTGATGCGCCCGAAATACTTCATTCCGGTGCACGGCGAATACCGGATGCTTCGTCACCATGCGATGCTGGCCGAAGCGGTGGGCATCGACAAGGAAAACATCTTCATGATCGAGAACGGCGACACCGTGGAAATCCAGAACGGCCAGGCCCGCAAGGGCGCCAGGGTGCCGTCGGGGAACGTGATGATCGACGGCCTCGGCGTCGGCGACGTGGGCAACATTGTCCTGCGGGACCGCAAGCTCCTGTCGCAGGACGGCATTTTGGTGATCGTGGTGACGCTCAGCAAACAGGACGGTTCGATCCTGTCCGGACCCGACATCATTTCCCGCGGCTTCGTTTACGTGCGGGAGTCGGAAGGGCTGCTGGAGGAAGCGAACCGGATCGTGGCGCAGACGTTGCAGAAGCTGGCGGGCGAGAACATCAGCGAATGGGCTTCCCTGAAGAACCACGTCAGGGAAGCGGTCGGAAGATTTTTGTATGAACAGACAAGAAGAAGACCGATGATTCTGCCGATCATCATGGAAGTCTGAGCAATTTGCGCATCACCCTGCACTCGCAACTGCCAAAAAGGAGCTGTCCCGAAAGTCACATAAGACAAAGGGACCGCTCCTTTCTATTTGGCGGAACAAAAAGAAAACCCTCTCTTTGGCACATGCAAACAACGGGCGGCCCCACCGCCAATGGAGGGGTTCTTTGTTTTTTCAGTAACCGCGGATCAGGGAAATGACCGGGAAATACGACGGTAAGCGGATGGGTGGCCGTAAATCCGGAATTCATCCGATGAGCGATCCAACGTCGGAACTGCCGGACGCGCCGTCCGATGCCGCGCCGGCCTCGTCGGCGGATTCGGAGGGCGGCGATCCGACGCATGAACCCGGAGTTCCGGCAGCTGCCCGCCCCTTCATCATTATGTCGAAGGAATGAAGCCGCTGAGTGATCGGGAAACGCTGGTCACCGTGCGGGAAAGGGGCGTTGGTCGGTGGTACGAGTACCGGGTGGACATGGAAGCGCGAACCGTCACCGCGTGGGGCGAAATCCCGGACAGAACCGGCTATGAGAGGGCCAGCCCGACCGGGGAGTGGACGGCGGCGTGGGACCGGCAAACACCCGGCATCTGGGGAGTGTCCGCCCGCACCGGCGAGAAGGTCCAACGGACGCAGGGCGAAATGGACTGGAGTCCGATCTGGTGCAGCGACGGCAGCGGCTTCTGCTATTTGCACGACACGGGTGAGGACCTGGGCGACGGGGCCGGGCCCGTTCACGCCCTTGCCTATTACGACATCCGTACGGGGACCGAGGAGATTTTGCCGTTTGAGCGGGGATACTGGGGCCGCATCGCCTGACTGGATCCGGACCGAAGCATCGTGGCCTGCAACGGTTTCGACGATGCCAACGCGGTGAAAGTGGTTAACCTGAAGGACCAAACGGAGAAACAGATCCTGAGCGTCTAGCCGCGATGACGGCAGGGAACCGGCCTTCGTCACGCCTGATTACGCCCGTATCGGCTGCATGGAATGGGCGCCTTCCGGCGACCGGCTGTTTGTCGCTTTCAATGTCGAAGGCGCTCAGGATCGGCATTATGTGGGGTGGGTGAAAGTCGAACCGGTTTGAATTTGGAGGATTCCGCCCCCAGGGCATCTTGTCCGTGCGAATGACGGATCTCGTCGCCGGACACGGCGGGCATCCTTGCGACGGCAAACGGCAGACCGTTCCGGAAGCCTCGCCTGAAACCAGGCACCCTTGGCCGCCCGGGCGAGTATCCTGTAGGCGACAGCACATTCGGAGCGCGGAGGTGTCGCCATGGGATTCTTTGTCCGGGTGGAGGAGGGGGTTCGCTGGTATGTGGAGGATGTCAATCCCAAAGGTTCCAGGGCCTTGTTGTTTTTGCACGGCTGGCCGCTCAGCCACAGGCAGTTTGAATACCAGTTCAATGTGCTTCCCGGCTGGGGTTTCCGGTGCATCGGTGTGGACTGGAGGGGGTTCGGGCAGGCGGACAAACCGTTTCACGGCTATCATTTCGACCGGCTGGCGGACGATTTGCGCGCGGTGGTGGACGCCCTGGAATTGCGGGACTTCACCCTCGCGGGCCATTCCACGGGCGGGGCCATCGCGATCCGCTACATGTCCCGCCACAGCGGACACGGCGTATCGCGGCTGGCGCTCATTGCCGCCGCCGCGCCCGTCGGGCTTGCGAGGGAAACCGCCGACCGGCTGCTTATGGAAACCCTGAATGACCGGCCCCATATGATGCGCGGCATAACGGAAACGTTTTTCTTTCAGTTTGCCACTCCCGCGTTCATGGATTGGTTTTCGCGGATCGGGCTCGAAGCGGCGGGGTGGTCGACCGCGGCCGTCCTTCGCATGCTGAGGGACGAGCGGCTGGACGCCGATTTGCCGCAAATCCGCGTTCCGACGCTCATCCTGCATGGTGTGCACGACCGGGTGGTGCCGTTCTCGCAGGCGCTGGCGCAACACCGTGCCATCCGGCATTCGCAGCTCGTTCCATTCATGCACAGCGGCCACGGCCTGTTCTGGGAAGAACGCGACCGGTTCAACGCGGAACTGGCGTTTTTCGCGGGATGGCAGGGTGCAGGGAGTCTGGGTGCGGGTTGAGAGCGTGCGGAACGACGTTTTTCCGGGAATCTTGCGCGCAACTTTCGGACCGTTTATTGCGGTCTTTTTTTATGGCCGGACGTCGGTTTGCGCGGGGGATGGGAAAAATGTTAGAGTATGAAAACCAGTAGCAGCGGAGGGATCCCAGATGCATGAGCGGTGCAAAATCTCCGTCATCACGGTGCGGGGCCGCGGGTCGTTCACGGAGGAACAGGTCCGGCGGCTGGAGGCGGTGGCGGACGTGACGTTCAGCACGGCAGAGGGGCCATTGTCCGCGGACGAGCTCGTCAACAGGCTGGACGGTATGGATTATGCGGGGCTTACGCCCCGTTCGGTGCCGGTCATCGACGGGAGCTGGCTGTCTCGATTGTCGCGCCTGAAGGGTATCGCCGTGTTTGCCACGGGGGTGGACCATATTGATTTAGAATGGCTTCACCGGCACGGCGTTGCCGTGAGCCGGCTGCCGGACTATTCGACGGAATCGGTGGCGGAGCATACGATCGGGCTTATGTTAGCGATGTCGCGCCGCATTCATCTCAGCCAGGACCGGGTGCGCGGGCGCGTGCCCGCAGGCACGTCGGTGCTCGGCTGGGAACTTCGCGGACGCACCCTGGGTCTGGTCGGCCTCGGCCGGATCGGCAGCCGGGTGGCGGAGCTCGCCCGCGCCTTCGGCATGCGTGTCCTCGGCTGCGATCCCCGCAGGTGCCCGGAAGGCGTCATTCGGGTGGAGATGGACGAGTTGCTCGCTTCCAGCGATGTTGTCAGCCTGCACCTGCCCGCGGCATGGCAAGGCGGACCCCTGATCGGCCGCCGGGAACTGGCCGCCATGAAGCCGGGCGCGACGCTGATCAACGTTTCCCGGGTCATGCTGGTGGACCCGGAGGCGGTCGTCGGGGCGATCGACGCGGGGAGGCTCCGCGGCTACGCGGTGGACGACGTTTTTCCGCTGATGGGCAAGGATGAAAGGGCCGACCGGCAAATCGCAGAAGGTCGCATTCTGCAAACCGGACACACGGCCTGGTATTCGGAAGAAGCCATCCGGCGGGGCCATGAGACGTGGATCGACAATCTGTGCGGATTTGCCACCGGCAATCCGCGCAATCTCGTGCAATGGGAGGAAAGGAAGGAACTCTGCCGATGAAACCGGGAGAAGGTGGAAACCGGACACGGGCCGAAACGACGCTGCTCGCGGTCATATGGGGAGCGACGTCGGGTTTCTGCCTGCTGCTCGTCACCGTCGCCTGGCCGGAATATTGGCGATACGTGGCGCCCGAAACATCCCCGCTGGCCTGGTGGGAAAGCGTGCTGCTCGCGCTGTCTTCGTTCACGTGCCTATTGCTCGCTTGGGATGCATGGGTACGGGAGGAGCGTCGGACAGTCCGTGCGGGGTGGCTCACGGTGGCCGCGGGATTCGCCCTGCTGGCGCTGGACGAGCGATTCGCCGTGCATGAGCGGATCCGCGACCGGTTCCTGAAGCCGACGGGAATCCGGCTGTTTCCCTGGATGGAAGCAGGGGACTGGCTCATTCCGCTGTACGCCCTGACAGGCCTTGCGGTGGCGTGGGGCATCTGGCGGCTGCTGGACCGTCCGCAGGCGCGGCGGTTTTTCGCGGCGGCCCTCGTCCTCGCGTTTTGCGCCGCGGCCATGGACACGGTGGACGTCCGAAGCCTGAACCTGGCGATGGAACGCCTCCTGCAATCCGTCGAAGAGATCGTGGAAGCGCTGGCGATGACCGCGTTTCTTTCGGCTTTTTTGCTGGTTCTCGCCACCCGGCTGAACGACACGCGAACGGATGTTCACTGACAACCTGTCGTCATTTTCTCCCGATAGAATGGGATTTGCGGGCAACCAATCTGTCGGGAGGGTGCAAACCGTGAAGGAAGACGTCCTGATCGCGGTGGCGGGCACGAAACATTACTTCGGCACCGATTTTCTCCGGCCGGGACAGCTGGTGCGCCTGGTGAAAGAACCGGAGAATCCGTTCGACGGCGAGGCGATCCGGGTGGAGCTTATGCCGCTCGGAAGGATCGGCTACGTCGCCAACAGTCCGCATACCGTTCCAAGGGGATGCCGCAGCGCGGGGCGGATTTACGACACGTTTGAAGAGGCGATTTTTGCGGAGATTTTGCTGGTTGCCAGGGATATGGCAGTCGCAAGGCTGGTTCCCCAGGCGGAAACCTGGCGGAACATCGGCATGGACGCCGTGCACGACGCCTTCCAACTGTCCGGCTCGGCCTGGATGCCCGGACGTTGACGGAATTTTCGGATGGGACCTACAATGAAAAAGGCGAAGAAACGTCTGGGCATGGCGGGTGCTGCCGGGGTGAACGAACGTCTCATTCGCATTCTGAAAATTCTCAACGCGATCCAGGCCCGTCCGGGCATCGGCGCAAAGGAGCTGGCGCAGCTGTGCGAAACGACGGAACGGACGATCTACCGCGATTTGCGCCTGCTCGACCTGTTCGCTCCCATTGTGAGCGAGGGATACGGGAAAGGGTATCGGTTCGCCGGCAAATTCGCGATGTATCCTCTCAATTTCACGGAGCAGGAGGCGCTTACCTTTTCCCTTCTTCCTTCCGTCGTGGACGGCTCGAAACTGCCGGGGTTCGCATCGGCCCATGACAAGGTGATGGCGGCGCATTATGCCGCGAAAGCCCGGGAACGGGACATACTGGAGCGCATCGCCGACATCATCCGCATGGGCACGCCCGCCTACCGCGAGGAAAGCGACAATTTTCTGGAGCCCGTCATCCGGGCTATTCTGGAGCAAAAAACGATCGCCGCCGTCTACCACACGCAGTACCGCAACGAAACCACCGAGCGGGAGATCGATCCGTACTACCTGGTGCCGAGGGAACAGCGGTTCTATGTGATCGGCTACTGCCATCTTACCGGGGAAGTGCGGACATTCCGCCTCAGCCGGTTCCGCAAGGTGGAGATCACCGGCCGCCGTTTTGAACGGGGCGATTTCGACATCGAATCCTACCTGAAACACACGTGGTCCATCGAGCGCGGCAACCGGCTGATCCGCTTCAAGGTCCGTTTTTCGCCGGAGGCGGCCCGTTATGTGAAGGAAGAGGAAATGTTCGTCCGGCCGGTGATGACGGATCTGCCGGACGGGGGGCTGCTGTTCGAAGTGACCGTCAATCACGAGAGGGAATTTCTGCACTGGCTGTTCCAGTACGGACCGGAGGCGGAAATCCTGGAACCGAAGGAGATGCGGGAACACGTGCGCCGGCAGCTGGCCCGGTGGGCGGAGAAGTATGATTCCGGCCGGGCCGCCGCGCCGAAATGAACGCGCCGCCGCGGCAAGACGTGCCGCGGCGGCGTTCATGTCTATTCTTTGGCTCCGGCTTTGATCAGGGCGTCGGCGAGAATCGGCCTTTCCATAAATCTGGCCAGCTGCAGAAGGCGGTCTTTTTGGGCCTGGGTGAGCGGATCGAGGCTGGCGCCGTACTTCACGATCAGCGTTTCCAGGTTTTGCATGGTCTCGGGAGTGGTCAATTTGTCGGCAAGCGTATAGGCAGATTGAATCAGTTTCTCCCTTGCTTCTGGTTCCGGCAGGTCCGAGACCGTATAGAAGTAGATCCCCTTTTCGTCGCCATACACGAGTTTCGGGATTTCCCCGTCGGGGTCCGCCCCGTGGCCCAGCATCCAGTCGAACCAATCCGTTTGCCTTTGGGCCAGCGAATAATAAGCGTCGAGGGTCGTTGCCCGGAAACCTTTCCCGTACAGCATTTCCGCGATTTCGAAGGAAGGTTCCGCCTGGATCGTGGCCAAAAGTTGTCCGTTGGCGTCGCGCAGATATTGGATGGAACTGCGATAGGCCAGCCCAATATAGGAAAATCCACGCATGAAGGCGGACGGGGATGTCTCTTCCGGCGTTCCGATGGAAGGGTCGACATAGCCTTCGTCCAGCAGGAATTTCACCACATCCGCCCGTTTCTGGGTGATCGCTTCAGCAAACATGTTATCTTTTCCCACGACAGGCGCGCCCGCTTCCAAAGCCGCGGAAATCCACGGGACTCCTTTTTGGTGGTTGAGCGCAAGCCTTATCGCATCGTTGCCAAGGGACGGATCGCCGTTCCGTTTGATGAGGGCGGCAAATTTGTCCAGATTGTCTTCCCTGAGGGCGGCGTCAATCAAATAGATGTCCACGTATTCGATGATGACGGTCCTGGTTTTCGGATCCCATTCCACCTTCGCGCCCAGCGCTTCGCTGACAAACCGCACCGGAACGTAGGTGGAACCGCTTAAGACGATGGCCGGCTGATCCAGCTTCACCGTCTGGTCGTTCACCTTCGCGATGTTGTTGCCCACCTGCAGGTAAATCTGCGTGTTTCCTTTCGAGGCCGTGATCTCCTTCGTTTTGGGATCGTAGGTCGGGTACGCTCCAAGGGATTCGAAGATGGCGCGAAGCGGCACCAGCACGGTTCCGTTCCGCAGGATGGGACTGACGGAATATTGCTGTTTTTTTCCGTTGATGGTCACCGAAATCGTTTCGGACGAGTTCGCGCTTGCCATTCCGGCGAAACCGGCGAAGATCATGCCCATGACCAGCAATGCGCACAACGTTTTTCGCATGACGAACCTCCTTGCCTGCGATTTTTTTCAAAATTTCGTCAACAATAGTTAGAATATACCAATAACCGGTGATTGAAAAGATGCCGTCAAGCGCATCCGGCTTGTCGGGAAGCCGCGGCGGAACGATTGAACGGACCTTTTTCCGATGCCCACAAGGCTGTAGCGCGGGGCAACCTGACGCGGGCGGGTTCTTTCGCGGCGCCTGTGCTATAATGGTGCTTGTTGACAGAAAAAACGGGGTGCGCAGATGGACGAGACCAGAACGCCGAAGTATATTCGGCTCAAGCAGGAAATTTTGCGCTGGCTGCAAGAGGGGAAGTACAAGCCGGAAGAACGGATTCCGTCGGAAAACGAAATCGCGGAACATTTCGGGGTCAGCAGACAGACCGTGCGCCAGACCCTGGGTGAACTGGAGGCGGAGGGCTGGCTGCACCGGATGCGGGGAAAGGGCACGTTCGTCTCGCCGCCGCGTCCCGGCAACCGCGACGGCAAAAGGATCGGGATGCTGACGACCTATATATCCGATTACATTTTTCCCCATATCGTTCGAGGCGCGGAAGCCGTCGTCCGCAGAAGGGGATACAGTCTGCTCCTTTCGAGCACCGACAACGACAAGACCAGGGAACTGGAATGCCTCCGCCGGATTCTCGGCCAGTCTCCGTGCGGTCTCCTGGTGGAGCCGACCAAGAGCGCGACGGGCAACGCGAATCTGCCCTATTATCTGGAGCTTCAGCGGCAGGGCGTTCCCATTGTCATGCTCCATGCGCGCTATCCGGAATGGTACGGGCCGTGCGTCCTGGTCGACGACGAGCGCGGCGGCGCGCTCGCCACGGAGCATCTGCTGTCACTGGGCCATGCGCGGGTGGCCGGCATTTTCAAGACGGACGACCTGCAGGGCGTCGGACGGCTGAAAGGATACCTCGCAGCCCACCGGAAACGCGGATTGGCCGTCGATCCGTCGTTTGTCGTGCGCTACGCGACCGAGACGGTGGAAGAAGAGGCGATCGCGCCGACGCTGGAATTGCTCCGGCGGCCCGACCGGCCGACCGCCCTGTTTTGCTACAACGACCAGCTGGCGGTGAAAATGCTGGATGCCTTGCGGCAGGCCGGTTTCACCGTTCCCGGCGACGTATCCGTGGTCGGTTTCGACGATTCGCCCCTCGCGACGGCCACGGAGGTCAAACTGACCACCCTGACGCATCCGAAAGAGGAACTGGGCATGCGGGCCGCCGAATTGCTGCTGGACCTGGTCGAACGGCCGCAGGCCGAATGGGAGGACATCGTCTACGAACCGAAGCTGGTCGTTCGCGATTCCACGGCAGCGCCTCCATCGCCATAGACGGCTGACTGTCTGGCCGCCTTCAACGTCGGCATGGAACCGTGTTGAAGGCGGTCTTTTTTTGCCTCCCGGGCGGAGGAACCGGCCGGTCGCGAAACGACGCAAGAGACGACCCGAAACCTTTCGTGCGTGTCCTGCGGTCCGCAAACGCAAGAGCAATGACAGAAAAATAGTACATACAAATAAAAAAATATAATGATTCATGTACGTACAATGTGATAAGATGAGAATGGCAAAATCTTTCCGAAGCAACGAACCGCTGCGGGCGGGGCGCGTCCGCCCGCGGGAAGGAAAGGGGCGGAACGCGTTTGCTGGAAGAATTGAAGCGCGCTGTGTGGGAAGCCAACCTGGATTTGCCCAGGTACGGGCTTGTGACGTTCACCTGGGGCAACGCCAGCGGCATCGACCGCGAACGCGGGCTCGTCGTCATCAAGCCGAGCGGGGTTCCCTACGAGAAGCTGCGGCCGGAGGACATGGTGGTGACGGACCTCGAGGGCCGCGTGGTGGAAGGCAAATACAAACCTTCATCCGATACGCCGACCCACGTGGTGCTGTATCGGGCGTTTCCGGACATCGGCGGCATCGTGCATACCCATTCCCCGTGGGCGACGGCCTGGGCCCAGGCGGAAAGGGGCATCCCCGCCCTGGGAACGACGCACGCCGACTATTTTTACGGGGAAATCCCGTGCACGCGGGCGATGACGGAAGCGGAGATAAAAGGGGATTATGAGCGGGAGACGGGCAACGTGATCGTGGAGACGTTCCGCGGCCGGGATCCGCTGGCGATTCCCGGCGTGCTCGTGCGGTCCCACGCGCCGTTCGCCTGGGGCAAAGATGTGCATGAAGCGGTTCACAACGCCGTCGTGCTGGAGGAAGTGGCCAAGATCGCGGCCCGCACCTTCGCCATCAATCCCCGCATAGGGCCGATGGACCAGAATCTCCTGGACCGCCACTATCTGCGCAAGCACGGGGCGGGAGCCTATTACGGACAGCGGTAAGAGGAACGGAAAGGACGCGGGACAGGCGGCGCGGCCGCCCGTTTTTCCGCGAGAAAGCGGATTCAAAGAGAGAGCGGAGGGAGACTGATGAGCAGGAAGTACGCGATCGGCATCGATTTCGGGACGCAATCCGGTCGGGCCGTGCTGGTCGACCTGACCGACGGCTCGGAAGTGGCCGACCATGTCACGCCCTATCCGCACGGAGTCATTGACGAAACCTTGCCGGAAAGCGGGACGAGGCTCGACCACGAGTGGGCCCTGCAGCATCCCGGCGACTATCTGGAGGTGCTGCGGCGTTCGGTGCCCGAGGTGCTCCGGCAGTCCGGGGTGAACCCCGCCGACGTGATCGGAGTGGGCATCGACTTTACCGCGTGCACCATGCTGCCGGTGGATGCCCGGGGCGTGCCGCTCTGTTTTCTGCCCGAGTGGAAGGACAATCCGCACAGCTGGGTGAAACTGTGGAAACACCACGCCGCCCAGGATGAGGCGAACCGGCTGAACGCCATCGCCGCCGAGCGCGGGGAACGGTTCCTGCCGCGTTACGGCGGGAAGATTTCGTCCGAGTGGATGATCGCGAAAGTCTGGCAGATTCTCAACGAAGCGCCGGAGGTGTACGACGCGGCCGACCGTTTCGTCGAAGCGACGGACTGGGTGATATTCCAGATGACCGGCCGTCTCGTCCGCAACAGCTGCACCGCCGGATACAAGTCGATCTGGCACAAGCGGGAAGGGTATCCGAGTCGGGAGTTCTTCAAGGCGCTGGATCCCAGGCTGGAGAACCTGACGGACACGAAGCTGCGGGGCGAGGTCGTGCCGCTGGGCACCCGGGCGGGAGGACTCACGCCGGAAATGGCCGAAGCCATGGGGCTGTTGCCGGGCACGGCGGTGGCGGTCGGCAACGTGGACGCCCACGCCGCGGTGCCGGGGGTCGGCGTCGTCACGCCGGGCAAGATGGTCATGGTGATGGGGACGTCGATCTGCCACATGCTGCTCGGCACGGAAGAAAAAATGATCGAGGGCATGTGCGGCGTCGTCGAGGACGGCATCATTCCGGGTTATTACGGATATGAAGCGGGCCAGTCGGCGGTCGGCGACATTTTCGAATGGTTCGTGGAGCAGGCGGTGCCGGGCTACGTGCAGGAACAGGCGGCCAGGGAAGGCGTCGGCGTGCACGAATGGCTGGAGAAACGCGCATCCGCTTACAAGCCGGGGCAGACCGGGCTTCTGGCCCTCGACTGGTGGAACGGCAACCGTTCCGTGCTCGTCGACACCGACCTGACCGGACTTCTCATCGGCTGCACGCTGCTGACCAAGCCGGAGGAAATCTACCGCGCGCTGCTGGAGGCGACGGCGTTCGGCACGCGGAAGATCGTCGAAGCGTTCCACAGCGGCGGCGTGGAAGTGAACGAACTTTACGCCTGCGGCGGACTTCCGCAGAAAAACCGGCTCCTCATGCAGATCTACGCGGACGTCACGGGCCGGGAGATCAAGGTGGCCGCCTCGAAGCAGACGCCCGCGGTGGGGGCGGCCATGTTCGGCGCGGTGGCTGCGGGCAAGGCGGCCGGCGGCTTCGATTCCATCTTCGAAGCGGCGAAACTGGCGCGGATCCGGGAAGAGACATTCAAGCCGATTCCGGAGAACGTCGCCGTCTATGACAAACTGTATCGGGAGTATACATTGCTGCACGATTATTTCGGCCGCGGCGGCAACGACGTCATGAAGCGTCTGAAGGACATCCGCGACAGCGTTCGCTGAGGGCGCCGGCTGCCGCTCGCTGAAAAGGGACTCGGAACGGGGAGGAATGGAACTTGCTGAAACTCAGACCCTACAAATTCTGGTTTGCCACGGGAAGCCAGCATCTGTACGGACCGGAGACGCTGGCGCAGGTCGAGCGGAATTCGCAGGCCATCGTGAACGGCCTCAACCAAAGCGGCGCGCTGCCGTTTGAACTGGTTTACAAGCCCGTGCTGACGACGCCGGACGCCATCCGCCGCCTGATGCTGGACGCGAATGCCGACGACGACTGCGCCGGCGTCATCACCTGGATGCACACGTTTTCGCCGTCGAAGATGTGGATTGGCGGCCTGTCGCAGCTGAAGAAACCCCTTCTCCATTTCGCGACGCAGTTCAACCGGGATATCCCGTGGGACACCATCGACATGGATTTCATGAACCTGAACCAGGCGGCCCACGGCGACCGGGAGCACGGTTTCATCCACGCGAGGATGCGCCTGGCCCGCAAGGTGATTTTCGGCCATTGGGAAGACGGTACGGTGCGGGAAGAAATCGCCGGATGGATGCGCACCGCGGCCGCCTTTGCGGAAAGCCGGCGGCTCAAAGTGGCCCGTTTCGGCGACAACATGCGGCAGGTGGCGGTGACGGAAGGCGACAAGGTGGAGGCGGAAATCGTTTTCGGCTGGTCCGTGAACGGCTACGGCGTCGGCGATCTCGTGCAGCGCGTGAACGCGGTGTCCGACGCGGACGTTGACCGCCTGATGAAGGAATATGAGGAGCGGTACGAGATCGCGCCGGACGGCCGTTCCGAAGGTCCCGTGCGCGACGCGATCCGCTACCAGGCGCGGGTCGAACTCGCCCTGCGTTCGTTCCTGGAAGAAGGCGGATTTTCCGCGTTTACCACGACGTTCGAGGACCTGCACGGGCTTCGCCAGCTTCCGGGTTTGGCCGTGCAGCGCCTCATGGAAGACGGGTATGGCTTCGGCGCCGAAGGGGACTGGAAGACGGCGGCCCTTACGCGTCTGGTGAAGATCATGGACAATGGCCGCGGCACCTCGTTCATGGAAGACTACACCTACCACCTCGACCCGGCCGACCCGCTCGTGCTCGGCGCCCACATGCTGGAGATTTGCCCGACGATCGCGGCGCACAGGCCGCGCATCGAAGCGCATCCGCTTTCCATCGGCGGCAAGGAAGACCCCGCGCGCATGGTGTTCAACGGCCGCCCCGGCCGGGCGGTGAACGTCTCCGTCATCGATCTGGGCAACCGGTTCCGCCTGCTGGTCAATGAGGTCGAGGCGGCGGAAGTCCGGCGCGACATGCCCAAGCTGCCGGTGGCGCGCGTGCTGTGGAAGGTGCTGCCGAATCTCAAGGACGGCGTCGAAATGTGGATCCGCGCCGGCGGAGCGCACCACACCGTCTTTTCCTATGGCGTCACCGCCGGGCAGATCGCCGATTTCGCCGAAATGGCCGGCGTGGAGTGCCTGGTGATCGGCGAGCGGACCGATCCGCTGGAATTTAGGCAATGGCTGGCGCTGGGCGAACTGGCATATCGCTGAACTTGCGGGCGGAGACGGATGCCGCGGGCGCCGTCTCCGCCCGGTCGCCTTCCGGGACCGAAACTGTGATATAATGGGAAACCGGGAGGTGCCGGAGAATGGCCAGACGCCGCCGCAGGAAACGGGACGTGTACCGGAAAAGCATCAAATACGAAGTGTACGGCATCATTCTGATCACGCTTTCCGTCATCGCCTTTTCCGGGGAAGCGGCGGTCGGCCGGTCCCTTTCCAAGCTGTTCGGATTCATTCTCGGAAACTACCACTATCTGCTCTCGTTTCTCGGCATCTGGCTGGGCCTCTACGTGATGATCAAGCGGTCCTGGCCGATCGGCTGGACCACCCGGCGCACCGGCTTTGTCCTTCTGGCTTGCGGCCTGGCGTGCTGGAGCACGATGACGGTCGTCGACGAGCACCTGGAGTCGTTCGACCTGCTTACGCCGTCGGCCATCGTCACGACCACGTGGGACGACCTGTACCACAACGTGCTGAACAGGCCGCCGAGCCGGGGCCTTCAGCTTTTCGACGAACACAACGGCGGCGGCATGGCCGGAGCGTTGGAATACGCCGTCCTGTACTGGCTGTTCGGGTATCACGGAGCCAGGCTGATGATGTTTGTCCAGCTGGGCATTTCCGTGCTGCTCATTTCCAACCGCTCGCTGGTGGACATGGTCCGGGCGGTTCATCTGTTTTTCCGACGCCTTGCGCCGCGGCTGGCCATCCGCCTTGCTTCCGGGCGGGGGCCGCTCGGCGCCAGGGCGGAAGCCGTGAACCGCAAACGGGGCAAGGCGGCGGCGGACCCGTTCCCGGCGGATGCCGCGCAGGAACCGGATTTGGCGGAAGTCGCGGAGACGGCGGATGAATCCCGGACGCCGGCCCGAAGGGGGAAAACGCCGCTTTTCTTTCAGCTGTTCCACGGCAAGGTGGAGCCGGAACAGGCGGAAACGTCCTTGGAAGAGGACTGGGAGCACGATCAGCCGATTCTGTACGGTTACGGGGCAGGGCCTTCCGGGGACCGGGAGCGGGGAGCCGCCGGGAAAGCCGCCGGCGTGTTTCCGGCCGATTCCACGCCGGACGACCCGGACGCCGAAGCGCCGCTTTCCGGCGAACCGGGCGACGCCGGAGACGCGGGTCCGGAGGCCGCGTCCCGCGAAGCGGACAGGCCTGATGCGACGTCTGCAGACGGGATACTTGAGGAAGACGCCTTCACCGAGCCCGTGCCGGGGCCGGATAAAGCGACCGGCGAAACCGGTGATTCCGCGGCGGATTCCGCCGTTTCCGGAGCCGCTCCCCCTTCCGGCGCCGCGACAGACAAGCCTTACCGGATGCCGCCGCTTCATCTCTTGAACAAGCCCGCCGGCGGAAAGAAGGGCGCATCGCAGGACGTGCTGGAAACGGCGCGCAAGCTGGAGGCGACCCTGGAGAGCTTCGGCGTCCGCGCCAAGGTGCTGGACGTGTCGAGGGGACCCGCGGTGACCCGCTACGAGGTGCAGCCGGACGTGGGCGTGAAGGTGAGCCGGATTGTCAGCCTCACCGACGACATCGCCCTGGCGCTGGCGGCCAAGGATATCCGCATGGAAGCTCCCATCCCCGGCAAGTCCGCCATCGGCATCGAAGTGCCGAACCCGGAAATCAGCATCGTCACGCTGCGCGAGGTGCTGGAAACCGACGTGTTCCGGGAGGCCCCGGGCAAACTCACCATCGCTTTCGGACGGGATATTTCCGGCCAGCCCATCGTCGGCAACCTGGCGCGCATGCCGCACCTTCTGGTGGCCGGCGCCACCGGCTCCGGCAAATCGGTGTGCATCAACGCCATTATCATCAGCCTGCTATACAAGGCCAAGCCGGATGAAGTCAAGCTCCTCCTCATCGACCCGAAGATGGTGGAGCTCAACGTCTACAACGGAATCCCCCACCTGCTCGCGCCGGTGGTCACCGATCCGAGGAGGGCTTCCCTCGCCCTCAAGAAAATCGTGGCGGAGATGGAGAAGCGCTACGAGCGCTTTTCCGCCACCGGCACCCGCAACATCGAGGGGTACAATGCCCTCATGGCCGACAGGGGCCGGCCGGAGGAGGCGCTTCCCTACATTGTCGTCATCGTCGACGAGCTGGCGGATCTCATGATGGTGGCGGCGGGCGACGTGGAAGACGCCATCACGCGGCTGGCGCAGATGGCGCGGGCGGCCGGCATCCATTTGATTCTCGCCACGCAGCGCCCTTCGGTGGATGTCATCACCGGGGTCATCAAGGCGAACATTCCGAGCCGCATCGCCTTCGGTGTCTCGTCGCAGGTCGACTCCCGCACCATTCTCGACATGGCGGGCGCCGAGAAGCTGCTCGGGCGGGGGGACATGCTGTTCCTGCCGATGGGCGCGACCAAGCCGATCCGCGTCCAGGGCGCTTTCGTATCGGACCAGGAAGTGGAGAAAGTCGTTCAGTTCGTCCGCGGCCAGGGATCCGCCGTCTACCGGGAAGATTTGGTGCCGGAAAACGGGGACGCGGCCGGGCCGGAAGAGGACGAGCCCCTGGACGAGCTGTTTGACAGGGCGGTGCGCATCGTGCTGGAGGCAAAACAGGCGTCCGTCTCGCTTCTGCAGCGGCGGCTGCGCATCGGCTACACCCGTGCGGCCCGCCTGATCGACGCGATGGAAGCAAAGGGCATCGTCGGGCCCTATGAAGGCAGCAAGCCCCGCGAGGTGCTCATGACGCTGGAGCAGTACGAACAGGGAGCGGAACGCTTTACTTCCTGACGTCCGCTCCTTTTTTCATGCCTTGCGCCGGCGTCTTCCCGCATAACCGCACTTTTCCTTTCCCATACTAATCGGGAAACTCGGGCGACCTGTCCCGATGCACGACAGTATGGGAAAGGCGTGACATGAGCGATGCACAATCGCGTGGGAATCGTGGCGGTCAGCCTGGCGCTGTTCATCGCCGCCCTGGGATTTCTGGCGAAGATCGGCGCCGACCGGGCGGTATTCAGCGACTGGGTGCTCACCGAAGGCGCCAGGGGCGACGACGTGTATGAACTGCAGGGACGTTTGAAATATCTCGGCTATTACGACGGCAAGGTGGACGGCGTGTTCGGACCGAAGACGAAAAACGCCGTCACCTGGTTCCAATGGCGGTTCGGCTTGAAAGCCGACGGCATCGTCGGACCGAAAACGAAGCTGAAACTTTGGGAAGCGACGAAAAATTGGCGGCCGGGGCTCGAGGAGCAGGGAGGCGGCGGCACGGCGACCGCCAGCAGTACGCCGAGACCGGCGGGAACGGGCAACATTTCCGAGAACGACATCCGGCTGATGGCCAACGCCGTGTACGGTGAAGCCCGCGGGGAGCCTTACGAGGGTCAGGTGGCCGTGGCTGCGGTCATCCTGAACCGGGTGCGTTCCCCGCTGTTTCCCGATACGGTGCCGGGGGTCATCTTCCAGCCCGGCGCGTTCACCGCGGTCAGCGACGGCCAGATCTGGATGACGCCGAACGAAACGGCCCTGCGGGCGGCGCAGGACGCGGTGAACGGATGGGATCCGACGGACGGGTGCCTCTACTATTTCAACCCCGCGACGGCGACGAACAAGTGGATCTGGTCCCGGCCGCAGTACAAGAAAATCGGCAAGCACATCTTCTGCCGCTGAAAGCGCAGGATGGCGCAGATGGGCGCTTCCGGGCTGTTTGCTTTTCCCCCCGTCCTGCGGGTAGAATGGGGCTGTAAGGCGAGGAACGCGGGCAAAGGAGCGGATGTCCTTGAACGCCGAGCCGTTTGCGCGGGGACAAAGCGGCAGGATCCGGCTGCATGTCCTTCCGACGAAGAAATTCAAGACTTACGCCATCGTGCTGTATGCGGGCGTGCCGCTCTCCGAAGCGGAAATCACCCGCGTGGCGCTCATCCCCTTCGTGCTCGGAAGGGGAACGGCGAGCTTCCCGGAGACGCTGGCCTTGCGGGAAAAGCTGGATTCCATGTACGGCGCCCATTTCGGATACGATGTCGGCAAGCGGGGCGACCACCAGGTCGTCCAGTTCCGGCTTGACGTCATCAATGACCGTTTTGTTTCTTCGAACACGCCGCTGCTCAGGGAAGCGCTGGCCCTGCTGGGCGAGGTGCTGACGGCGCCGGCGCTCGAAGACGGGCGGTTTGTGGCGCGCTACGTGGAATCGGAAAAGAAGACGGTGGCCCAAAAGCTCGACGCCATCATCAACGACAAAATCCGCTACGCGGAAAAGCGCTGCCTGGAAGAAATGTTCCGGGGCGAGCCCTACCGACTGCCCGCTCTCGGGCGCAAGGAGGATCTCGATGGAATCGACGCGACTTCCCTGCATGAGACCTACCGACGCTGGCTTCGGAATGCGGCTTTCGATTTGTATGTGGTTGGCGACACGTGCCTGGAGAAAGTGACGACGCTTGTGCAGGGGGCGTTCCGCCTGCCGGACGGCCCGCCCGGGACCTATGCGCCATCCCTCCCGAGGCAGGCGCCGCCGGAGCCCCGCACCGTGGAGGAGCGCCTGGACGTCACCCAGGGCAAGCTCAACATCGGCCTGAGAACGCCTGTCACCTACGCCGGACCGGACTATCCGGCCCTGCTCGTCTACAACGGCCTGCTGGGAGGCTTCCCGCACGCCAAGCTGTTCGTCAACGTAAGGGAGAAAGCGAGCCTGGCGTATTACGCCTCTTCCCGCCTGGACGGCCACAAGGGCGTCATCATGATCCAGACGGGCATCGAGATCGCCAATTACGCGAAGGCGCTCGGGATCATCCGGGAACAGCTCGAGGCGATGCGCCGCGGCGATTTTACCGAAGACGATCTGGCGAAGACGAAGGAAATGCTGGCGAACCAGCTCACCGCCCTGCAGGACAATCCCTTCGAACGGATCTGGTTCGATTTCAACGCGTCCGTGGCGGGGGCGGAACATACGGCGGAAGAGCTGCTCGCCAAAGTCCGCGCCGTCGCGCCGGATGATGTGGCGCGGGTCGCGCAAACCGTCGGTCTCGACACCGTCTATTTCCTCAGGGACCGGAAGGAGGAGACCGTCCATGCCGGCGCTTGAGTACCCCCGCCTGGAGGAGACGCTGCACCACGAACGCCTGGACAACGGGCTGGACGTGTTCGTGCTGCCCAAGCCCGGCTTCACCAAGACGTTCGCGGTGCTGGCGACCCGCTTCGGATCGGCCGACAACCGCTTCCGCCTGGCGGACGGCCGCGAATTCGCCGTGCCGGACGGTCTGGCCCATTTTCTCGAGCATAAAATGTTTGAGGAGCCGGACGGAGACGTGTTTGCCCGGTTTGCCGCAAACGGCGCGTCCGCCAACGCCTACACCGGATTCGACCAGACCGTGTATCTGTTTTCGGCCACCCGGAACGTGGACCGGTGCCTCGATATCCTGCTCGATTTCGTCCAGAGCCCCTATTTCACCGACGCCAACGTGGAAAAGGAAAAAGGCATCATCATCCAGGAAATCCACATGTACCGCGACAATCCGGACTGGCGGGTCTATTTCGGCCTGCTCGAGGCGCTGTACCACCGCCATCCGGTGCGCATCGACATCGCGGGCACGCCGGAAAGCGTAAGCTCCATCACGAAGGAACTGCTGTACGAATGCCACCGGATGTTTTATCATCCCTCCAACATGCATCTGTTCGTGGTCGGCGGGGTCGATCCGGAGCGGACGCTGGAGACGGTGCGGGCCAACCAGGCGCGCAAGCGGTTCGATCCGCCGGCGGTTTTCGAACGGGTGCCCGCCGATGAGCCGGAAAACGCGAAAGAGCCGATGCGCCAGGCGACGCTTGCGGTGGCCATGCCGAAATGCTACGTCGGCTTCAAGGAAACGGACGTCGCCCTGGTCGGCGAACGGGCGATCCGGCGCGACCTGGTGGCGCGCATCGTGCTGGATGCGCTGTTTTCCCGCAGCTCGCCCGTGTATCAGGACATGTACGACGAGCATCTCGTGTTTGACTCCTTTGGCGCGCAATTCACCTCCGGGCCGGGTTACGCGTTTTCCGTCATCGGCGGAGATACGCGGGACCCGGGCGAGATGGCCCGGCGGGTGACCGAAGCGATGGAGCGGACGGCGGAGCGCGGGCTCGATGCGGATGTCTTCGAACGAATCCGGCGGAAAAAGATCGGCGCCCACCTGCGCCTGTGGAACAGTCCGGAAGCCGTCGCCGGGGAATTCGTGCGCTTCCGCCATCGCGGCGGCGACCTGTTCCGGGTGGTCGAGCTGTACGAAAGCCTCACGCTGGAGGAAGCGAACGGCTGGCTGCGGGCCCACGTGCATCCCTCCCACCGCGCCGTTTCGGTGGTGCGGGGGGACGCCTCTTGAGGGCAGCCCTCGTCACGGGCGCTTCCCGCGGCATCGGCGCCGCCGTCGCGCGGCTGCTGGCGGCGGACGGTTGCCGGGTCTGTCTCCATTACCATCGTTCGGAGGAACGGGCCCGACAGACGGCCGAAGCGATTCGGCGGGCGGGCGGGGAGGAGCCGCTCCTCGTGCGGGCGGACATGCGCTCTCCCGCGGATCTGGCGGTCATGAAGGAAACGCTGGAACGATCCGGCTTCCGTCCGGACATCGTCGTCCACAGCGCGGGCGTGGCCTGGCAGGGCATGCTGGAGGATACGGCCGAAGCGGTCTGGGACGAAATGATGGATGTCCACCTCAAGGCGGCGTATTTCCTGGCCCGGCTGTTCGCTCCGCACATGATCTGGCGGCGGTGGGGCCGCATCATCCATCTGTCCAGCGTCTGGGGCCAGGCCGGCGCAGCCGGGGAAACGGCATATTCGGCGGCCAAGGGCGGCCTGGACAGCTTCACCAAGGCCCTCGCCAGGGAGCTGGCCCCTTCCGGCGTCACCGTCAACGCGGTGGCTCCGGGCGCGGTGGATACGGATATGCTGGCCGGCCTGACGGAAGAGGAAAAAGCCGAGCTGTGCCGGAACATTCCCCTGGGCAGGCTGGGACGGCCGGAAGAAGTGGCCGAAGTGGTGCGTTTTCTCGCGTCGGAAGAAGCCGGGTACATCACCGGTCAGGTGGTGGCGGTAACGGGCGGCTGGTACCGGTAGGACGAAGGGCATGTCCGGTGAGCCGTCCGCATCCCGGCGCCGGCGCCCCGCCGCGCATACCTTGCGGGTGCGGAGGGCATATTAGCCATGTAACCCTGAACCCGCAAGGAGGATTGCATGCCATGTCCATTTTGACCGATTTTGAAACCTGGAAAGCGTTCCTCGGCGACCGCGTGCAGGAAGCGAAAAAAGCGGGCATGAGCGAAAAGACCATCGCCAACCTCGCATTCGAAATCGGCGAATTTCTCGACAAGAAAGTCGATCCGAAAAACACGGAAGAGCGGGTGCTGAAAGAGCTTTGGGACGTCGGAGACGAGGAGGAACGCCGCACCATCGCCCGGCTCATGGTGAAATGGGTCGAAAAGGGCTGAGCGCTGCGCGGTTCCCGAAGTTCCGGGTTCCGAAGTTCCGGAGAGCCTCCCCGCCGGGAGGCTTTTCCGCCTTTTTCGGGGATGTCGAAAGTTCGGCGAAATGGCAGGAGATTGGCTCTCCATGTAGAATCTGTTGGTGTGAGACGATTCGTCGCGGACTTTCGTCACGGAGGTGAAGGGGTTGTCGGATCTCGGCCAATTGCTTCGCAAAGCCAGGGAACAACGCGGCTACACCCTGGACGACATCCAGGATCTCACCAAAATCCGCAAGCGTTACCTGGAAGCGATCGAAGAAGGCGATTACAAAGTTCTCCCCGGCTCGTTCTACGTGCGCGCTTTCGTGAAGAACTACGCGGAAGCCGTCGGACTCAACGCCGAAGAAGTCCTGCGCCTCTACCAGCGGGAGCTGCCCCACCCCCCGATGACGGACGTTGCCGTTCAGGAACCGCTGATCCGGCCGAGGCGGCGTCGCAGAAGCGACCACCGCGTGGGAAGAATCATCGTCTCCGTCCTCATGTGGGCCTTTCCGATTTTGATCGGCGTCGTCATCTATTATTTTGCCACCAATCATTTCGCCTCCAATCCGGATGAAGTCGACATTGACAAAAAAATCACCAATGATACGCTTCCGCCGTCTCCATCGCCCTCCGTTACGCCGGAGCCGTCCCAGACGCCTTCCGTCGCCGTGCCTTCGGTCCAGCCGGTGACGCTGGAATTCAAGGGCAAAAACGGCGTCGTGTCCCTTTATGAAGTGTCACCGAAGAACGACCTTACGCTGGAAATCGAGGTTTCGGGCGGCGTGGCGTGGATCGGCGTGGGGAAGGCGATCAACGACTACAGCATGCACAGCGGCAACGCGAAGGACGGCGACCGTCTGACCTTCGAGGTGACCGGACCGGTCTTCGTCAACGTCGGCCGCGCCGATTACGTCACGATCACGGTGGGCGGCGTGGAGCTTCCCGACAACAATACCAAGGGATCGGAGAAATTTCTCATCACGCCGGTGGACGCCCCTCAGGGCTGAAACCGAAGGCCGCACGGCAGACTCCTATCCGTTCGGGGGCCCGCGCCGCTCCGGTCCGGCCGCCGGACTCCCCCCGGACCAGACGGAATCGCGACAAAAACAAGTGCGCTGGTTTTCCCGGAAACCTTGTTTATCCGGAAAAATCAGCGCACTTTTATCTTTTTGACGGACAGGGCTGCGGGACGCCGCGGCGCATAGACTGGCCAAGCGTCTGACCTCCCCGGGGTTTTTCTTTGTTTTTGGGCTGGTATATAATTGTAGAAAACCATTTTCAATTGGCGAAAAGGTGATCCCCATGGCCTCGGAACATTCCTTTGACATCGTGTCTCGGGTGGACATGCAGGAAGTCAATAACGCCGTGCAGCAGACGCTCAAGGAAATCGGCACCCGTTTCGATTTCAAGGGCAGCAAAAGCGACATCCGGCTCGAAAAGGATGTCCTCGTCGTCGTTTCCGACGACGAACACAAGCTGAAAAGCGTCCTGGACATCCTCCAGTCCAGACTGGTCAAGCGGGGCGTACCCCTGCGCAACCTGGAGTACGGCAAGCCGGAACCCGCCGCGGGCGGCACGGTGCGCCAACAGATCAGGCTGAAACAGGGCATCGACCAGGAGAACGCCAAGAAAATCAACAACCTGATCCGGGACACCAAGCTGAAGGTCAAAAGCCAGATCCAGGGCGACCAGATCCGCGTGAGCGGCAAGAGCAAGGACGACCTCCAGGCGGTCATCGCCGCCCTGAGGAGCGCCGATCTGCCGCTGGAATTGCAGTTCGTGAACTATCGCTGACCGGTTTCGAACCGTTTTGACACCCGGGCGGGCATTGGATATACTGTTCTGGACAAAACGGCGAAACGCATGGGGGAAACGGAAATGCCGGAGAGAGTCAGCGTGGTCACGCTCGGCTGCGAGAAAAACCTGGTGGATTCGGAGATCGTGTCCGGTCTCCTTCACGAGCGGGGCTACAAGCTGGTCGACAGCCCGGAGGACGCCACGGTGGTCATCGTCAACACCTGCGCGTTCATTGACGCCGCCAAGGAAGAGTCGGTCCGCACCATTCTCGATCTGGCCGAACTGAAAAAAACCGCCCGCCTGAAGGCCCTCATCGTCGCGGGGTGCCTCGCGCAGCGGTACAAAGAGGAACTGATGAAGGAACTGCCGGAGATCGACGGCGTCGTCGGCACCGGCGATTTCGTCCGCATGGCCGATATCGTCGAGGAGACCCTGCGCGGCCGCCGGCCCGTTCATGTCGGCCATCCGGCTTACGCCTACGAAGAGCTGCTCCCGCGCCGTCTGAGCACGCCCAGGTATACGGCGTATGTCAAGATCGCGGAAGGCTGCGACAACAATTGCACCTTCTGCAGCATTCCGCTCATGCGCGGCGCCTTCCGGAGCCGGCGCATGGAGACGATCGTCGACGAAGTGAAACGGCTGGCGGAACAAGGCGTCAAGGAAATCAGCCTGATCGCCCAGGACACCACCAACTACGGAACGGATTTGTACGAAGACCACAAGCTGCCCGAGCTGCTCCGGCGGGTGAGCGAAGTGCCGGGAATCGCCTGGGTGCGGCTTCACTACGCATATCCGGGCTTTTTTACGGACGAGCTGATCGACGTGATGGCGTCCAACCCGAAAATCTGCAAGTACGTGGACATGCCGCTGCAGCACAGCGAAGACCGGATCCTGAAACTCATGAGCCGGCCGGGGCGCCAGCGAGACGTGCGGGAACTGGTGGCGACAATCCGCTCGCGCATCCCGGACGTGGCCCTGCGCACCTCCATCATCGTCGGCTTTCCGGGGGAAACGGAGGAAGAGTTCGAACGCCTGTGCGATTTCGTGCGGGAAATGAAATTCGACCGGCTCGGCGTGTTCACCTACTCGCGGGAGGAGGACACGCCGGCCGCCCGCCTGCCGGACCAGGTGCCGGAAGAGGTCAAGGAATACCGCGCCCACGCGCTGATGGAAGTGCAGCGGGAGGTCGCCCGGGAGAACGCCGCCAAATACCTGGGCCGGACGCTGGACGTGCTCCTGGAACGCTACGACGAAAAAAGCGGCGTCTACGTCGGTCGCAGCCAGTACGACGCCCCGGAAGTGGACGGCGAAGTCTTCGTGAGCGGCATCCGGGCGGAAATCGGCGACATCGTCAAGGTACGGATCACGCACGCCTTCGAGTATGACCTGTCCGGGGAGGGAATCGCGTGAATCTGGCCAACAGGATCACGCTGGCGCGCATTTTCATCGTGCCGCTGATCGCCTTTTTTTTGCTGGCCCGGCTGAATCTTCCCACCCTGACCTTCGGGGAATTTTCCATTACCCTCAATCAAATCCTGGCCCTTGTGCTCTTCGTGGTGGCCGCCAGCACCGACGGGCTGGACGGATACATCGCGCGGAAGCGCAAGATCATCACCAATCTCGGCAAGCTCCTGGACCCGCTGGCGGACAAACTGCTGATGGCGGCGGTGCTCATTTCGCTGGTGGACATGGGGAAGCTGCCCGCCTGGGCGGCCATCGTGATCATCGGCCGCGAATGGGCCGTAACCGGACTCAGGCAGGTGGCGCTGCTGGAAGGATCGGTCATCGCCGCGAGCCAATGGGGCAAGTGGAAGACGGCGGCGCAGATCGCGATGATCATCGTGCTTTTGCTCAACAATTTTCCCTTTGAGCTCGTCGGCCTTCCCATGGACGAAGTCCTCGTCTGGGCGGCTTCGGCGGTCACCGTCTATTCGGGAATCGACTATTTCGTGAAAAACAAGCATTTGATGTCCCTCTGAGGAAGGCATCCGGCCGCGCGGCCGAAACGGACAAAAGGGGAGCATGACAGCATGAGAGCGGAAATCGTGGCGGTTGGGACGGAACTTTTGCTCGGGCAGATCCTGAACACCAACGCCCGCTTCCTGTCGCAGGAACTTGCGGCGCTGGGCGTCGACGTGTACCACCGGCAGGTCGTCGGCGACAATCTGGGGCGCATCGTCCGCGCGCTGGAGATCGCCCGGGAGCGCGCCGATCTGATCATCCTCACGGGAGGCCTCGGGCCGACGCAGGACGACCTGACGAGGGACGCGGTGGCGCAGCTTACGGGACGCAGTCTCGCGTACCACTGGCCCACGCTGACCAGGTGGGAAGCCTTTGCGGCGTCCCAGGGCCGGAATGTGGCGGCGGACAGCGGCAAACGTCAGGCGCTCATGGTGGAGGGGGCCGACCCGTTCCCGAACGAAACCGGCTGGGCGGTGGGATGCGCCTTTGAGGCGGACGGCACCCATTATATGCTGCTGCCCGGGCCGCCCCGGGAACTCATCCCGATGTTCCAAAAATACGCCCGCCCCTGGATCCGGAAACTGCTCGGGGAAGAAAACGCCCTGCACAGCGTCATGCTGAAATTCGCCGGCATCGGCGAATCGGCCGTGGAGGAGCGGCTCAAGGATCTCGTGGAAAGGCAGAGCGACCCGACCATCGCGCCCTATGCCAAGGAAGGGGAAGTCGCCCTCCGGCTGTCGACGAAGGCGGCCACGGAAGAAGAAGCGCGGCGCAAAATCGCTCCCGTACTGGAGGAAATCCGCGCGCGGCTGGGAGATCATCTGTATGCCGAAGAGGACATCGCCCTCGAGGAAGCGGTGGTCCGCAGACTCGCGGAGACGGGCCGGACGGTGAGCGCGGCGGAAAGCTGCACCGGCGGGCTGCTTGCGGAACTCCTCACGCGGGTGCCCGGCAGCTCGAAGGTGTTCAAAGGCGGCGTCGTCGCCTATACCATCCCGGTGAAAAAGTCGGTGCTCGGCGTTCCCGCCCGGCTCCTGGAAGGCGCCGACGCGCCCGGGGCGGTGAGCCCGGAAACGGCGGCGGCGATGGCGGAAGGGGCGTTCCGGCTGACCGGGAGCGACTTCGCGGTATCCGTGACCGGCGTGGCGGGGCCGTCGGAAGACGAGGGCAAACCCGTGGGCCTTGTGTTTGTCGGCCTGGCCGGGCGCGACCTGGCCGCGCGGGCGGTGAGGCTGCAGCTCGCCGGGGACCGGGAAGGCATCCGCCTGCGCGCCGCGAAGCGCGCCCTCTACGAGCTGTGGCGGGTGCTGGCGCAACGCTGACGGGGGATTGCCGGAACGGAGCCTGGATGGTATAATATGGATGACAAATGCGGAAGCACCGCGGCGAAGGGATGTCTTTGCCGCGGTTTTTTTGTTGATTCGCCGTTTTTCCCGCGCGGACGAAGAAAGCGAACCTATGTTCGAAAAATGCTTGTGAAAACCGGAAAAAACCGTTATGATGAAAGTAACGACGAAGAAGGATGTGGGAACGTGTCGGATCGGCGAGCGGCGTTGGAAATGGCGTTGCGCCAGATCGAGAAGCAATTCGGCCGGGGCTCCGTGATGAAGCTCGGCGAACAGGCCGGCATGCAGGTGGAGACGGTCTCCAGCGGTTCGCTGGCCCTCGATATCGCCCTGGGCATCGGCGGACTGCCGAGGGGGCGGATCATCGAGATTTTCGGCCCGGAATCGTCCGGGAAGACCACCGTCGCCCTGCACGCCATCGCGGAGGTGCAGAGAGCGGGCGGGCAGGCGGCGTTCATCGACGCGGAGCACGCCCTGGATCCGCTGTACGCCCGGAAGGTTGGCGTCAACATCGACGAACTGCTCATCTCCCAGCCGGACACGGGAGAACAGGCGCTGGAAATCGCGGAAGCCCTCGTGCGCAGCGGCGCGGTGGACATCATCGTGGTCGACTCGGTGGCGGCCCTCGTGCCCAAGGCGGAGATCGAGGGCGAGATGGGCGATTCCTTCGTCGGCCTGCAGGCGCGCCTGATGTCGCAGGCGATGCGCAAGCTGTCCGGGGCCATCGGCAAGTCCAAGGCGATCGCCATCTTCATCAACCAGTTGCGGGAGAAAGTCGGCGTCATGTTCGGCAATCCGGAGACCACGCCGGGCGGCCGCGCGCTGAAATTCTACGCCAGCATCCGGCTGGACGTGCGCCGTCTGGAAGCCCTGAAGCAGGGCAACGAGATCGTGGGCAACCGGACGCGGATCAAGGTGGTCAAGAACAAGGTGGCGCCGCCCTTCAAGCAGGCGGACATCGACATCCTGTACGGCGAGGGCATTTCCCGGGAGGGAAGCATTCTCGACCTTGGCACCGAGCTGGACATCATCCAGAAGAGCGGGGCCTGGTTCTCCTACAACGGCGAGCGGCTGGGGCAGGGCCGCGAGAACGCCCGGCAGTTTTTGAAGGACAACCCCGAAATCGCGGCGGAAATCGAGAAGCAGATCCGCGAGAAGAGCCTGAGCGGGGAATACCGGGCCAGATCGGCTTCCTTCGGAGCCGCGGACGACGAAGATTACGATCCGGACCTTTGACCGGCGCGGGGATTCGCGTGGCCGGGGCGCCGCAGAAGCGCCCCGCGGGCGGATCCCCTTCCTTTTTATGCGGGCCTGGAAGCCTGGCGGGAGACCGGAGGTCCGGGGAACGGGGCGGCAGGTCGTCATCATGCCGACCGGTCATGACCAGGGTGGCCGATCGTGATGGCCGGTCGGGCGGGGGGTTTTCGCATGGCGGAAAACGCAGCCGGGGGATGGACGGTTGCGGCGCTACAGCCGGAAGCCAAAATTCCTGACGTGTACCGGGTGACAGTCACCGGCGGGACGGAACCGAACGACGAGGCTCGCGTGCTTACCCTGCACGAAGACACGGTGGTGGCCTGGCGCCTCGTTCCCGGGCGCCGGCTGAGCGAGGCGGAATGGCGGGAGCTCTTGGCGGCGGAAGCGGCCGAGGGCGCCTACCGGGCGGCGCTGGCGATGCTCGCCGTGCGGCCGCGCACCCGCAAGGAAATGGCAAAGGCGCTCCGCCGCAAAGGATACGCGCCGGAAGCGGCGGCGGCTTGCCTGGAACGCCTGGTTCGCGGCGGTTTCCTGGACGACGCGGCTCTGGCCGGACGGATCGCGGCGTACCGGGTGACCGGCCAGCGGAAAGGGCGCCTGCTCGTGCGCCATGAACTTCTGGAGCGGGGCGTCGCCCGCGAGGACGCCGAAGCGGCCCTCGCCGGCGTCAGCGAGGAAGAAGAGCGGGAAGCCGCACTCGCTTTTGCGCGCAAACGCTTGCCGCAAGTGCGGGCGAAATCCGCCCTGGAACGCCGACACAAGCTGATGGCCATGCTCCTCAGGCGGGGTTTTCCCAAAAGCCTGGCCCGCGAGGCGGTACATGAGGCCATGAGCGAGGCTTCGCGGGCGGACGGCGAAGGGGAAGAACCGGACCGGTGACCCGTTTCGCGCCTTGACAATCGGTTTTTGCAAAAGATAAAATGTTTTTGTATTTCATTCTCCCATTTCCGAATTTTTTTGCCTCGAGACGATTCGGAGAGGTCGTTCCTTAAAGGAAAATTAAAACCGGAAACTTCTGACAGCTTCGTTTTCGCCCGGCGGGAGGCGAAGGCGAAGGACGGATCGGCGAAACGGACAATTTCACATCGGTGTCCCAAGCGTTGCCTTGGCGATGCAACGAGGAGGTGAGACCAGATGGTCGAAAACCTGATCTGGGTCTCGATCCTTGTCGTTGTTGGCGCGCTTTTCTTTGGGATCGGTTATTACGTGCGCAAATCCATCGCGGAAGCCCAGATTTCCAGCGCCAGGAAGGCCGCGGAGCAGATCGTTGAGGAAGCTCGGAAGGACGCCGAAGCCATCCGCAAGGAAACGCTGCTGGAAGCCAAGGACGAAGTGTTCAAACTCCGCAGCGAAGCGGAGCGCGACATTCGCGAGCGAAGAAACGAAGTCCAACGTCTGGAAAGACGGCTGCTGCAGAAGGAAGAGTCGCTGGATCGAAAGCTGGAAGCCTTGGAACGCAAAGAGGAGCAGATAGCCAACAAGGAAAAACGGATCGAAGAACTGCACGAACAGGTTGAACAGCTTTACCGCAAGCAATTGAACGAATTGGAAAGAATATCCAATTTGTCGATGGAAGAAGCCAAGCAGCAGATCCTCCAGGCGGCGGAACAGGAAGTCCGCCAGGAGGTCGCGCAGCGCATCAAGGAAATCGAACAGCAGGCCAAGGAGGAAGCCGACAGGCGGGCGAAAAACATCATCACCCTGGCCATCCAGCGGTGCGCCGCGGACCACGTGGCGGAGACGACCGTCTCGGTGGTGACGCTGCCCAATGAAGAAATGAAAGGCCGCATCATCGGCCGCGAAGGACGCAACATACGCGCCTTGGAAACGCTGACGGGGATCGACCTGATCATCGATGATACGCCGGAAGCGGTCATCCTGTCGGGATTCGATCCGATCCGAAGGGAAATTGCCCGTAACGCACTGGAAAAGCTGGTCGCCGACGGAAGAATCCATCCCGCCCGCATCGAGGAAATGGTGGAGAAATCCCGCAGGGAAATCGAGGAGCGCATCCGGGAATACGGGGAGCAGTGCACGTTTGAAGTGGGCGTGCACGGCCTCCATCCGGATCTGATCAAGATTCTCGGCCGCCTGAAGTTCCGCACCAGCTACGGCCAGAACGTGCTGAAGCATTCGATGGAAGTGGCCCATCTGGCCGGACTCATGGCGGCGGAGCTGGGCGAGGACATCGCCCTGGCCAAGCGCGCGGGTTTGCTCCACGACATCGGCAAGGCGCTGGACCACGAGGTGGAAGGCTCCCACGTGGAAATCGGCGTCGAGCTGGCGAAGAAATACAAGGAGCATCCCGTGGTCATCAACAGCATCGCGTCCCACCACGGGGATGTGGAACCAAACAGCGTGATCTCCTTCCTGGTCGGCGCGGCGGACGCCCTCAGCGCGGCGCGGCCCGGCGCCAGAAGGGAGACGCTGGAGGCGTATCTCAAGCGGCTGGAGAAGCTTGAGGAAATCTCCGAATCGTTCGAGGGCGTGGAAAAGTCTTACGCCATCCAGGCCGGCCGCGAAGTGCGCGTCATGGTCCTGCCGGACAAGGTCGACGACGCGGAAGCGTACCGGCTGGCCCGGGAAATCACGAAAAAAATCGAAGCCGAACTGGATTATCCCGGCCAGATCAAGGTCACGGTCATCCGCGAGACGCGCGCGGTCGAATACGCCAAATAAGATCCGCCATACGGGAGAAGCTGAAAGTGGCTGCACAGCAGGCGGCCACTTTCTTTTCCGGCAGGGAGGAAATAACAGTGAACGTGATCTTTATCGGAGACATTGTCGGCCGTCCGGGAAGGGAAACGGTAAAGCGGGTGATGCCCTGGCTCCGGGAGACATACCGCCCGCATCTCATCATCGCCAACGGGGAAAATGCCGCGGGCGGCCGGGGCATCACCGCCGCGATCGCCCAGGAACTGTTCGAGGCGGGTGTGCACGGCATCACGATGGGCAACCATACCTGGGACCAGCGGGAGATTTTCGACTTCATTGACAACGAGCCGCGGCTGGTGCGTCCGGCCAATCTCCCCCCGGGAACGCCGGGACGCGGATACACCGTGATTCGGGCAAACGGCAAGGAACTCGTCCTCGTGAACCTCATCGGACGCACGTTCCTGCCTCCCGCGGAATGTCCGTTCCGCGCCGCGGACGCCATCCTGGAGGAGTTGAAGGACCAGCGCAAGTGCGTTCTCGTGGATTTCCACGCCGAGGCCACCAGCGAGAAAATTGCCATGGGGTGGCATCTGGACGGGCGCGTCTCGGTGGTGCTGGGCACGCACACCCATGTGCAGACCGCGGACGGCCGCATCCTGCCGGGCGGCACGGCGTACGTGACCGACGTGGGCATGACCGGGCCGCTGGACGGCATCATCGGCATGAAGCGCGACCAGGTGCTGCGCAAATTCCTGACCGGACTGCCGTCGCGTTTCGAGGTGGAGGAAGGAGGGAAATGGCAGTTCAGCGGGCTTTTTGCCGAAATTGACGAAAAGACGGGATTTGCCCGCAAAATCCGGATGATCCGCGTCAGCGAAGACGACTGGATCTCCAGATGATCGTTCCGTTGCGACCCCGTGCGAACAATTCCGTGCAAAGTGCCGCAATTCCGTGCGAAGAAAAGAAGGAATTTTCTCACGACTCAACGAATAGTATCTCCATAGTAGGCCTATCCTTTCCGATCCCCGAGGAGGTACCGGTCATGGAAGTATTAAAGGTTTCCGCAAAGTCCAATCCAAATTCCGTTGCAGGCGCTTTGGCGGGGGTACTGCGCGAACGGGGCTCGGCAGAGCTCCAGGCGATCGGCGCGGGCGCGCTCAATCAGGCGATCAAAGCCGTGGCCATCGCCCGCGGGTTCGTGGCCCCGAGCGGGGTGGATCTGATCTGCATCCCGGCCTTCACCGACATCGTCATCGACGGTGAAGACCGAACCGCCATCAAGCTGATTGTGGAACCCCGGTAAAGGAATCCCGGAAAACCGGAAAAAGTAGAAAGGACAGGAACATGCGCGTCTGCCTGTTTACCCCGTAAACAGGTTTTTTGTTGGGTCCGGGGTCCCGAAACAAGGATCGGAGAGGATTGGAACGGAGGGGAGAGGGCTTTTTTTGAAGACGGCCGATTTGCATTGCGACGCGCTGTACAAAATGATGATGGACCCCCGGTTGTCCTTCCCGGGCGCCGGCGGGACGGATTCCGGCGGCTTGGACGTGACCGCGGAACGTCTGCGGGCGGGGGGCGTGGATCTGCAGGTGTTCGCCATCTACCTGGAAGAACCGCTGTCCCTCCGGCCGGAGACGGCGCTCAGGGCCGCCGATTTGTTTTGGGAAAACGTGCTGTCCCTTCCGGGGTTCCGGCTGGTGCGCACCGCGGCCGATCTCGACGAGGCGGCGCGCGCGGGGGACATTGCGGCGCTGCTTTCCCTGGAAGGCGCGGACAGCCTGCGGGGCGAGTGGTGGGCCTTGCGCCTGTTGCACCGCCTGGGTCTCAGGCTCCTCGGGCTGACGTGGAACCACGCCAACTGGGCCGCGGACGGGGTGAAGGAACCGCGGGGCGGGGGACTGACGGCGGCCGGCCGCCAGCTCGTCCGGGAATGCGAGGCGCTGGGCATCCTGCTGGACGTGTCGCACCTGTCGGAGCGCGGCTTCTGGGATCTGGCGGATATGGCGGCCCGTCCTTTTTTCGCGTCCCATGCAAACGCGCGGTCGGTGTGCGATCATCCGCGCAACCTGACGGACGACCAGATCCGGGCGGTCATCGCCGCCGGCGGCGTGATCGGGGTCACGTTCGTCCCGGATTTCCTGACGGACCGGGGCGTTGCGACCGTCGACGACGTGATCCGGCACGTGGAACGGATCTGCGAGCTCGGCGGCGCGGACCATCTGGGATTCGGATCGGATTTCGACGGGATCGACCGCCATGTGGCCGGCCTTGAGCATCCCGGCCGTTACCCGGTTCTGGCGGAAGCGCTGCTCAAGCGTTATCCGGAAGACCTGGTGCGGCGGTTCCTGGGCGGCAATGTCCGTCGGTTTTTGCGGAATTTTCTCCCGTCCTGACGGACCCCACCCGAAACATTCGCGCTGAGGCATCGGTTCCATCGAAAACAACTATGCAGGAAAGCTGCTCAGAACCTTGCTTTTTTTCAGTGGTCAACATAATATTTTATATGGCTGATGAAAATCTTTTATTGCGTGGAACCGTTTTTTTTGTCGCAACGGATCACCAAAGGAGATGGGCATCATGATCAGTCAGCTGTCCTGGAAGATCGGGGGCCAACAGGGCGAAGGGGTGGAAAGCACCGACCGGATCTTTTCCACGGCGCTGAACCGGCTTGGGTATTATCTGTACGGTTACCGGCATTTCTCGTCGCGCATCAAAGGGGGACACACCAACAACAAAATTCGCATCAGCACCGAGCCGAAACGCGCCATTTCGGACGATCTCGACATTCTTGTGGCGTTTGACCAGGAAACCATCGACCTGAACGCGCATGAATTGAGACCGGGCGGGGTGATCCTGGCGGATGCAAAGTTCAACCCCACGGTTCCCGAAGACCGGAACGTGCGATTGATCGCGATGCCGATCACCGGAATCGCCGAAGAGCTTGGCACTTCCCTGATGAAAAACATGGTCGCTTCCGGCGCTTCCTGGGCCTTGCTCGGCCTGCCGCTGGAAGTGCTGGGCAAAGCGGTGGAAGAGGAGTTCGCACGCAAGGGACCTCTCGTGGTGGAGAAAAACATCGAAGCGGTCCGGCGCGGTGCGGCTTTTGTTTTGGAACAAACCGGAGGTCCGCTGGAGGAATTCCGCCTGGCGCCGGCGGACGGCAGGCAGAAGCTGTTCATGATCGGCAACGAGGCGATCGGCCTTGGCGCCATTGCCGCCGGTTGTCGGCTCATGTTCGCCTATCCGATTACCCCGGCGTCGGAAATCATGGAATATCTGATCAAGCAGCTGCCGAAATTCGGCGGTACGGTGCTGCAGACCGAAGATGAAATCGCCGCGGTGACGATGGCCATCGGCGCCAATTACGCCGGCGTCCGCGCCTTTACGGCGTCGGCCGGACCCGGGCTGTCGCTGATGATGGAAGGCATCGGCCTCGCCGGGATGACGGAGACGCCTCTGGTCATCGTGGATACGATGCGCGGCGGACCGTCCACCGGCCTGCCGACGAAGGTGGAGCAGTCGGACCTCATGGCGCTCATCCACGGCACCCACGGGGAAATTCCGAAGGCGGTCATCGCGCCGAGCACCATCGAGGAATGCTTCTACGACACCATCGAGGCGTTCAACCTGGCGGAGGAATACCAGATGCCGGTCATCCTGGCGGTGGACCTGCAGCTGGCCCTCGGCAAGCAGACCTGCGAGCCGCTGGATTACGACCGGATCGAGATCCGCCGCGGGAAGCTCACGCGGGATCTGCCTCCGCTGGAAAATCCGGAGATGTTCAAGCGGTATGCCTTCACGGAAGACGGCATATCGCCGCGGGTGCTGCCCGGTACGAAATACGGCATCCACCACGTCACGGGCGTGGAACACGCGGAGACCGGCAGCCCCAACGAGCAGGCGGCAAACCGCCGCAAAATGATGGACAAACGGCTGCGCAAGCTGCAGGGCCTGCGCATCCGGGACGCGGTGAAGGCGGACGCGCCGCACGAAGAACCCGACCTTTTGCTCATCGGCATGGGGTCTTCCTCGGGAACCATCGACGAGGTGCGCTCGCGGCTGGCCGCGGAAGGCGTCCGGACGAACCGCCTGTTCATCCGCCAGGTGCACCCGTTCCCCGCGGAGCTTGTCCGGCCGCATCTGGCGAAAGCCCGGAAAGTCGTCGTCATCGAAAACAACGCCACCGGCCAGCTGGCGTCGATCATCAAGACGCATATCGGAGAGCACCACGACAAGATCCACAGCATGCTGAAATACGACGGTACGCCGTTCCTGCCGCATGAAGTGGAAAAAGGCTGCAAGGAGCTGATCTGAGATGGCGACGTTCAAGGACTTCCGCAACAACATCAAGCCCAACTGGTGTCCGGGCTGCGGCGACTTCTCCGTGCAGTCGGCCATTCAGCGGGCGGCGGCGAACGTCGGGCTGGAACCGGAACAGCTGGTGGTTGTGTCCGGCATCGGCTGCTCCGGGCGCATTTCGGGGTATATCCACGCCTACGGTTTTCACGGCATCCACGGCCGGGCCCTGCCCATTGCGCAGGGGATCAAGCTGGCCAACCGGGAGCTGACCGTCATCGCCGCCGGCGGCGACGGCGACGGCTTCGCCATCGGCACGAACCATACGATTCACGCCATCCGGCGGAACATGGACATCACCTACATCGTCATGGACAACCAGGTGTACGGCCTGACCAAAGGGCAGACATCCCCGCGGAGCCCGGAAGGATTCAAGACGAAGTCCACGCCGGAAGGCTCCATCGAATCGGCGCTTTCGCCGCTGGAGATCGCCCTTGCGGCGGGCGCGACCTTCGTGGCGCAGTCGTTCTCCAGCGATCTCAAGCAGCTGACGTGGCTCATCGAGGAAGGCATCAAACACAAGGGCTTCGCCTTCATCAACGTGTTCAGCCCATGCGTGACGTTCAACAAGATCAACACCTACGAATGGTTCAAGGAAAACATCGTCAATCTGGACGAATTCCCGGATTACGATCCGGGCAACCGGGTATTGGCGATGCAGAAAATCATGGAAACGAACGGGCTGCTCACGGGGCTCATTTACCAGGACAAGAGCCGTCCTTCCTACGAGGACAGGGTGAAGGGCTTCAGGCCCGAGGGGCTGGCAAACCAGGATCTGACCCTGTCCCGCGAGGCGTTCGAAGAACTGGTCGCCGAGTTCAGATAATCGCAACAAACGCCAGACGACATCCGGTTGGGAAACCGGATGTTTTGTCATTATAATGGAAAATGGGGCGCCGCCTTGCGCGGCGGCCAGACGCAACCGGCGGAAGGGAGCAATCGCAGTGAAACGCGTACCCATCGGCGTGTCCGCGCGCCATATCCATCTGACGCAGGAACATCTGGAGATCCTGTTCGGGACAGGCGCCCGGCTGACCGTGCTTCGGCCCTTGTCGCAGCCCGGGCAGTTTGCCGCGAACGAAACGGTGGCCGTATACGGCCCGAAAGGCGCTTTTGAAAAGGTGCGCATTCTCGGTCCCGTGCGGAAGGCGACGCAGCTGGAAGTGTCCCGGACGGACGCGCTGCATCTCGGCCTGAATCCCCCGGTGCGGGAATCGGGCGACATCGCGGGTTCCCCCGGCATCCGGATCGTCGGTCCGGCGGGCGAGGTGACCGTGGACGAAGGCGTGATCATCGCCGCGCGCCACATCCATTTCCATCCGGAGGACGCCGCCCGGTGGGGCATCCGGGACAAGCAGCGGCTCCGCGTGCGCGTCGGCGGCGAGCGGGGACTCGTGTTCGAGAACGTCATCGCGCGGGTGTCCCCCGATTTTGCCCTGGACATGCACATCGACACGGACGAGGGCAACGCGGCGGGGGTCACGACGGGCGACTACGGGGAAATCTTGGACGACTGACGGCGGAAAGATCAGGGGTGCAGGATCGTCCCGAACATGTTATAATACGGCGAACGCCACTTCAGACGGAAAGAAGGGACGAAGGTTGGCGAAGGATTACAGCAAATACTTCGATTTTTCGGATGCCAAGGTGATCGCCGAGGACGAACGCGGGAAGATCATCCGCATCGGCGGCCGCGACATCCACATTTTGTCGGAACCGGACTACCTGAAGGGAAGGCGGCGCGGCCGGGAAGAGGTCCGCGTCCTTTACGAGACGGCCGTGCCCGAGGAATTGAGGGGCCTCGGCAAGGGCCGCAAATATCTGATCTATACGTATGGCTGCCAGATGAACGAGCACGACTCGGAAGTGATGCGCGGCCTGCTGGAGGAAATGGGCTACGAGCGGACGGACGACCGGCGGGAGGCCGACGTCATTCTGCTGAATACGTGCGCCGTCCGCGAAAATGCGGAGGACCGGGTGTTCGGGGAGCTCGGGCATCTGAAGTCCCTGAAGCTGGAGAAGCCGGACCTCATCCTCGGCGTCTGCGGCTGCATGTCCCAGGAAGCGTCGGTGGTCAGCCGCATCATGCGCAAATACGCTTATGTGGACCTCATTTTCGGCACGCACAACATCCACCGCCTGCCGTATCTTTTGCGGGACGCGCTGTTCGGCAAGGAAATGGTGGTGGAGGTCTGGTCCAAGGAAGGCGACATCATCGAAAACCTGCCGAAGCGGCGGGAAGGGCTGCGCGGCTGGGTCAACATCATGTACGGCTGCGACAAGTTCTGCACCTACTGCATCGTGCCGTACACGCGGGGCAAGGAGCGCAGCCGCCTGCCGGAGGACGTGATCGCGGAAGTGCGCGATTTGGCCCGCCAGGGGTACAAGGAAATCACCCTGCTCGGCCAGAACGTGAACGCGTACGGGAAGGACTTTGCGGATCGCGATTTCCGGTTCGCCGACCTGATGGCCGAGATCCGCAAGATCGACATTCCCCGGGTCCGCTTCATGACGAGCCATCCGCGGGATTTCGACGACCGCCTGATCGAAACGCTGGCCATGCGCGGCAATCTGGTGGAGCACATCCATCTGCCGGTGCAGTCGGGCAGCACGGAAATCCTGAAGCGGATGAACCGCCGGTACACCCGCGAGCAGTATCTGGACCTGGTGCGCCGCATCCGCGCGGCCATTCCGGACGTGGTGCTGACGACGGACATCATCGTCGGTTTCCCGGGCGAGACGGAGGAGCAGTTCCGGGAGACGCTGTCGCTGGTGGAAGAAGTAGGCTTCGATTCGGCGTTCACCTTTATCTATTCGCCCCGGGAAGGCACGCCGGCGGCGGAAATGCCCGACAATGTGCCGTATGAAGAAAAACGCGACCGGCTACTGCGCCTGAACGAGCTGGTCGCCCGCCTCAGCCTGGAGAGCAACCGGCGCCTGGCCGGGCAGACCGTCGAGGTGCTGGTGGAAGGCGAAAGCAAGACGAAGCCGGGCGTGCTGTCCGGCCGGACCCGGACCAACAAGCTCGTCCATTTCGAGGGGCCGAAGGAATGGGTGGGCGAATTCGTGCAGGTGCGGGTCACCGATCCGCAGACCTGGTACATCCGCGCGGAGGCGGTCGCCGGTCCGGGCGGGGCGTTCGGTGATGCGCCCGTGAAAGAAGCGCGCGGCGCCTGACCTTGGCCGCGCGGGATGGGGGCGCGGGTTGTCTGCCCGCGTCCGGAAGCGGGCGGATTGCCCGACCGTGACGGCACGGGTTCCCTGGCTGCTCGAGAGGGACGGGCTCCCTTGCCCCGAGGAAGTCACGGGTTCCATGCCGCCCGCAAGGCGCCGGTCCTCTTGCCGCCCGCGAAAGGAATTTTCGGAACACCCGAGGGGGATCATACGTCATGTCTCATGAGCATGGTGAAAAAGAAAAATTCTGGCTGGACAACCGGGAACTGATCCTCCGCGAGGACATCCTGGAGCGGGCCAGGGAACTGGCCAATCTGCTGGCGAGCACGGAGGAAGTCCGCCTGTACCAGGAAGCCGAGCGGAAAATCCGGGAAAACGAGCGCGTCCAAAACCTCATCGCCCGGCTCAAGAAAAAGCAAAAGGAACTCGTGGCGTTCCAGACGACGTTCCGCAACCAGCAGATGGTGGAGAAGATCGAAAAGGAAATCGAGGCGCTGCAGGATGAGCTGGATGAGATCCCCCTCGTCCGGCAATTCCAGCAAAGCCAGGTAGACGTCAACTATATGCTGCAGTCGGTGGTGGGCATCATCCGCGATACGCTGGCCGAGATCGTGGATCTGGAAGCGGCCCGGGGGCCATCGTAGTCGATTTTTCGACTGCGTTGGCCCGCCGAGAACGCCTCGTGAGTGTTTATAGTCGATTTTTTACTACTCACCGTCGGCAAACCTTTGTCAACGGTCTCCATCGGCCCTGTGCGGGCCGTTCTTTTTTTGTTCGGTTGGCCGTCCGATTCCGCCATGTCAGGCTTGGTTCGTCGGGCGGTCCGTCGTTTCCCGGGAGATCCCGGAAATCGGGGCGTTGAAGAAGGGCACCACCGTCAGCGTGCCGCTGCGCTGGTCGTAACGCAGCCGGTAGGGCCTGCCCGGGACTAGCCCCCAATACCGGAAAGCCGGCGGCGCCAGCTGAAGGCGGTTTTCGAGCAGGTTGGAGGGGATGTAGAGTTTCAACGTCCTGGCGCGGGAGCCGTAAACAATGCGAACCGGCATCCCCTTGTTTTCCGGCACGCCGAGTCTGGCCAGCAGTTCGGAACCGATGGACACGAACCCTTTTCCCAGCCTCCGGTTGCCGGCGAGGATAGCCGTGCAGGAGCTGACCGGTTTCGCCTTTAATACGAGGATCCCCTGGCCGGGCGCGAAGAACCATTCGTAACGGCACTGGTGCCTGAGTTTTATCCTGCGGGCCAGATCCGCGCCGATCTCCATGAGGTCGGTGAACATTTCGCTTTTTTCCCGATGCCGTATGGTGACCGTGCTTCGTTCTCTGCCGTGGACCAGTTCGATGACGCTGCCGTCCCCGATGGAACCCAGCCCCGGACTTTCGTTTCCCGGCCCGCTTTCGGTGAGGTAGACGGTGTCGTCCGGGATGTCGGCGATGCAGATGTCCAGCGTGCCGCTCAGCGTGGTCGTGCCGCCCAGCATGGTCGTGCAGCCCGCCCTCCTTCATTTGGCCCGGGTGCTTTATCATATGCGGCTTCCGCCTGCGCGGTCTGGATGATTGTCCGCCGGCGGCGGGCGGGGCAAGTCTTGCCGTGAAGGAGGGGGGCTTGCGTACAGGGTTCAGGTTTGGCCCCGGTCTGCGGCGCGCAGGTTCAAGTTGCCCAGCTTCGGCATATACGGGCGCAGCGCGGCTACGACGAGGGCGGCTGCTGCGGCTTTGGCCGCATCCCCGGGAAGAAAGGGCACAAGGCCGGCGGCGACGGCTTCCGCCAGGCCCATGTCCGCCCGGAAGGCCAGCCACGGTACGCCGAAGAGGTAGGGAACGGCCACGCCGAAGGCGATCATGGCCGCAAACAGCAGCAAGAGCCGGGACGGCGTCAGGCGGGCCGGACGGACGCGGCCCGGAAACAGCCGGTCCGAAGCCCAGCCGACGAGCAACGCGGCGAGGGGAAAGGAAAAGATGTATCCGCCCGTGGGACCCAGCACGTAGGCCAAGCCGCCTTTGCCGTGAAAGATCGGCAATCCGGCGGCGGCCAGCCCCACGGCCAGCAACACGCTGGCGAACCCGTAGCGGGCGCCGAGAAGGCCGCCGGCGATCATGGCGCCAAAGGTTTGCAGCGTCACCGGCACGGGTCCGACGGGAATGGCGATGCTGCTCAACACGGCGAACAACGCGGCGAAAAGCGCCGTGAACACCACCGCCCGCAGGGCGCGGGCCGGCGCGGGAGCGGCCGCCGGTTCGCCGGGATGTGGCACGGGAACGTCTGTTTTTTTCATTGGCAAAACTCCTCCTTAATGTTAACCTAAAATTAGATTCGCGGTTAACCATTTTGGATTCTACCATGAAATCATCCGGCTTTGAAGAGGGATGACATTTGGCGGAGGCGGAATTTCGGCAGAAATCTTTGGGCGGACCGGCTCCTTCGGACGGGTCCGAGGTTTCGGAAAGGCAAATAGTCCCGGGCGGACCGAAGGTTGCGGAGATTCCTGACGGGTCCGCGGCTTCGGCGAACCGGGAAAACGCCGGGAACCGGCGGGACCTGGAACTCCTGGGGGTGACCGTGATCCGGGAAGGCGCGGACGGCGATTTGCACGCCTTGCTGGAAGACGTGCATGTCCGCTTGGCGCCCGGCGAGTGGTTGAATGTGGCCGGCGTCAACGGCAGCGGCAAATCGACCTTGGCCCGCCTGCTGGCCGGATTGCATTGCGAAGGGACGCTGGGCCGGATCGAACGGGGTTTTGCCGGCCACGGGCCGGCGCCCGTCGTCCTGCAGCGGCCGGAAGCGCAGCTGTTCGGGGCGACTCCCCGGGAAGAAGTGCTCCTCGCGCTGGAGGGGCGGCCGCATCCGACGAAGGAAGCGGAGTGGGCTGCCTCCGCAGCGCTTCGCGAGGTCGGTCTGGAGGCGCTGGCGGACACGCCTTGGGAGCGGCTCTCCGGCGGACAGCTCCAGCTGACGGCGGTGGCGGCGGCAATCGCGGGCGAAGCGCCCCTGATCGTCTTTGACGAAGCGACTTCCAGGCTGGATGAGCGGAGCAGGCGGAAGGTACTGGAGATCGCCCGCGGGCGGCATGCAGCGGGAACGGCCGTCGTCTGGGTGACGCAGCGGCTGGATGAACTTGGACCGGATGAACGCGTGATCGCGCTGAAGGACGGCCGCATCCTGTATGACGGTCCGGTGCGGGGGTTTTTTGGCACTGACCGCGAAGGTTTTGGCCGGTCTCCCTGCGAGCGGTGCGGGCTGCGTCCGCCGTTCTCCGCCGCTCTTGCAACCGGGATGCGCCGGAAGGAGATCCCGTCTGCCGTATCAGCGACCGCCGCGGAGGAAGGGATTCCTTCGATGGTCCCGACGCCGGACACGATGGACGGAGAACGGGGAATCGCCGTCCGCGGCCTGATTCCGGACGGACCGGTGCGCCTGGTTCCGGGCACGGTAACGGTGATCGCCGGTCCCAACGGAGCGGGCAAAACCCATCTGCTTGAGCAGCTGGCCGGACTGCGTCCCCCCGGCAAGCTGGCCATTTTATGGAACGGGCGGCCGCTGTGGCGTCCGGGTGGTCTTTTCGGCCGGCGGCGGCCGAGGCGGGAGGCGCTCCTTCAATACGGATATGCGCCGCAGGACGCCGAATCACAGCTGTTCCTCCGGACGCTGGGGGAGGAAATGCGGTATTCGTTGCGTCCGTACCGGCTTCCGTCCGGCGAGCGGGACCGGCGCATCGAAGAGGCGCTGGCGGTGTTCGGCTGGGAAGCGTCCGATCTTGCCCGCGATCCGTTTCACATGAGCGAAGGGGAAAAGCGGCGGGCCGCGCTGGCGGCCGCGCTGGCCACGCCCGCCCCCTGGCTGCTGTTGGACGAACCGACCGCCGGGCTCGACGGCGAAGGACAGCGGGCGCTGGCCGCCGCCTTGGCGCGGTGCAAAAGGGAAGGCCGGGGCGTCGTGGTGGCGACCCACGATTGGGAATGGGCTCTGCCGTTGGCGGACCGTCTGCTCCTCCTCCCGGGGCCGGACAGGCCGCCGGTGTGGTGCAGTCGGCGGGACCTGCTCGAGAGGCCGGAACTGTTGGCGAAAGCGGGGCTTGAGCCGCCGGAATGGTTCTTCCTGGCCAGGGAAGCGTGGCTAAAGGGCGTTCCGGAGCATGAGGTGTGGGAGCCCGGCAAGCTGGCGCATCACGCGAAGGTCCTCGGACTTTCCGCCCGCAACGGCCTTGCTTTCGACGGGCTGCTCCCCGGCGGCGGTTCGATGTGTCCGGAGGGGAAGATCTCGGCAGAGCGGGAGATCGCGTCAAAGCGGGAAACCGCACCAGTCGTTCCGGATGTGGAACCGGAACGCCGAAAAAAAGCCGAAAACCGCCCGATGAAAAACGGAAAAGGGCTGGCGCAGCTTGATCCCCGCGCCCTGCTTTTGGCTTACGCCTTGCTGGCGGCCGGCCTGGCGCGGCTCGGGGAATGGCGGGAACTGGCCGCGGGAGCCGTCATCGTCGCCGCCCTGGCGGTGCTGGGCCGCATTCCGGTGTGGCGCTGGCGCGGCCTGATCGCCGGCTGGACCCTGGCGGCGCTGCTGGTGTCGGCGGCGGCCGGCCTGGCGGCGGGCGGGACGGACATCACGGCGGCGGCCGCCCAGGGCGACCGGACGCTGCGGGTGTTCGCCGCCACGCTGATCGCCATGCTGCCGGGCCTGGGCATCCTGACGGCGGTTTCGCCTTACCGGCTCAAGCTGGCCCTGGAGCGGCCGGTCCCCTTCCGGGGCCGCGCGCCGGATGCGCTTCGCTGGGCGGCCCTGGCGGCGGCGATGACGCTGCGCTTCGTGCCGCTGCTCCTGGCGGAATGGGAGCGCTTCGGCAGGCTGTCCCTGGCCCGCGGGAAAACGCCGCGCCTTGCCCCCGGGGCGTTCGTGCGCGCTTTGCGTGAACAGACCCTGCCATTCTTGCTGGCGCTCTTGCGGCTGGCGGAAGAAACCGCCGCGGCCCTCGAGAGCCGCGGCGTCGGGCGGGGCCGGCCGGGTCCGGCGCCCGTCCGGCTGCGATGGGGAACGGGTGACACCGTCCTCGCGGCGGGTGCGGCGCTGGCGGCGGCCGCCCTCTGGTGGTGGACTTCCGCGTAATCCGTGGGAAGTCCGGGACCCATGCCCGTGAGCCGTGAACTTCAGGCGTCGAGCCGGTGGCTCCGCTCCGCGCCGGCCGCGCGCAGCAAACGGGGCAGCCGGCCGTTCCAGACGGCGGCGAGCAGTCCGCCCGCCAGTCCGAGACCCGCGCCAAACATGAAGCCGGCGGTGAGGCCGCCCCATTCGTTCAGCCAGCCGGCGATGAACGGCCCGGAAAACATGCCGAGGGAATAGAAGGCCTGATAGAAGCCCATGGCGGTGGCCCGCTGCCGCGCGGGAAAATCGCGGATCGCCAGGCCCAGGAAAAGCGGGGCGAAGACTCCCTGCGAAGCGCCGTTCAGCGCCTGGGTGACGTACAGCCATTCGAGGCTTGGACTCAAAGGAATCAGCGCCGTAAACGCCGCGCTGCCCAGAAAACCGGCGACGATCAGCTTCCGCGCGCCGAATTTCGGCTCCAGCCAGCGGCCCGCGGCAAAGGCGCAAAAAGCGTTCGGGATCATGAAGGCGCAGGTCAGCCAGGCAAGCTCCGTTCCCGACGCGCCCATCCTTTCCGCCATGAGAGGGGTGAACCCGAACATGGTGATGAAAGTCACGCCCTGCGCCAGAAGGGACAGGCTCGACGCCCAGACCAGTTTGGAGGAAGCAAGCACCTGTATCCAGGAAGGCCGCTCCTCTCCGGACGCCCGGTCCTCCGGAGCCCTGGCGGCGGATGGGGGACCGGCCCGGCCCGCGCGGGGCTCGCGGATGAAAAACGCGGCGGCGAGTCCGGCCGCGGCCAGCCCGGCGCCGGTCAGAAACACGGCGTCATATCCGCCCGCTTCCAGCAGCCAGCCGCCGGCGACCATGCTGAACAGCCGGCCCGTGTTCGTCAGGAAACTGGCGTCGGCCATCGCCTTGGTGGCGTCCTGCGGCGGGAAATAGGACGCGTACAGGACGGTGAAGGCCACCCAGGTGGATGCGCAGACGCCGGCCAGGATCCGCCCGGCGAGCAGCATTCCCCAGCCTCCGCCGGCGATCATCAGCCAGCAGCTGACCACCCCGGTCAGCAGGCCCAGCAGCATGAACGGCTTTCGCCGGTTCACCCGGTCCGACCAAAGCCCGAGGGGCAGCCGGATGACGAGCTGCGTAAGCCCGTAGCTGCCGAGCACAAAGCCGATCAGGCCCATGGACAGGCCTCGGAATTCCAGGTAAGGGCTCAGAACGGGAACATAAATGTACATGGAAGACCAATACAGCATCGTGACGACGGCGAACAGGGCGTGGGCGCCGAATCCGGCGGGCATTTGGCGGGAAAACGCGGCGCGTGCCGATCCGCGGGCGTCTCCCGAATGCGAAGGATGGTCGTCGGGTCGGTCCATGTTTTCCTCCGGGTCCAAGGCACATGCGTTTCGTCGTTTTGGAAAAAGCTTTTTTTGCCATCAATAACTTTAATGTTATCATGGATAAAGAGAAAGAAAACAGGATGCGCACGGGAGAAAAGAAAACGGGTGGGAGAGCCGTGCCGTTTGCATTCGAGGAAGACGGACAGACGATTTACGAAAAAATCGGGGGAGCGCCGACGATCCGCCGTCTGGTGGAAGCCTTCTATCCGAAGGTGAAGGCCGATCCGCTCATCGGGCCGCTCTTTCCGGACGACATCCGGCCGCTCATGGAGAAGCAGTTCATGTTTCTTTCGCAGTTTTTCGGCGGTCCGCCCCTTTATTCCATGAAGTACGGCCATCCGATGATGCGCGCCCGCCATCTGCCGTTTCCGATCACCGTCGAACGGGCAGAGGCCTGGCTGGATTGCATGCGCCGGGCGCTGCAGGAAACCGGGCTTTCTCTGGAGCTGCAGGAGCTGGTGCTCGAGCGGCTGAAAGGACCGGCGTACCATTTCGTCAACAGCTGACCGGACCGGCCGGCGGCGGCATAATGCACGAAACCGACGGGCTTGCGCGGGCAAGCCCGTTTTTTTGTTCCTTCCACGAAGAAGGAGGCCGGGCAGATCGCTTTTTTGTTGACAACATCGTGGCCATGCGCCTCATGCCGGGCATGACGGTGATCGTGCCGCCGGACGGACCCGAAACGCGCCTGGCTACCATCGCGGCGGCCGAAATGCAGGGACCGGTCAATCTGCGGCTCACCCGGTTGGCTTTCCCGCATTTGACAGACAGGATCCGGGAGCCCTTTTTGATCGGCAAGGCGCGCACGCTGCGCACCGGCGGGGAGCGTCATCATGGTCGGTATGGCGCTGGAAGCGAGCGACATGCTGAAGAGGGAAGGCATCTCCGCGTCCGTCGTCAACATGCACACAATCAAGCCGATCGACCAGGAAACCATCATCGCCGAGGCGAAAAGAACCGGCTGCGTCGTGACCGCGGAAGAGCATTCCATCTACGGTGGTTTGGGCGGCGCGGTGGCGAAGGTGCTGGCGGAGCATTATCCGGTGATGGTGGTCCGCGTCGGGACCCAGGACACCTTCGGCGAATCCGGCAAACCCCACGCGCTGCTCAAGAAATACGGCATGACCCCGGAAGCGATCGCCGACGTTGCGCGCCGGGCGATCCGCAAAAAGAAGAGCCTCGCCTCGCTGACGGGTTGAAGCGGGATTGACCCGGCGGATGGTAAATTTCAGCCGTGTGGCTCGCATGAGAAAGTCACATTTTATCAAACTGGACAGTCGAAATTTATCTGGCGGTCTGATTTTTTAAATCGACAAATTTTATGCAAAAATGAAGGAAACTCGACTCGTCTTGTCGTAATTTTTTATAGGCATTTTTTCCTAGGTCCACCCACAGAATCGAAAAAAATCGAGTGTTCATTGAGGTGCTGGCAGTACAATGAAAAACATGGACGAAGTTCGAAAGCTAATAAATGATTTGCGGACCGAGTCGGAACAGTTGGCTGACACGCTGATTCAGACCGGTACCCAACTGAAGGATGAAGGGATCCTTCCTCCCGACCATCTGAGTGGGAAGATTGAACATTTTCGCTCGTCTGTTGACCAATTGTTGAATTTAATATTATTGGAATGCCACAATGAAGAAAAGACTTTTCGAACCCTGCAAGAAATTTTTGATTTTGCCGAAGAAAAAATTCACGCCCAAAATCTGAAAAGAGAATACGAAAAATGGCTGAGAATGTGCCTGAACATCAAATCCACATCACCGGCTGATGAAGCTGTTTTGTCAGATTTGTATTCCCGAGTACAGTTGCTCATTAATGATATGGAAAATCATGATTTTTATGAAAAAAATTATTTAAAAGAGATTGAACCGTACATGGCTTTGGTCCGGATGCTGCACGAGGGTCAATCCCTTGCGGATGACGAATGGCTAAAATTCGAAGAATTGGTGCGCGGCAGACTGAATGAAAAAATTGCCGCAGCCTTATTGCGCAAAAGGCTTTATCTCGAGCCTCCTTCCCTCGAACATTCTTCACAGGAGGAGCGTCATACCGACCAAATCGCTGCGGCATTTTTGAGCGAGGCTGACGTTGACGAAGTTCCGCTGACGCGTATTGAACCGGAAGAAAATCGCGTCGCTGTTCAAACGGAAGAAAAGGAAGTAAAAGAAGAAAAGGAACAAAAGGAAGAAACCATACCGGAAGAAAAAATACCCGAAACAATAACCGCCGATCAGACTCAGACCCAATCGGAATTTCCGTCAGAAAAGATAGATTCCGACGCTGCCGGCGAACCGCATGCCTCGGAATGGGAACGTTTGTTGTGGAAGTGGATGCAAGAAAATCGGTTGTCCCAAGCCTACAGGCTGGCCGAACATCTTTACGGGCAAAGCGAAGACGACCGGCGCGTTCTGCCCGATCTGATCCAGGCGACCCTTCTTGCACAATATATACGTTTCGATGTCGGGGAAATCGCCAATCGTTTGAAAGGGATGTTCGAAAGCTGGCTTAGCGGAGGATTTGCCGAAAAGTTCAAAGACCATGTATACGGCCTTTTGATGGCGGCTGCCGCTCTGAAGCCCGCGATATTGGCTCCGGGCACCAACGCGCTCCAAATCCTCCAAAAGATCAATTTCAGGGGGCGGATGTACAACTTCATCGATCACGTGAAGGACTTTGCGTCCCATTATATCCCTCTGGATCCTTATGTTCTGCACAATCTGAAAACGGAAGCCGCCTGGAAGGAAGAACAGGCAAAACTGAGACGAGACACGGAACAAGCGATCCGCAAGCTTTCTTCGTCCACCATTTTGTTCCAGGCTGCATCCAAGGTTTGGATGAAATGGATGGAACCCCAAGGTTGGGTGCATTTTTGGCTGGATTGTATTTTGCAGAATCGAACCGAAAAAGTGGAAGAAGCCCGTACCTTCCTCGACAAATACATGGATCCCAACGAGTTCAGGAGCCGGGTTCATTATACGGACCGGTTTGAACTCGGCAGACAGTCGGGCAAGGATATCACGGCGCGGGCTTTGCAGCAACTGCGTTCCAATTTCGACGAAGCGATGGAGCTGGTCAGGGAATGGATCCGGCTTGTAAACAGCCAGCCTGGTCACAGCAATGAATACCATCAGCAAATCGCCAAGAGACTGGAGAAAGGAATCCGGCCGCGCTACGAGGAGGTGATCGGCGAATTGCGTGAGCAGGCCGCCAGCGCCGGAGAGGCTTCCGCAAAGTCCGCCTTCGTCCTGCTGGAGTGGGCCGTCCGGGAAGTCTTCGCTCTGTTCGACCCGAACACTCCCGTTCCCAATAAAGAACCGAAAGCCGATTTTATCCTCAACCATCCCCTGCTGAAGATTCCCGCCATCGGCATCCGGTCCGACTGGACCCTGTATGATGCGGCCGGCGGATTTCCCGTTGAAGAACTGGTCCGTACGATGGAAGACGGTCTGCCGTCTTTTGAAGAAGCGTTCAATGCCCGGCTGGACCGGAGGGATGTGGAAGGCTGCCGACTGATGCTGGAGACGGCCGGAGACGAGGAACTGTTGACGCTTGGGCTTAACCGGGACAAACTTGAGGAACGGTTAGACATCCGTCTGAAAGAATACAGGGATTCGCTGCGGCACAGCATCCGGGATGCTGTCAAACAGATTGAAACCGCGTTTACCCACAATTTGATCGATGATCATAAGCGAAATAAATATTTGACCGAACTGGAACCTCTGGAACGGTCGATAGACGAGATCCTTTATTTCCCTGAAGCATTGGGCAAACTGGAACAATTGCGTTCCGACCTTGAAAGGGAACGGAACGAAGCCCGGGAACGCATGAAACGGCGGTTCCGGGAGGCCGGTGTGACCGAATCCCACCCGCATTATGACCAGATAAAGAAAATTTTGGAAACCGGGAATTTGTACACGGCCGAAGAATTGTTAAGCCGTATTCAGAACAATGAGGAAATTGTTTTTGAGTCGCTGTCATCCAAAGAGCAGGAACGCGAACCTTTCCGTGAATTTTTTGATCCGGATGCCACCGTATTTCAGGAATTGATCAAAACGCTCAATAGTACGGATTTGAGCAGAATCATCAATATGATCAAGGACGGCAAAAATGTCGGTCCGTTGGACATGGGGCAATTGCCGAGCGCCCAGCGCCGCCAGGCGGCCGAAATGTTGGAAGCGTGGAGACGCGCCAAAAAGTCCTCCAGCCGGACAGTGGTGGAAGAGCGGGACATCCGGGTGATCTTGAACAATATCGGTCTTTCGGTTAAATCTGTGGATCGAACCCCTACTTCCAAAACATCCCGTGATTATCAGATTATCAAGACGGAAGTTCTGTCGGATCCCAATCGATGCCCGGTTCCTTTCTACGGTTCGCAGGCCAAAGGCCATTATCGGCTTGTGGCGTTCTGGGACAGGTTGTCTCCGGAGGACATGCTTAATGAAATCAGCAATATCGGAGACGGGCATTTGCCGGCCATCGTATTCTTTTTCGGTCGCCTCAGCGCCCAAAACCGACGTGAACTGGCGAGACTGTGCCGGGAGCGCAGACGGACGTTCATCGTGCTGGACGAAGTGCTGCTCCTGTATCTGTGTGGGGAGAGGGGTTCCCGCCTGCCGGTGTTTTTCAAACTAGCTTTGCCATTTACGTATCTGGAACCTTATCAAACCACCGCTTCCCTTCTGCCGTCGGAAATGTTTTTTGGGCGGAAGGCCGAATTGCAGGCCATCATGGAAGGACGCTCGGGGCTGGTTTACGGTGGCAGGCAACTGGGAAAGACGGTGCTTCTTCGCGAAGCGGAGCGGCGGTTCCATTCGCCGGGTGACGGACGGCTTGCGGTCTGGATCGATTTAAAGGCCGAAGGGATCGGTTTGAACAAATCCATTGACGAAATCTGGAACGTCATCGCTCGGGAATTGAATCGCGTCGGCCTTTCCGAAATCAAACCGAATGTCAATTCGGCGGACAAACTGTTCCAGCAAATCCAGGACTGGTTGGATAAGGACTGGAGGCGGCGGATCCTGCTGCTGCTTGATGAAGCTGACCGGTTTTTGGAAATGGACGCAAAAGATTACGGAATTTCAGCCGATGAACGGAATCGGAGCGGCAATGGTTTCATCCGCTGCTCGAAAATCAAAGGTTTCATGGAAAAAACCAACAAGCGGTTCCATGTGGTTTTCGCCGGTCTTCATAACGTGCAACGGTCATTCAAAAACCAGAACGACCCATTGGCGCATCTGGGCCAGGCCATCTGCGTCGGTCCCCTCATGTCTAAAGGGGAATGGAAAGATGCCTATGAGCTGATCACCAAACCGCTTGCAGCGCTAGGCTATTTCTTCGAAACGCCTGACTTGGTCCTGCAGATTTTGTCGCAAACGAACTATTATCCGAGCCTGATTCAATTGTATTGCCATCAGTTGCTTCGCCATTTGCTGGACCATCGTTCGCTCATGTCGTTCTCGGCCAAAACGCCGCCTTATATCATCACTGCCCGGCAGGTGGACGAAGCTTACCAGGACCGTGAGTTGCAACAGGCGATCAAGCATCGATTCAACCTGACGCTTCAACTCGACCCGAGGTACAAAGTGATCGCCCATGTCATCGCCCTCGAATCTCTGGGAGATGACGATGTACCGAAGAACGGTATTCCCGTCAAGGAGATTCTGAGACATTCCGTGGATTATTGGTCGGAAGGGTTTTCCAATATGGCGATGGACTCTTTCCGTGTCCTGCTGGATGAGATGGTGGATCTCGGGGTGCTCCGGCGGGTCCGGGAAGGATATTACTGCCTCCGCAGCCCCAATCTGGTTTCCCTGATGGGTACAAAAAATGAAATCGAAGAGGAGTTGCTCAGGACCGACCGTGTAATTTTGACGGAATACGATGCGGCGCACTTCAGGCCTTCCTACCGAGTTGAAGGAGTCCCGCCCAATTCCCGGCGCAGCCCGTTGACGGCCGAGCAGGAGTCGGAACTGATGCAATCGCCGAAAAGAGTTTCGATCATCTTCGGCCATCAAGCGGCGGGTATCGGCGAAGTGAAGGAATACCTGCGGGATCGACAAGACGCGGGTCAATTCCAATTGCGGGTCATCAGCGGCGTAATGGAAAAATCCGCATTCCTCCGTCAATTGCGGGAGATGGGCGAAACGCGCGCCGATAAAGTGTTCATCTTGGTGGATTTTGATTGTCCCTGGACAACGGAATGGGTCAAGGAGATTAGGGAGTTCCTCGATTCTTCGAAGCGCTATGATAAGCTGTACGTCATCTTTTTAGCGGATGCCGAACACACGCTGGCTCTGGCGCGGCAAAATCCCGATTTTGTGGATGATCTGCTGGAAGCGGGCATCCTGATCCTGCAGTTAAAACCTTGGCATCCTTCTACGGTGGGGCTGTGGCTCAGCGATTGCGAATTTGAAAATACCCGTCCGGTCATTGAAAAGATTGAAAACGCGACGGGGAACTGGTCGAGCCTGCTTTACCGATTGTACGATAAAGCCCGAAAGAATCCCCATCAACTGCAGCATTTCATTCAGGAATTCGAAACAAACATTCTGGAAAAAGACCTGATGGACGTGATCCTGAGCGAATTCGGCGCTTCACGCGACGAAGTGAAGAGTGTACTGCAGTATGTAGCGCTCGGTGATGTCCATTTCCAAGAAATATCCGATACGCTCAAGATTCCGGCGGAAATGGTGAGGTCAATCCTGGTCTGCGCCGAATTACTAGGAACCGCCAGACAAGCGGGCAAAGGAATCTGGAAAGCGGATCCGCTGGTCGCCAAGTTGGTGCTTGAAGCCGGTGATTCAATTTGAGTTTTCTCTGGTGGTCGCTTCCAGGACCAGCCCGTTTTTTGGAAAGAATCAGCGCTGATTTGGCTGACGGCAAACAGGTGTTTGTACGTTTTCCCGAAAACCCCCCCAAGCGGTTCAAAACCTATTTGAAAGAAAAATGGCTGGAAAACGATGGGTTTGAATGGCGAGACCTGAATCCGTGATCATCAACTGATGAAAATGCGAGAAAAAGCAGGCAAATACACTTCCGAAGGCGAATGACATAAACAAGATAACATTCACCTGCGGGGTGTCATATATGAAAATCAAGTTCGTCCGCTCCAAGGAGCTTATCCTTTCCACCCATGCCGGTCTTGCAACCGTAGGGGCATTGCTTGCACATACCAGATTAGCCCAGCGTTTAAACCATACACGCCTTTCGGAGATGGAGAACCCCTATCATTCTCATGCCGACGTGATGAAAAGTTACATCGGGCTTCTCTGCCAAGGCAAGAGCGATTTCGACCATATTGAGCCGTTTCGGAACGACGATGTATTTCCGATCTGTTTGCAACTGCAAAAAGTGCCCTCCAGCCCGACGCTTCGGCAACGCCTGGATCGTGCTGCGACAGAAGCGGCGGGATGGAACGAGATTCTTCTGGAGGAATCCGCCGATCTGATTCGCCGCGTCCAGGCGCCGCTTACCGGTGTTCAGGCCGGTTCGGTCGTCTGCGTACCGCTGGACATCGACGTTTCTCCCTTTGACAATTCCGGCACCCGAAAAGAAGGCGTCTGCCGCACCTACAAAGGTTTCGACGGCTACGCGCCCATATTTGCTTACCTGGGCCAGGAGGGTTACGGCGTCAACGTCGAACTGCGGGAAGGCAGCACGCATGTCCAGAACGG